>DATGSQ010000011.1:0-22839 GCA_035302425.1 Bacillota bacterium | reverse complement strand
TTCGAATGAAGGTAACGTTGGAGCGTCCAATATGCCCTTCGTTTGGGATTTTACGTTTGAAGAGAATGATGGAGCGTTCAATATGCCCTTCATTTGAGATTTTGCGTTTGAAGGGAATGATGGATCGTTCAATATGCCCTTCGTCTGGGATTTTACGTTTGAAGGTAACGATGGAGCGTTCAATACGCCCTTCGTTTGAGATTTTGCTTTTGAAGGTAACGTTGGAGCGTCCAATATGCCCTTCGTTTGAGATTTTCCGAATGAAGGTAACGATGGAGCGTCCAATACGCCCTTCGTCTGGGATTTTACGTTTGAAGGGAATGATGGAGCGTCCAATGAGCCCTTCGTTTGGGATTTTTCGAATAAAGGTAATAATGAAGCGTTCAATACGCCCTTCGTTTGGGATTTTTCGAATGAAGGTAACGATGGAGCGTTCAATAACCATAGAAAAAGAATCATTATGTTCTACTGCTGGTTACGGATATTCTTATGTAGCTTTTTAAAACAGATTAGAGACCCTAAGATCAATAAAAAAACAGCAAAACGAAATATCCTCTAATCTGATAGATGCGATTCGAACTCGCATTTTGACAGACGTGGATAAAAGGGTTAGTAAAATCGCCGATACAAGTGCGGTTTACCTAGTGTAATTACTACATCAAATGATGGGATAGAGAGTAAAGATAATATGCATAAGTGTTAAAAAAACTACAATGAATATACAGTGTATTTTTGGCTCTAAATTAAAATTTAACTATTTTTAGGATATTCAATAAAGTTTTTATGCATGATGCCACAAATGTTAATAAAAGAATTTACTCTTCAGGGCTGTCTGTTTTCGTAAGTTATTGATTTTCGTTAAAAGTTGTATTATATAAATTTATAATGATTTTTAAAAATCTAGTAAATGAAAACTCCATCACAAAAATTAATAAAAATTTGTTAGATGAGAGTATATTTTTTTAATCACCTTATATTTTCCTGTATAATAAACCCAAAAGTGAGGAGATGATAATAATGTCCGATTGGCTCACAAGCTTGCAGACAGACACACCCCAGGAAGGTTTTGAATTAGCGATAACACTTGCAAGAAAAGGTGTCGCATATACACAGCCATCTGCTGATGTTAGGGATAAGTTACGCCCGGAGTATGCAAATAGTGCAGATAGTTTAACCTTTGCTTCTCAAGTTGTTGCGATTCATTTTCAGACAATCGCACAAGCGAACAATTATTGGAAATAATTTGGACAAGTTATCGTATGGAAATTAGTTATATAAAAATATTATGACCGTTCACAGATTGTGGGCGGTTTTTTTGTATTTAATGGGGAACTATATGATGATAGAAGATTTTTTAATTATATATCGCAATTCATGTTGCAGAAAAAATGACAGTCTTATGACACTTACTAAAAGATAGTTAGTAGCGGTATTGAAATTGTTATGATTAGGGTACATATTAAATAAGTTTATTTTATTCGAGGAGGATGACTCATGCATAAAAAAATTCTCGTTGCCTACGATGGGTCAATGCTAAGTCGTAAAGCGATTGAAATAGCAAAGAGTTACGCATCACAAAATGAATCTTTAGAAGTTCATGTTATTTCAGTGCTTGAAGCAACAGGCCCACGTACAAATCTTCAGATGACAAGAAATATTATGAGAGAGTTAACAGACAAGTTGCAACCACAAATGGATAAAATTGCTGATGAATTTGCTAGGGAAGGCATTACCATTAAAACAGAAATTTTAAGTGTGGAACATAAAGAAAATCCCGGTGAACTTATTTGTAAATATGCGAATAATAACAATATCGACTTAATTATTATGGGCAGTCGTGGACTCGGGAATATTCGCCAAGTCATCCTTGGGAGCGTTAGTAATTATGTCGTCCAAAACACAAACTGTTCCGTTTTAATTATTAAATCATAAAGTTTTTTATCAATCGATATTTGAATGACAAATTGGGCACTCCTTAAGTTAGATTTTACTTCTTACTTAGGGAGTGTTTTTATTTTTTTAAAAGGTAATTTTGCTAGCTTGTCATATAACTGTTGTAATGATTACGGCTAAATTAGAATACTTAACCTACATTTAACCTTAGTTTTATATAATTTATTTAACAAGGGTGCTTACAATAACTGAATTCCTTTGAAGTGTAAAGCTATTTTTATTTTTGTATAATTAAATTTCTTTAAATATTAAGTCAAAAAAATTAGTTGGAAATGTTCAGTTATTTATGTTATTAGCAAAATGGAGGGGAATGTAATGGTTTATGTTATTTTAATAGTCATTATTATTATTGGTTTTGTCCTTTGGATGGTATCAGTTTATAACTCATTCGTTACTTTAAGAGAGCGGGTCTTTAATGCACGGGCACAAATTGCCGCCCAAATTGAGTCGCGCTGGGATGCAATATCAAACTTAATTTCAGCAACGAAAGAGTATGCCCAACATGAAACATCACTCCTAGAAAATATTACGGCTACACGAGCAAGTCTTCATCGGGATAGTTCTATAGAAGAAATTGAACAAACGGATGCTGAATTAAATAATGTTCTTGGACGATTGTTAGCTATTTCTGAAGCTTATCCGGACTTAAAGGCGAGTCAGGTCTATCAGACGACAATGGAAAGTGTGAATAAATTTGAAGGTCATGTTCGTCATTCACGGATGATTTATAACGATGTTGTCACTCGTTTTAATCGTCGGATCAAACAGTTTCCAACTAATATCGTCGGAACAATGTTTGGCTTTAAGGAACAGCAATATTTTGAACAAACCGAAGCTAAGGCAGAGATGCCCGCGTGGTAATAAAGGAGGGAATAATATGTTGCGAAAATTGCTTAGTTCGCTCTGTTTATTAATCTTTTCATCCCTAATCGTATTTACACAAGCGGAACCTGCCTATGCCGATGATACATTTATTAATGAGATTGAAATACATGTCACGTTAAATGAAGATGGTAGTGCTCAGTTTGTTGAACGGTGGTATGGTCATTTTCAAAAAGGAACAGAATTGTATAAAACAATCTTTGACGAATCTATCCTAGGTCAGGCAACGATTGATGATTTTACTGTGATGGAAAATGGTG
Organism: Bacillota bacterium; assembly: GCA_035302425.1. GTDB lineage: Bacteria > Bacillota > Bacilli > Bacillales > Amphibacillaceae > CALAMD01. The sequence continues at coordinate 19,744 of DATGSQ010000011.1, read as the reverse complement.
AATTATACACCTTTGTAGATGAATGGAATATAAATGATTCTCAAGAAGAGAAGGCCTATAAAAATGGTATGCTTGAAACGAATGAAGGCCTAGAGCTTGTTTGGGGAATCGGTGAGTATGGAGCCCATGAATATATTATTGAGTATAGGGTAAATGATTTGGTCACTCAATTAAAAGATGCTCAAGTCATTTATTGGGAGTTTTCGCCGATTGATTTTGACATGCCACGGTTGGATGTTCGTGTAGAAATTGAGTCCTTTGAAGAAATTAATCATGATAATGCACAAATATGGGGTTTTGGTTATAATGGGACAGCTAATTTTAATCAGGGAAAAGTGATTGCCCAATCAAATTCTCCTCTTCGTTCTGATGACTATCTCATTTTATTAGTTCATTTTGAGAATGGAAAGTTCGCTGCAAATGATAACCATAACATGACACTTAGACAACTACAAGATGAATTAATGGTAGATAGTGACTATGACACTAGTTTTCTAGATAGTCGATCTGGATTTTTCGATACATTTTTAGGAAGTGTCGTCAAAGTTATTTTACAAGTAGTTGGATTTTTAATTTTAATATTTGCCTTTCTTTTTATTGTGAATAAGATACGTCCAGGTGAAAACTTTGTCGTCCAGCAACCAGCGCGATTTCAACGTCGATTTCCGGAAGAATATTATCGTGACTATCCCTACCATGGGGATTACTTGCACGCATATTTTATCGTTTATCGCATGGGAGTAGCTAACTTTAATACATTATTGACATCACTTTTATTAAAATGGTTGTATGAAGATAAAATACAAATGGTCGAAACATCAACAGGAATGATGCGCCGCCCTCGACAAGCTATTCATTTCTTTAGTGACCACCACGCTCCAGAGTCACTAGAAGGTCAACTCTATCAAATGATAAAGGAACGGACGAATAACGATGGGGTTATTACGGATCGTCAAATTGGAAATTGGGCAAAACTAAATGCCATCAAACTACGAACGTGGGAAAGAAAAGTATTGCGAGAATCGGCAGAAATGCTTGCAAGAAATGGTTATACACAACGATTTGAAAAAAAGTCACTTTTCGCACCAACCGTTTATTACAATTTTACAAAGGAAGGAAAAGCTGTTATTGCAAATGTCTATCGCTATGTTAATTATTTACATGATTTTTCATTACTCCATGAACATGAGGCGATCAACGTTAAGTTATGGGACGAAATGATGATTTGGGCATCCTATTTAAATTTAACGACTGTTGTTGAAAAACAGTTTAAGCAGATATATCCTAACTATGAAACAGAATCGAAAGTAGGTAGATCAGTACACCGTAGTCGTCAAATGGCACAAATTGCCGCAGAGGAACGTAGACGCGAATTTCAGAGAAGATCTGAAGAGCGAACAAGAAGTTCTGGTGCCGGTGGACGTGCGAGTCGTAGGGGAGGTCGCTTAGGTGGTGGGCGGTAAATATCGTTTGAAATAAATATGACAAAGCAGTGCTCTTAATATTGAGCACTGTTTTTTTAAGAAATTTTATCGTTAGTTTTACAAGATTATAAACCGAGAATAAATTTTTATTAAAAAAGAGAAAAATACTTTCTCTAAGTGTTTAAAATTATTTTAATTAATTTCATTCTTTTTTTAGTAAATTTCCATAAATTATGTTTAAATGTATGATAAAGTATGAACATAAATTAAATTTTAGGGTGAAATTCATGCTAATCGGACAAATCATCATTATCGGGCTAGTTATCGCTATGTTTGTTTTAATGTTTATAGAGATTGCTCATCCGGCTACCATTGCATTTTTAACTGTATTAATTTTTTTTATACTTGGATATATTACACCGGAAGAAGCGATGTTAACTGTATCAAATGAAGGGGTACTTACGCTTGCATTATTATTTATCGTTGTGTCAGTTATCGAGCGCACAAATGTAACCGACCGACTTTTACACACAATATTACGGCAATCAAAGTCTGAGAAAAGTTCACTTATTCGTTTAGCACCGCCACTTGTAGGACTATCTGCGTTTTTAAACAATACACCGCTCGTCGTCATGATGACAACCGCTATTCAAAGTTGGTGTAAAGAGAAAGATTTTCATGCGAGTAAACTCCTATTGCCGATTTCATATTTAACGATTTTTGGGGGAATGTTTACATTAATTGGTACATCGACTAATTTAATCGTTCATGGATGGTTATTAGGAAATGACTTTACGGGTTTTACTTTCTTTTATTTTGTTCCGTATATTATCGTTGGTGTGATTCTCGGTATCGTTTATCTTATTATGTTTAGTCAAAAAATATTACCGAAAAATGAAAGTATATTAACAGATACGTTTAATGAGGGACGGCGCTTTATATATGAAGTCATTGTCGGTGATAAGTGCCGCCTTATTGGCAAAACGGTTACATCTGAGGAGTTTCGCTTATTAAAAGATTTATATTTGCTAAAAATTATTCGTGCTGATGAAACAATTTCTCCCGTCCGATTAGATGATACGATTCAAGCCAATGATACGTTAATTTTTAGGGGGACTTTAGAGAGCCTTCATAGCTTAGAACAGTTTCGTCATCTATCAATAAAAACGGGTAAAGATGTCACTTTAGATACGTTACAAGAAGTAGATGGTAAATTAATTGAAGCAGTTTTATCCCATAACTCTTCACTTATTCATCAAAAGATTAAACATACAAATTTTCGTGCGAAATATGATGCATCAATCGTTTCTGTTCACCGAAAAAATGAACATATTAATAAAAATATCGGGGACATTGTACTAAAACCTGGTGATGTTTTAGTATTATTAGCTGGAAAAGATTTTGAACAAAATGCTTATCGGAGTGATGAATTTTACACATTATCGGAAATACCAGCAAATAAAATGTTAAATAAACGAGATTCAATCATTTCGATTAGTTCCTTTTTAATAATGATTATCTCAGTAGCATTAAATATTGTGACAATGTTCCAAGGTGTTTTATTTTTAATTGGTTTATTTATCGTCTTACGGTTACTCGATCCTGAACATATTAAAAAGAGTATACCCTTTCAAGTACTTCTATTAATCGTCTCATCCCTTGGTATCGGTAAAGTTATTGAAACTTCTGGCGTAGCAGAGTTAGTGGCAAACTCAATCATTCATCTTGTTGCTGACAATTTTGGTTTAATAGGGTTACTAGTGAGTATTTATTTAATAACAAACTTATTAACAGAAGTTATTACAAACACAGCAGCGGCAGTTATTGTTTTGCCAATTGCTGTAGAAGTTGCTACGTATTTGAATATTGAACCAAATATGATTGCAGTTATTGTCGCGATTGCGGCATCAGCAAGCTTTTCGACACCAATAGGTTATCAAACAAATTTAATCGTATATGGGCCAGGAGGTTATAAGTTTTCTGATTATGTCAAATTAGGCTTACCATTGAATATAATCTTTTTAGTGAGTGTCGTTGGGTCTGTATATTTTTTATTATAATTATACCGGTTTGTTTCTTATGTTAAGAGAAAACAAACCGTTTTTTCAGTAGAGGATAAACCTTCGTAAAGTAATAGCTTTATACACAATTTTATTCACATCTTGTGCAAAACTCTATCATTTCTTGTGGATAACTAACTTGTCATCTATATATTGTGGTCAAATAAAAAATAACCACAAAATAAGTACGAACACTTGTGCATATGTGGATAACTTTGTGGATAGTGTTGTTGCTGATTACTATATTTGTGGAAAATATTTTAAGAAAAGTTGTTTTGTAAAACGTCAATGTTGCAATCGCTTTAATAAAAACATATAATTTTCTGAAAGACATATAAAAAGGAAGTGCACTTTTCGCATGCTGAAACGATTTTTCTCTTACTACAAGCCCCATCGACGTTTATTCGTCATTGATTTTACGAGTGCCGTCATCGTCGCAATATTAGAACTTGCGTTTCCTGTCGCTGTTCAATGGTTTATTGATGATTTGCTACCAGGAAATGATTGGGATCTTATTATTAAAGTAAGTTTTGGACTTTTACTTATTTATATGATTAGTACAGCTTTAAATTACGTTGTGACCTATTGGGGTCATAAACTCGGTGTTAACATTGAAACGGATATGCGTGAAGACTTATTTAATCATGTACAGAAGCAATCGTTTCGCTTTTTCGATAATACGAAAACAGGTCATATTATGACACGTATTACGACGGACTTATTTGAAATAGGTGAACTCGCTCACCACGGTCCTGAGGATTTATTTATTGCTGCAATGACCTTTGTCGGTGCGTTTTGGATTATGTTAACGATTAACTTGCAACTAGCTTTAATTATTTTGTTTATCGTACCTATTTTAATCGTTTTAATCACATATAGTAATATAAAAATGAGTGCCGCTTGGCGTTCGATGTATCAAGATATTGCCGGAGTCAATGCGCGAATTGAGGATGCTGTTTCGGGAGCACGTGTCGTTCAATCCTTTACGAATGAGCCTTATGAAATGAAAGAGTTCACGAAAAATAACAACTTCTTTCGGGCGTCAAAATTAAGAGCATATCGAGTGATGGCAATTGTTCATTCGAGTATTTATTTTACAATGCGTCTTGTAACGTTAATTGTTCTCGTTGTCGGTGCCTATTTTACGTATATTGATAAGATGAAATATGGCGAGTTAATTGCGTTTGTTTTATTCGTCAACGTTTTATTTAAACCGATTGAAAAAATTAGTGCTCTATTAGAGTTATATCCAAAAGGAATGGCCGGTTTTCGTCGCTTTATGAATTTGTTAGATGTTTACCCAGAAGTTGTTGATCGTAAAGATGCGGTTGAAGTTTCTACATTACATGGTGATATTGAGTTTAATGATGTGACATTTAGTTATGAAAAAACACAGGAGCCTGTATTAGAGTCGATTAATTTTAAAGTAAATGCTGGTGAGACAATTGCCTTTGTCGGTCCATCAGGTGCCGGAAAAACGACGATATGTTCCTTAATCCCTCGTTTTTATGATGTAAATAAAGGTAGTATTAAGGTCGATGGAATGGACATTCGAGATATGAAAATGCGTTCGTTACGTAGACAGATTGGTATTGTGCAGCAAGATGTTTTCTTATTTACAGGAACGTTAAAAGAAAATATTGCTTATGGAAAGTTAGATGCGACTGATGAAGAAATTGAATATGCGGCAAAACAAGCTCACTTAGAAGAATTCATTCATGAACTCCCTGATGGTTATGAAACACAAGTAGGTGAGCGTGGACTTAAATTGTCAGGTGGTCAAAAACAGCGTATTGCGATTGCGCGGATGTTTTTGAAAAACCCACCGATTTTAATCTTAGATGAAGCGACATCTGCCTTAGATACAGAGACGGAAAGAATTATTCAAGAAGCGTTAAACAATTTAGCGAAAAACCGTACGACACTCGTGATTGCCCATCGTTTAGCGACGATTAGAAATGCGGACCGTATTATGGTCGTTACAAAGGACGGGATCGTTGAAGAAGGTACACATGATGAATTACTCGCTTTAGACGGTCATTTTGCTAAATTACACAATATGCAAATTTAATGATTGATAAACAACTTGCACACGCCCGTTTAATTAAAGTGTGCAAGTTTTTGTTTATGATCTTGTGATTGTGCTCGTTAACAAACAGTTTTGGCGCGCTTACATCTAGTTATTACTTATTAAAGTACGCCTTAGATCTTGATAAGCTCGTTTGGCGTCTGTTATCGCTCGGTTAAGGTTGTTTACTGCTTGGTTGTTATGCACGATGTAACTTTTGTTCGTTTAATTGTAGGGCTGTTTATTGCTTGATTGTAATGACCCACTCATTTTTTAATAATCCGTAAACAATATGATCTACATAGCGATCGTACAGCCATTCAGCATCTCGGATGACTCCTTCTTTTTTAAAATTTAACCGTTCGGGAATCGCTTGACTTTTTTTATTTTGTAAAGCAGCGTAAATTTCAACTTTATTTAAATCAAAATAAGTAAAGGCTTGATCGACAAATGCCTTTACAGCTTGGGTCATAACTCCTTTTCCTTGCTGGTCTATACTGAGCCAATAACCAATTTCTCCAATATAATTTGTCCAATCAAAGGAATTAAAACTAACGATACCGACGAGTTGCTCTTTAAAAAATACGCCACAATTTAAATTTTCACGATTAGCATACGTTTCAAAGGATCGTTCAATAAATTGTAAAGAATCATCAACAGCTTTTACATGGTCGACCCACGGTAGCCATTGACGTAAATAGTTACGTGATTGATCAGTTAGGGCAAACAATAATGGTGCTTCACTTACTTTTAACATGCGAATTGTTAAGTTTTCATTGACATGATGAATGAACAAGAACGATCACCTCACAATAATTATTCTACATAGTAGCATGACGCTAATATATGGTCAATTAATCGATTGGTAAACATAATATAATGATAGAATATCTTTCGAAAAACAGTATAATATGAATGAAGGGAGCGAGAAAGCTGTGGGAAGAAGGTTTTTAAACCAAATATTTTTGCTACTATTATTAATGAGTTTACTTGGTTGTACGGATTTATCGGCGACAAGCAAATTTCAACCGAAAAAAATTTCTTTTTCATCATATGCGGATGATATAGGTTTTTCGTTGGATGAACCAACAAAAAGATCCTTTGATGTTGAAACGTCATTTCAAATAAGTGGAGAAGTAAAAAAACATTCGAAAATGGATTTCCCCCACCTTTGGATTGTCGCTGAACATAAAGATAAACAAAAGGATCCGTTTAACTATTATATCACTTTAGATGACGGTCAGTTTTCCGAGACGATTACATTACCGTTTGGTGCAGGTGATTATGAAATATCAGTTCGTGCACCGAATGATGAACATACATACTACGATGTTGCTATATTTTCTGTAAATAATTTAGATGAACACGAAGAGCAAGTTCCCGAGTACACTCGTTTTGGTGTAGAAAATGAGCTACAAATGACACAAGTTGAAGCGGGTGATGGGGCTCTTCTATTAACAGGTTCAGTAGCGAAAACATATAATCATGATAAAGTATTAATCGAAGTTAGAAAGGATTCAGAAGTTGAACAAATTGTTTGGCTCGTCAATGACTTTGTATTCACCGGCGAAGTGCCATTATATTTTGGTGAAGGAATGCATGAAGTACATATTCAGTTACATAATGAAGCAGATGATTATTATTACACAAGTGGCATTGTTCGGATACAAAATGAAGTAGATAAACAATTTGCTACCGTTGAAACGTATACAGATTACTTTACAAGTGGCGTTGTATTAGAACAGCCGTCATGGACAGATCCGAACATATTATCAGAGCAAGCGTATAAAGTAAAAGGGAAAATAGATCCATCAATAAACGTTACTGACCCTGTTGAACATATAATTGTAACGATGACTTATTTAGATGAAGATTTAGAGTCCGGACATATTATCCCTGTTGAAAATAATGTTTTTGAAGATGATGTATATTTTCGTTTTGGCCCGGGAACTTATGAAGTGAAAATAAATGTACCAGACTATGAAAAAACAGATCAATCAATGTTTTATTATCGAACAATTGCTAAAACAACGTATGATGTTATCGATGTTCCTGATGAACGAGATTTACTCCCTTCACGTGGCATTGAGTCAGAGCATCCAACGATTATCGCGAAGGCAGAGGAAATTACAGCTGGCTTAGTGACTGAACGTGAAAAGGCAAAAGCGATATATGAATTTGTCGCAAAAAACGTTTCTTACGATGTCAAAAAAGCGGAATCTGATTTATTTAGTGTAAGTGATAGTGCCTTGACAACATTACAGGCAGGAAGTGGTATTTGCCAAGATTATGCTTTTTTAGCAACAGCACTATTACGGGCAATTGGCCTTGAAGCTCATTATGTAAGTGGGCATGCAGGAGAACGTCATGCGTGGGTTGAGGTAAAAGTCGATGGCGAGTGGATTGAAATGGATCCAACATGGGGAGCAGGTTATGTATATGAAGGTCAATTTTATTTTCAATATAATGAACAATATTTTGATCCTGATCCACATACTTTTCAAGAGACACATACACGTGAACAAATTATGTATTAGTAAATGAACGTATGAAGTATGTGCGATTTATTGTATATTAATGAACAATTAAATGAAATTTATTATTTAAAAACACAGTGGATGAAATACATTTGCTGTGTTTTTATTAATGGGAATTTGCTTAATTATAGAAAAAGGAATGTTTTAACGTATTTCAGGGAAGAACTTCTGTAAGATATTAAATACGAAATAATTCCTCTAAAGCAAGCAATACCTCCAACTAAGCACGTGATAATCCGGTTTAAACGGACTACATTTAAAGTATGACAAGCAGTAGTTAGTTGTGAAAACTTATTTGTATGATAAATCACTTAAAAAGTAGACAAATGAAGTGAAAAGTCTTTCAAGAAATCATTTAAACATTGACATAAAAAGGCGCACTGTTATATATTATAGTAAAGAAGTTCAACAATGTTGAATATAAATAAACTAACTTTACTTTATATATTGTGAAAACGCATTCTTGACAGGTAATTACTTTTAAGCTTAATCAAAAGGAGGCTGAGATTAATGAGAAGTTGGCCGAAGTTTGTCCAAATTAAAGAAGTCGGGCCGCGGGATGGTTTGCAAAATGAACAACAATGGGTGTCAACACCTGACAAAGTACGTTGGATTGATATGTTGTCGGATTCAGGGGTATCAGAAATTGAGTATTCGTCCTTTGTTCACCCAAAATGGATTCCACAATTAGCTGATGCAAAAGATGTCGGTCGTCAGATAAAACGAAATCCTGATGTTCGTTATTCAGCACTCGTTCCTAATATGATCGGTTTAGAAAATGCGTTAGAAGCGGGCATAGACGGTGCGTCAGTTTTTATGTCGGCAAGTGAAACACATAACAAGAAAAATATAAATAAGTCTATTGAAGGGACTTTTCCCGTTTTAGAAGAAGTAATCGTTGAAGCAAAAAAAGCGAAAAAACATGTAACAGGTTACTTATCAACAGTATTTGCTTGTCCTTACGAAGGACGCATTCATATTGACGATATCCTACGAATTAGTGACCGTTTATTTGAATTAGGTATCGATGACCTTTCTTTAGGAGATACAATCGGAACAGCAGTCCCTTCGCAAGTTGAGGAATTGCTTGAAGCTATTTTACAACGTTATCCAAAGGAAAAAATTATTTTACATTTTCATGATACACGGGGCATGGCAATTGCAAACATAATGACCGCAATGACCTATGGTGTATACCGCTTTGACAGTACAGTTGGCGGTTTAGGAGGTTGCCCTTATGCACCGGGAGCTGCCGGTAACGTTGCAACAAATGACGTTCTTTACTTGCTCCATGGTATGGGGATTCAAACAGGTATTAATGAAAAGAAATTACAAGAGGCCGGATTATTTATTCAAAATAAATTAGGAAAAATTTTACCGAGTAAATCATTAGCCTATGCAGCAAGTCAACAATAAAATATATTAGTCAGTCATCATTTTTCGTAATCTTTAATGAGAAATGATGACTATTTTATTTTAAAAAGCATTCGAAGTTAACCTAATTCATCAATTCCGAGCAACAATTTACTTTAACCGCGCCATATTAGCAGTTAAGCGAGCACCAACACTAATCAAGCGAGCATCAAAACTATTCAAGCGAGCACCAACAGTAATTAACCGCGCCATATCGGTGATTAAGCGAGCATCACCAATCGTCAACCATGCCATAACGATTTTTACCAAATTATTAAGTTTAGATAATCGAGCAATAATTATAATCTAACTGGTTATAGTAACACATGTAAAGTTAATCAACTGCTATCTGACAGACATTGTTCATCTATCTTGACGGAAAACTTTCTCTCACTTATGATAAAAGCATTACTTATAATCAAGGGGGAGAGGGGAATTACGCTTAATTTAGAGAATATTGGTGTAAAAATAAAACAAGCCCGTTTGCGCATGAAAAAAACACAACAACAAGTGGCTGATGAATGTGGGATTTCGAAAAGTTTACTTTCCAAAATAGAAAATGGACAAACTTCTTCCGCTGTTGCTACATTATCCAAAATAAGCCAATCTTTAAATGTTTCTCTTTCCTGGGTGCTCGATGATCGTCCAGAGACAGATCTCGTTCTAATGCCAAAATCAAATCGACAAACGAGCGTCGGCGATGAAAGCATGGGGTACTCCTATGAATTGCTTGCGAACCGATCGAAGTTTTCAAATATTGAGCCGACTATTGTTTATGTGACGCCGAAAGATGAAAATTTACGTTACGAACCATATACACATTCGGAAGATGAGTTTATTTATGTATTAGAAGGATCTATTTACTTATTATATGATAATGAAAAAAGTTTAATGAATAAAGGAGATTCGGCATATTTTAAAGGAACGAAGCCACATCTATTTATTCCGGTCGATAATAAAGGTGCAAAGGTTTTAACAATATTTGTAGAAAATGATATATAAATTACTTATTAATACTCGAAGACTAAAGCAATCTTCGAGTATTTTTACCGTTCATGTTCATGTAATCGCTTTAATATTATAAGAAAAATACGTATAATAATGATTAAGTTTATGAAGGAGAATAATATGTCACAGCAAAAGTATTATGTCGTTTGGAAAGGTAAAAATCCTGGTATTTATCAATCGTGGGAAGCCTGCAAACAACAAGTGCATGGCTTTCAAGGCGCCCGTTACAAATCGTTTAAATCTTATGATGAAGCAAAACAAGCATATAAAGCGGGCTATCAGCTGCAAAAAAAGACAGTTGCAAAAACGCGAACTTCCGATACAAATTACATATTAGATAGTGTTTCCGTTGATGCCGCTTGTAGTGGTAACCCGGGAGATATGGAATATCGCGGAGTTCATACAGAAACCGGAGAGCAATTATTTCATTATGGTCCAGTCGCGAATGGAACGAACAATATCGGTGAATTTTTAGCAATCGTTCATGCTTTAGCCTTACTCAAACAACAAAACTCATTAAAGCCCATTTATTCGGATTCAGTCACTGCGATCAGTTGGGTGAAAAACAAACGTGTCAATACGACTTTAGATAGAAATGATGCGACAGAACGTATATGGCAATTAATTGATCGTGCGTTACGTTGGCTCCATAACTATGAGTATTCGAATGAACTTTTAAAATGGGAGACGAAAAAGTGGGGTGAAAGTAAAGCCGATTTTGGAAGAAAGTAAATAAGGGGGGAGATTTAATGCGTAAGATTTTTGTTAATGGGAGTATTTATACCTTCGATAAGATGCATCCACAAGTTGAAGCAGTAGTCGTTGAAAATGGTCGTTTTATCGATTTAGGGACGACTAAAGATATGCTCAAAAGGTGGCGAACGACAAATAGTGAAGTCATTGATTTTGCGGGAAAAGCGGTAACACCAGGTCTTATCGATAGCCATTTGCATATTTCTGGAATTGCTAATAATTTTTTAAATCTCGATGTAAGCGGTGTAACATCTAAACGAAAAATGCTCGAAATGATACGCGAACGAGCAGCGACTTTAAATGATGGCGAATGGCTCGTCGGTCGCGGTTGGAATGAAAATATTTTCACCGATGGAACGATTCCGACGATAGAAGAACTCGATGAAGCAGCTCCGAACAATCCTCTTTATATTCCACGAATTTGTGGACATGCTTCTTTAGTAAACAGTGTCGCCTTAAAAAGAAGTGAATATCATCGGGATATGCCGGTACCAGAAGGTGGAACAGTCATTTTAGATGGAAAAACGAAGGAACCAACAGGGCTTCTATTAGAAAGTGCTGCACAAATTGTTACAAACCATATTCCCGAGCCATCTTATGATGATTTGAAAAAAGGGATGCGGCAAGCGATAAAATTTGCGATGGAAAAAGGTTTAACGTCTGTTCACACAAACGATCCGCGTTATTTAGGTGGCATGGCACAGACGTGGCAAATTTACGATGAATTAATACATGGCGAGAATTTACGATTACGATCAAATTTATTAATTGATCACGAATATTTAGATGAAATCGATGAATTAGGTTTTTATACAGGATATGGCGATCACTTTTTACGAGTCGGTGCAGTAAAAATCTTTGCTGATGGAGCGATGGGGAGGCGAACAGCCCTTTTGTCAGAGCCTTATCATGATGCACCAGGTCAATATGGTGATGCGATGTTTGACCAAGAAACGTTGTACACGATCGTAAAAAGAGCGCGCCATTTAGGCATGCCAATTGCGGTTCATACGATTGGTGATAAAGCTCTAGAAAACATTCTCGATATTCTCGATCAATTCCCAACGGTCGCTTATCGTGATCGACTCATCCATATTCAAGTGTTAAGAGAAGATTTAATTAAACGTTTACTTTTACCATCACGGATTGCTGATATTCAACCGCGATTTCTAGCAGGGGACTTCCCTTGGGTCATTGACCGATTAGGAGAAGAGCGGATGAAATTGTCCTATGCGTGGAAATCATTAATCGATGCTGGTGTCGTTTGTGCCGGTGGATCAGATAGTCCAGTCGAACCTGTTGATCCATTATTAGGTATTCATGCGGCGGTTACTCGAAAGTTACCGAATGAAGATCATAATGGTTATTATCCAGAACAAAAGTTAACAATAGAACATGCCTTTAAATTGTTTACGAAAATGGGTGCTTATCCGACGAATGAAGAAACGGTTAAAGGTACGATTACGCGTGGAAAGTTAGCCGATATGACCGTTTATTCAGAAAACCCATTTACAATGGAAGATGCTGATCAATTACTAGAAACGACAATTAATATGACGATTATCGACGGTCATATTATGTATAAAAAATAAATTATTTAGGGGGAAATTTATATGACATTTTCAATCGTTGCTTATGATCCAGAAACTGAAGAATTAGGTATTGCCGTCCAATCGAAGTTTATCGGAGTTGGCTCTGTTGTGCCATGGGCTAAGTCTGGTGTTGGTGCAGTTGCGACACAATCCTTTGCAAACCCAGCATACGGTCCAGACGGTTTAAAATTGCTAGCTGAAGGAAAGTCAGCTGAAGAAGCGGTAAAAATTTTAACAGATAATGATGACGGTCGGGATTTACGACAAGTCGGAATTATCGATGCGAATGGAAATGGAGCAGCCTTTACAGGTAAAGGTTGTTACGATTGGGCAGGCGATCGTGTTGGTAAAAACTGCGTTGCCCAAGGTAATATTTTAGCAGGTGAAGCAGTTGTTAACGATATGGTCGACACTTTTGAGCAAACAGAAGGAAGTTTAGCCGAACGTCTACTTGCTGCATTAGATGCAGGACAAGCTGCTGGCGGCGACCGACGTGGTAAACAATCAGCTGCCCTTTATATCGTGAAAGAAAAAGGTGGATACTTACAAGCAAATGATCGTTTTATCGACTTACGTGTAGACGAGCATCCAGATCCAATCAAAGAACTAATCCGGATTTACAAATTACACAATTTATATTTTGGCGTGACTAAAAAGGAAAACATTTTAACTGTAGAAGGAGACATTCGTGAACAAATTGCGAATCATCTTCATCGACTTGGTAAAATTGAGACAACGGATGTTAATGATGAGATGTTTTTTGATGCGTTAAGTGATTTTCACCGGGTAGAAAACTTTGAAGGTCGCGAATTAGAACGTGGAAAAATTGATAAGGAAGTATTAGACTTTTTAGCGAGTTTATAGTGGTTAAGAGTAGTTCATGAAATATTATGGACTACTCTTTTTCAAAATATAAATGAATAAGTAAAATAATTTTCCCACATCGTTTTTAATCATGTATAATAAATGCAGTTCATATTATAGCGTAGAAAAAGGAAGAATTTTCATGTCAGAAGAAAATATTACACGGTTAACCGTTGATGATAAAGAAATTATATTAATCGGAACAGCGCACGTATCACGGAAAAGTGCCGAACTCGTTGAAAAAGTGATTCAAGAAGAACAACCTGATTCGGTTTGTGTTGAACTTGATCAAAAACGTTTTGAGTCGATTCAAGATAAAAACAAGTGGCGTGATATGGATATTTTTAAAGTTATCCGCGAAAAAAAGACGACATTACTTTTAATGAACTTAGCCATCTCATCCTTCCAAAATCGACTTGCCAAACAATTCGGGGTTAAACCTGGACAAGAGATGATCCAAGGTATTGAATCAGCTGAGGAAATAGGCGCTGAACTCGTTTTAGCTGATCGTGACATTCAAATAACGTTTTCCCGTATTTGGCGCGGAATAGGTCTCAAAGGAAAAGCGACATTACTTTCATCGATTATTTATAGTATTTTCAGTCGTGAGGAAATTACTGAAGAAGAATTAGAAAAAATGAAATCACAAGATATGCTTAATTCGATGTTACAAGAAATGACAGAACATTTCCCACGATTAAAAAAGCCATTAATCGATGAACGGGATCAATATTTAGCGGAAAAAATTCGTAAGGCTCCTGGCAAAAAAATCGTCGCTGTACTTGGAGCGGCCCATGTTCCGGGAATTATGAAAGAAATTTACCGCAAGCAAAGTTTAACACAATTAACAGCCCGACCACCAAAGTCAAAGGCACCGAAAGTAATTCTTTGGCTCATACCGATTCTTATTATTGGCTTGATTGCTTACACATTTTATAACAACCCAGCAGCCGGTTGGCAACAAACGTTAAGCTGGGTATTATGGAACGGATCATTAGCAGCGATTGGAACGATTGCCGCGCTTGGTCATCCATTAGCAGTGATCACAGCTTTTATCGCAGCACCGATTACATCATTAAATCCACTTTTAGCTGCTGGTTGGTTTGCTGGATTTGTACAAGCATATATGAAGCGACCACATGTTTCCGATTTTGAATCATTATCCGAAGATGTTTTTACAGCGAAGGGATTTTGGAGAAATAAAGTGACCCGGGTGTTTTTAGTCGTTTTATTAGCAAATATTGGAAGTTCCCTTGGCACATTTATCGGCGGGGCAGATGTTATTCGTCTATTTTTCGAAAACTTATAAATAGTTATTAAGGGGGCACTTGTATATGAGACTTTATTTATCGGTTGATATGGAAGGGATTACCGGATTGCCCGATTTTCGTTTTGTTAGGGCAACAGAAAATCACTATGCACGGGGTAGCCGTATTATGACAGAAGAAGCGAATGCAATCATTTCCGAAGCATTTGCCCAGGGAGTTGATTATTTACTCGTCAATGATAGCCACTCAACGATGACGAATATAATCATTGAAGAGTTGCACCCTGATGCAGAAATTATTACAGGCGGAAGTAAACCTTTTTCAATGGTACAATCACTTGATCGGACATTTTCGGGTGCTATTTTTGCTGGTTATCATGCAAGAGCTGGCCAACCGGGAGTGATGAGCCATACCATTACATTAAATATTCGTAACATATATGTTGACGATGTTTTAGTTGGGGAAATTGGTTTAAACGCTTATGTCGCCGGTTATTATGGTGTACCTGTCATTATGATCGCTGGAGACGATAAAGCTTGTGCGGAAGCGAAACAGCTCATGCCACATATTGTCACAGCTCCTGTGAAACAACACGTGACCCGTGCATCAACAAAGTCTCTCACTCCAACGAAAGCAAAACAATTACTTCAAGAAAAAGTGAAAACGGCGATACAATCGTTTGATCAAATGGAGCCACTTACACCACCTGATCATCCAACGATTCGCGTTGAATTTGCTAATTATGGCCAAGCCGAGTATGCATCGTTAATTCCACGCTCTAAAATAGAAGAGGGTACGACGATTGTACGTTTTGAAGCAGAAAATATTGTGGAAGCATACCGAACAATCGTTGCGATGGCAACTTTAGCGGGACACGCTACATATTAATAAACAGTCGTTGTAACACTTACAGAAATGTTACAACGACATTTTTATTATCTATTGTTCATCTTCTTGTAAATGCGAAACATCAACCGTTAGCGTTTGCTCCGGTTCATCGAGTATCTGAATATGAGCCATACCTGTTTGTTCATCAACGTGTTGAATATATACTTGGGCCCCTTGGTAAGTAACATCTTTCATAACAGGTGAATTAGCTATTTCTACAGCACGATGCTTTTCCATAAAAACCCTCACTTTCAAAAGTTGTCATTAAATATTGTCTCAATTAAAAATATATTTATGTAAACAAAAAAACACACAACTTCTTAAAAAAGTTGTGCGTTGAATATTAATATTAATTTGCTTTATGCAACCAGAGAACACCCGATTTTGCAAGTCGTGGTAAAAGGCCAGTTAATGGACGTTGGAACATATTGCCGAATCCATCCGATTTTCCAAGGGAACCTAAAGCACCCTTTAATTTAATCTCGCTCGGTTTTTTCGGTTCTTTCCCTTGAAAAATAGTTGCTAAAACATGTCCAACTCGTTCTCCTTGTTGACCGGCTAACTGGGCACTTGGTGAATGTTCAGAAGCAGCTGAGTCGCCGACAACATAAATGTTGTTATTCTCTGGTACTTGGAAGTAATCGTTGACAATAATTTGATCGTATTCATTTTTGGTAAACGGTAAAGAGCGTGCGAGATGGTGCGGTTTAACACCCGCAGTCCAAATCGTAACATCGTTTACATAACAAATACCATTATTACAAACACCGTCTTTTTCAACATACTCTACGTTTGCATAATGTAACACTTCAACATCATTTCTTACAAACCAATCCGTAACATGTGCTTGTATACGTGGGTCAAAGCCGCGTAAAACGGTTCCACCACGGTCAAGCAAGCGTACATTTAAATCTGGGCGGCTTTCACGAATTTCCGAAGCAACTTCAATGCCACTTAGCCCAGCACCAATAATCGAAACTTTACCGTAAGCTTTTAAGTTATTAACGGCTAGACCTGCGTATCGTGCCCTGGAAAATGACTGTACACTATAGGTGAATTCTTCCGCTCCGTCAATACCATGGTAATTATCTTCACACCCAAGGGCAACGACTAAATAGTCATAGTTTATTTTATCTTCAGTTTTGCGGTCAACGGTAATAACTTGATTATTTATATCAATATGGTTAACTTTTGCAAAAACGTAATGAACCCGTTCATCTTTAGGAAATTCCATGCGTACATCTTTATCTGCACACGTTCCGGCCGCAATCGTATAAAATTCTGTTTTTAAGGAGTGATATGGATTTTTTTCAATTAATGTAATTTGTATATCATCTGGAAGCGATTGATTAAGTAGTGTCGTTAAAATTTTAAGGCCACCATATCCACCACCTAAGATAACTAAATGTTTCATGTCCGTACCTCATCTCTTTTAGAAAAAAATTTATCTCTTATATAAAAGATTACCAAAAAAGTCTGTATAAAACTAGTTATACACGTGGAAATCTATGAAAAAATCGCATTGTTACATTATTTAAAAACGTTTATATATTTTCAGCATTCCAACGATTTACTGTCTCATCCGTCGGTAATAAATAAGTTAAAAAGCCGAGTAATGGAAGAAAAGATGTTAAAATTAATGTCGGCGTTAAACCGATCCAGTCAATTAACGTTCCGAGCACGACAGAGCCAATAGCTCCCATACCAAAAGCTAATCCAACGATCAATCCAGACATCGTTCCTATTTTTCCAGGCATTAATTCTTGCGCGTATACGACAGTCACTGAAAAACTTGACATTAAAAGTATTCCGATGGCAGCGAGCAGTATAATAGCTAATGTTTGACCAACATGGGGCAAAATAATCGCTAAAGGAGCAGGAACAATTAATGAATATAAAATAATTTGCCGCTTACCAAAGCGGTCAGCTAATGGCCCACCTAAAAACGTACCGATTGCTCCTGATAATAAAAATGTAAAAATGTATATTTGTGATTGCGCAATTGATAAACCGTAATTTTGAATCGTGTAAAATGCATAAAAGTTACCGATTGAGTTTGAATACCATGAACGGGCGAAAACGAGTAAAATGAGTACAATTAAAGCATTTATAACTGCTTTTGGCACCCTTTGTTTTTGCTTGTTTTGTGTTACTTGAGCTGAATTTGCAGCATATATTTTCATCTCAACCGCATACCATCGAGCAATGTACATAAGGAAAATTACTGCTAATCCACCGACTAATGTAAACCAAATCGCCCCAAATTGACCGAGTGGGACAAGTACTAATGCGGTAATAAGTGGAGCGAGGGATGAACCCGCATTTCCACCGACTTGATAAATCGACTGAGCAAAGCCACGTCGCGGACCAGCTGCTAAAAAAGCGACACGTGAACCTTCAGGGTGGAAAATAGCTGAACCTAAACCGATAAACATAACACAAATAATAATCCACCAAAAATTTGGAGCAAAAGCTAATCCAAGCATACCGATTGTACTACTCATTAAGCCAATCGGTAAGGCATAAGGCATTGGCCGGCGATCGGCAACGAGCCCTACGAGTGGTTGCATGACCGAAGAAACCATATTTAAAGTAAAGGCGATTAATCCTAATTGAGTAAATGTTAATCCAAGAGTATTTTCTAAAATTGGAAACATTGCAGGGATAACAGCTTGTAATGCATCGTTTAATAAATGCGACAGGCCGATAATCATTAAAATAGAATAAACAGTTTTTTCTGTATGTAATGAAGATGATTGCGAAACGGTTTTAGACCTTCCCATCATGATGCCCCTTTATAAATTTATTTCGGTATACGTAATTATATATTAACACAATTGTTGTATTGGCAGATAATTTTTAATGAAATGAAAATTATTATATAGGTTATTATGATATACTAAATAATAAAGTATTTACCAAACGCCTGCGGTAATATGTCAAGAAGAAAATAAATAATTATTTGGTTATCAAGGCACAATTTGTTTAAAATCAAGGTGTACAGCCTGCGTGTGTGTAGGTCAAAACGTACACTGGGAAACAGTCTTTTTTATGCGGTGAACTTCGCAAGGAGAGAAATAATTGTTCCAAAGGATCCTTACAATCATTATCTAGGAATATCACGCAACGTCCAAGGATTTTTTAACATAATTTTTATGTTTAGAAATATAGTGATTTATCGCAGGAAAAGTAACGATGTTACAGACAAAAAACTATGTCTGAAAATACTATACGAGGAGATGAACAAGTGGAAACAAAAATTACCCATGCGATTCAAGATGATTATCCAGATGACTTCGCTCATTGTTTCGGTTGTGGTCGTTTAAATGATAAAGGTTACAAATTTCGTACGGGTTGGGATGGTGAGCGAACGAAAACAATTTATACACCCCATGAAGAGCATATGGCTATTCCAGGCTTTGTTTATGGTGGATTTATCGCTTCGTTTATCGATTGCCACGGAACA
Organism: Bacillota bacterium; assembly: GCA_035302425.1. Taxonomy (GTDB): domain Bacteria; phylum Bacillota; class Bacilli; order Bacillales; family Amphibacillaceae; genus CALAMD01. The sequence goes on along the minus strand of DATGSQ010000011.1, from coordinate 403 downwards.
GGCTCAGCAGCTTTAGCCCTTCATCGAGAAAACGGTCATGAACCGGGTGATGGTGTTGATCCACCACGATTTGTAACGGCATCATTAAAAGTTTATTTTATGAAACCTACCCCACAAGATGTTCCATTAGTTGCTTATGGCACATTAGAAAAAGTTCATCCGAAACGGTGGAAAGTACATACCGAAGTTTATGCAGATGGGGAAATTTGCGTAAACGGAGAAGTTGACGCTGTCGTTATGCCGGATACTTTTGCAACATAAAACAAAATAACTTTTAACATTATTCGTGGATGGTATGCTGGGCGTCCTGTTTTTCGAAGAAAATTTTGAAAGGCTTCTTTTGGTATACTTTCTATTAAATCATTTATGACAAAAGCAATATCATTTTCTTGGAGTTTTACTT
>DATGSQ010000010.1:0-13377 GCA_035302425.1 Bacillota bacterium | reverse complement strand
GGGGTTAACAGATGGTGTGTTTCAATTAGAATCATCTGGAATGAAAGATGTCTTGCGCCAATTAAAACCTACATCCCTTGAGGATATTGTTGCCGTTAATGCCCTTTATCGACCGGGTCCAATGCAATATATTGAGACGTTTATTCGCCGTAAACATGGCAAAGAACGAACGACTTATTTACATGACGATATGGCTCCGATTTTAAAAAAGACGTACGGTGTGTTAGTCTATCAAGAGCAAATGATGCAAATCGTCCGCCATTTTACTGGGATGACCTTAGGAGAAGCGGATATTTTTCGCCGGGCATTAAGTTCAAAAAATGAAGAACAAATACCGAAGGCAAAGGCTCAGTTTATAAAGGGCTGTCAAAGACAAGGTTATTCAAAAAATGAAGCGGAAGATATTTATCATTGGTTAAAAAAGTTTTCTAATTATAGTTTTAACCGTAGTCACGCTGTCGCCTATAGTAAGATTTCGTATCAATTAGCTTATTTAAAAGCCCACTATCCCGCATATTTTTTTGCCGAATTGTTAACAACTTCTGTTACGAACCAACGGCGGTTGAACAAATATGTCATGGATATGCGAAAAAGGAATATTGACCTTTTGCCACCGTCCATTAACCGTAGTTTCGGTCGTTTTATTGTAGAAAAGGGCAATATTCGGATGGGATTATTAGCGATTAAAGGGGTCGGTTATCAAGCGATGCGGGAAATTATCAATAAGCGACAAGACGGTCCCTTTAAAAGTTTATTTGATTTTTGTTTTCGTATCTCGCTGCAAACAGTTAATCGGCAAATGATTGAACATTTAATAAAAGTAGGCGTTTTTGATGAATTTTTATCAAATCGAGCAAGTTTACTCGCAACGTTAGATGATGCGATTAATCAGGCGGAACTGTTTAAAGAATTTCAAGAACAGCCGAGTTTTTTAGAAGATCAATTCGATTTTACCGAAACGTATGCCGAGCGTGAAGACTTTTCCCAAATGGAAAAATTAGCCTTTGAACGGGATTATCTCGGTTTATACTCATCAAGCCATCCATTAAAAGATAGACGGGATTTATTAGCGAGACAAGGATATTATACGTTGTTAGAGGCGGCTGATAGGCAAGGGCAAACATCGATAAAGAGTGTCGCTATTATTCAATCGGTTCGCAAAATCCGTACGCGCCGGGGAGATCAAATGGCTTTTTTAATGTTAAGTGACGAATTTTTCGAAATGGATGCTGTCGTTTTTCCTAACTTGTTTCAAAAAGTACAAAGTTGGCTGAATGAAGATATTTTTGTTAAAGTTATAGGAAAAACAGAAACACGTAATAATCAATTACAATTTGTCATTCAAACGATGGAACAGTATCCGTTAAAAACCCTTGAACAGACAAAGGAACAATTGTTTATTAAAATAACATCGCATTCTCATCGGGAAGTTTTATCAATGATTAAACGAATCGCCAAAAAATATCCGGGATTAACCCCTGTTTACGTGTACGTTGCTAAAGAAAAACAAACGTATAAATTGAGTGAGACTTACCAATTAAAGGTTAATGATGAATGTTTACAATGGTTACAAAACGAATTTGGCAAAGACTATGTCGTTTTGAAAAAATGATTTTTGCTAGTTTTACTTATAAATGTTTTGTTATAATAAATAAGCTATTATTTAGTAAGAGAATATTTTGCATAAAAGTTATCAAACGTTAATAACATACAAAGGAGCGTATTACATCAATGTCAAAATTACGTAACGATGCATTACATATACACCGAAAACATCAAGGAAAACTAACGATTGAATCGAAAGTAGCCGTTAAAAACGAAGAAGATTTAAGTTTAGTATATTCGCCAGGTGTTGCTGAACCGTGTAAAGAAATTTATGAACGGTCGGAAAAAGTATATGAATATACGATGAAGGGGAATATGGTTGCAGTCGTCACTGATGGTACAGCCGTTTTAGGTTTAGGAAATATCGGCCCTGAAGCAGCTTTACCTGTTATGGAAGGTAAATCGGTTTTATTTAAAAGCTTTGCGGGTGTCGATTCCTTTCCGATTAGTTTAAACACAACAGACATAGAAGAGATCATTCAAACGGTAAAATTACTTGAACCGACTTTTGGCGGGGTTAATTTAGAAGACATTGCTGCGCCGAACTGTTTTATTATTGAAGAACGACTCAAGCGTGAAATGAACATTCCAATTTTCCATGACGACCAACACGGAACAGCAATCGTTACAGTTGCTGGTTTAATCAATGCGTTGAAGCTCGTCAATAAAACCTTTGCAACGATAAAAGTTGTCGTTAACGGTGCTGGAGCAGCAGGAATAGCGATTATTAAGCTACTTCAAGCGTGCGGAGTTAACAATATTATTTTAAGTGATTCAAAGGGAGCCATTTATGACGGTCGTCAAGAAGGAATGAACGAGATTAAAGATGAAATTGCCAAAACGACTAATTTACAACGACAAAAAGGTTCCTTAGAAACGATCATCGAAGGAGCGGATGTCTTTATCGGTGTTTCTGCCGCTAATATATTATCTGAAACGATGATTGAATCGATGAACGATGATCCTATTATTTTCGCGATGGCTAATCCAGATCCGGAAGTTTTACCAGACGTCGCTAAACGTGCAGGTGCTAAAGTTGTCGGGACAGGCCGTTCTGACTATCCGAACCAAGTGAACAACGTGTTAGCTTTCCCAGGAATATTCCGTGGCGCCTTAGATGTTCGGGCAACACGAATTAATGATCAGATGAAAATTGCCGCAGCCCATGCAATCGCCGAGCTTATTAGTGATGAAGAACTAAATGAAGATTATGTCATTCCTGGACCGTTCGACCCGCGGGTTGCTCCAGCTGTAGCTGCTAGTGTCGCCCGGGTAGCGATGGAAACAGGCGTCGCAAGAGTAAACGTCTCGCCGGAAGAAATTGCGGAAAAAACGAGGTCCCTTAGCGAATTAAGTAAACAAGCTTAACGTTTATTTGCTATAATAGATGAATCAGTAAATTAGACGAGAAAAAGGAGGAATAACCTTGCTTCGAGAAATATTTGGACGTCGTAGAAAAAAAGGTTCTAAACCGAATGAACATTCAAAGGCCGAAGTACCAGAGGGTTTAATGCATAAATGTACATCGTGCAATAAAATATATTATCGTAAAGAAATGAAAAATAATTTGTACGTTTGCCCAAATTGTGACCACCATGAGCAAATGTATGCTTCGAAGCGAATTAATAGTTTATTTGACCCAAATAGTTTCATTGAATGGGACAAACATTTACGGACGAGTAATCCTCTTAAATTTCCTGATTATGAGGACAAATTAGCTGGCGACCGTAAAAAAACGAAATTAAATGAAGCCGTCGTAACGGGTAAAGGTACGATTGAAGGTTATTTAACTGCCATAGCTGTTATGGATGCACGTTTTCGTATGGGAAGTATGGGTTCTGTCGTTGGAGAAAAAATAACCCGTGCCATCGAACGAGCTCGAGAAGAGAGAATACCATTCATTATTTTCACAGCTTCCGGTGGAGCGCGCATGCAAGAAGGTGTTTTAAGCCTAATGCAAATGACGAAAACATCAATGGCAATCGAGCGTTTTTCTGGAGAAGGTGGCTTAATGATCTCAGTCATGACCCATCCAACAACTGGTGGAGTATCAGCAAGTTTTGCATCGTTAGGTGATTATAATATTGCTGAACCCCGAGCATTAATTGGCTTTGCTGGGCGAAGAATTATCGAACAGACAACACGGGAAAAACTTCCGGATGATTTCCAAACGGCAGAATTCCTATTAAAGCATGGCCAACTGGATAAGGTTGTCCATCGCCATGAAATGAAACAGTTTTTAACGACATTATTAAAACTGCACCAGAAAGGTGGGGCAGAAGGATGAAGCAAATTTTAGAATTTGAAAAGCCAATCGTTCATTTACGAGAAAAAATCGACGAATTAAAAAAGCTGACCAAAGACAGTGATATTGATTTAACTAAGGAAATTGAAACATTAGAAAATCGCTTAGCTGTTTTGGAAGAAGATGTTTATGGTAATTTAAGTCCTTGGAATCGTGTACAAATTGCCCGTCATCAACAACGCCCGACGACACTCGATTATATTGAGCGATTGTTTGATAATTTTATTGAGTTTCACGGGGACCGTTATTTTGGTGACGATGCTGCAATCGTTGCTGGTATTGCCACCTATAAAGACCAACCGATTACTGTTATTGGGCATCAACGGGGTAAAGATACGAAGGAAAATATTCGTCGTAATTTTGGTATGCCACATCCCGAAGGTTATCGTAAAGCGTTACGACATATGAAACAAGCGGAAAAGTTTAACCGTCCAATCGTTTGTTTTATTGACACTAAGGGGGCAGACCCAGGTAAAGCGTCAGAAGAGCGGGGTCAGAGTGAAGCTATCGCACGTAACTTAATGAAAATGTCAGGTTTAACCGTACCAATAATTTGTATTGTTATTGGTGAAGGCGGTAGTGGTGGAGCTCTAGCTTTAGGTGTTGGCGATCGGATCCATATGCTTGAGAACTCAACTTATTCAGTTATCTCCCCAGAAGGTGCGGCGGCACTTTTATGGAAGGATGCTAGTTTAGCGAAACAAGCGGCCGAATCAATGAAAATAACATCCTATGATTTAAAAGAGTTAGGTATTTTAGATGAAATTATTAAAGAACCTCGAGGCGGCGCTCACCGTAACGTTGAAGAACAAGCAAAATCTATTGATCAAGTATTAGACAAAACATTAGCTACTTTAACTCGTCTAACAACAGAAGAACTATTAGAACAACGTTGGGAAAAATATAAAAAAATTGGTGCATTTATAGAATAATATTATTTTTAATTTTAAAAAAGAGTGGAACAACAATCGTTGAGCCACTCTTTTTTTCGAAGTCCTTTGGAAATTAGTATGCCGTAACAATTAACATTATAATTTATATAAAAATTGCCTGAACGATAAGTTACATAGTAAATAACATATTTTACATAAACTTAACGCAACTTCCTTTTAAATTATGTTAAAATAAAAGTAGATTGTTCACTAAAAATTGGATAAAGAATATTACGTACGTTTTCGTTCCCTTTATACGCAAAATTTTGTTTAAAGGTAACGCATCGCTTATTTATTTTTAAGCATTAATCCTAGTAAACGATGAAGAACATATGTTGAGGTGCTTTACAGATGAGAAAAATAGGTGTTTTAACGAGTGGGGGAGATGCCCCGGGGATGAACGCTGCTATACGTGCGGTCGTTCGAAAGGCTATTTATCATAATATTGATGTCTATGGTATTCGTTATGGTTATGAAGGTTTAATCGAAGGAAACATTGCTCAACTACAAATAGGTTCAGTTGGTGATATTATTCATCGCGGTGGGACGATGCTTCATTCAGCACGTTCAAAACAATTTATGGAAGAAGCCGGCCAGTTAAAAGCGCTTGAACAATTACAAACGCATGCGCTTGATGGTTTAGTCGTCATCGGCGGTGATGGCTCTTTAAAAGGAGCGCAGGCATTAGCTGAAAAAGGTTTTCCAACAGTCGGTGTTCCAGCAACAATTGATAATGATATCGTCGGCACTGATTTTACGATCGGTTTTGATACAGCGTTAAATACGATTATCGATGCGATTGATAAAGTACGTGATACAGCAACGTCCCATGAGCGAACGTACGTCATTGAAGTGATGGGGCGAGATGCGGGTGATTTAGCCCTCTGGGCAGGGTTAGCTGATGGAGCGGAAAGTATTATTATTCCCGAGCGTCCAGCATCCCTTACCGAAGTAACCGATCGGCTAAAACGTACTTATGAACGGGGCAAAAAGCATAGTATTATTTTATTAGCAGAAGGTGTAGGTAATGCGATTGAATATGGCGAAAAAATCGAACAAGCGACACAACTCGAAACCCGTGTAACAGTGTTAGGTCATATTCAACGGGGCGGATCACCAACAGCACAGGATCGTGTACTAGCGAGTCGCCTAGGAGCAGGGGCTGTTGAACTCCTTCTTAATAAAGATTATGGTAAAATGATTGGAATGAGGCAAAATAAACTAACTAGCCATTCATTGCAAGAAATTTTTAATAACAAGCGACCTTTTCTCGAAGAATTGTACAATTTGTCAAAAGAATTATCGACGTAAACTAATGAGGAGGCTACATGTATGCGAAAAACGAAAATTGTTGCAACGATAGGTCCTGCTTCTGATTCATTACAAATGTTACAAAGTCTTATTGAAGCGGGGGTTAATGTTACACGACTCAACTTTTCCCACGGCAATTTCGCCGAACATGCACAGCGGATTGCTCATATAAAACAAGCAGCGGAAAATGCTCAAAAACAAATCGCCATTTTATTAGATACACAAGGTCCAGAAATTCGTACAGAAACGTTTGAAAACGAAGAAGCGAATATTACCGAAGGGCAAACTGTTAACATATCGATGAACTCTGTCACCGGAACGAAAGATAAGTTTTCCATTACTTATCCGGGTCTAATTGATGATGTGTCCGTCGGAAATAAAATTTTAGTTGATGATGGATTAATTGAACTTGAAGTGACCGCCTTACATAAATCTGAAGCAATTATTGAAACGGTTGCTTTAAACTCAGGCAAAATTTCTAACAATAAAGGGATTAATGTCCCAAATGTTAGTGTTAATTTACCGGCGATGACAGAAAAAGATGCTGCAGATATAAAATTTGGTATAGAGCAAGAGGTTGATTTTATCGCTGCGTCTTTCATTCGCCGCCAATCAGACGTTTTAGCGATTAAAAATTTGTTAGAAGAAAATGATGCAACACATATTCATATTATCGCAAAAATCGAAAACCAAGAAGGTGTCGATAATATTGATGAAATTTTAGAAGTTGCTGATGGTGTAATGGTTGCGCGCGGTGATTTAGGCGTAGAAATACCAGCTGAAGATGTACCCCTTGTGCAAAAACATCTTATCCGCAAGTGTAACTTAGCTGGAAAACCTGTCATTACAGCGACGCAAATGTTAGATTCGATGGAACGTAACCCACGTCCAACCCGGGCTGAAGCGTCTGACGTTGCGAATGCTATTTTTGATGGAACAGATGCGATTATGTTATCTGGTGAAACAGCTATAGGTCATTATCCATTAGAAGCAGTTGAGACGATGAGTAACATAGCCTTGAAATCGGAAAAACATTTACAAGATAATTGGGCCCTTAATGAAAATATGAAAGTTATTCAAACGACAATGACCGATGCGATCAGCCAATCAGTTACTCATACGGCTTTACAGCTAGGGGCAAAAGCTATTGTCGCACCAACGGAAAGTGGCTATACAGCCCGAATGATTGCTAAATATCGGCCCCACGTACCGATTATAGCTGTTACATTTTCCGAATGTATTAATAGACAATTAGCACTCGTATTTGGTGTTTATCCAGTAAAAAGTAAACCAGCTTTATCAATTGATGAATTGTTCGATTTATCTGTAGAATGTGCACTCAATACTCAATTAGTTGAACGGGGAAGTGTCGTTGTGATCACAGCAGGCGTTCCACTCGGTGAAAGTGGAACGACGAACTTAATGAAAATTCATATGATTGGTGATGTCATCGCAAAAGGAATCGGTATTGGCAGACGCAGTGCTTATGGACGTGCTGTTGTCGTTAATAATAGTGAAGAAGCCATTGAAAACGTAGAAGAAGGCGATATTTTAATTACGTATGCAACCGACCGTGATATGATGCCAGCGATTGAAAAAGCAGGTGCATTAATTACTGTTGAAGGTGGCTTAACATCCCATGCAGCAGTTGTCGGCTTAAGTTTAAGTATACCTGTAATCGTCGGTGTTAAAAACGCCTTTGAATTAATAGAACCAAATACGTATATTACTGTCGATAGTTCAAGTGGCGATATATACGCTGGCCATGCGAGCGTTTTGTAACATGCTAAGAAAGGTTGTTTAAACATGCGCATATTTTTCTTGTTTATTTTCGTCATACCAGTCATTGAGATTTTACTTTTCGTGTGGGTTGGCAATACGTTAGGAGCTTGGACAGTCATCGGTCTAATATTTTTAACAGCGATACTTGGTGTCGTTTTAGCGCAATATCAAGGGTTGGAAAATTTGCGTAAAGCCCAAGAAGCGTGGCAACGTGGTGACTATCCTACAGATTATATGATCAATAGTATTTGTATTTTAATCGGGGCTTTTTTATTAATTATTCCCGGGTTTATTACTGATGCTATTGGGCTTATTTTGCTCATCCCTTTGACACGCTTTTTACTAAAAAAATATTTACTTAAACTATTACAAAACATGGTTAACCGCGGAACATTTATTTATTGGCGGCGTTAATTAACCTTTAATAAATTGCCAAAGTTGGCGATGGACATCTGCTTGATAAAGGGCATGGCCAAAAATAATGATTAATGGTGCTAAAATAAGACCGAGGGCTCCAAATATTTGTATACTTAAAAATAAACTAATAAGAACGGTTAAAGGGCGAATACCAATTTTAGCAGAAACTATTTTTGGCTCAATTAATTGCCTTAAAATGACAACGGCCCCATAAAGAAGGGCTAGTTTTATCGTCAATGAATATTGACCAATGATAAACAAGTAAACAATCCACGGAATAAATATTAACCCTGTTCCAACAACAGGTAACAAATCAACAATAGCTGTTATAATAACGATTGTTAAAGCATGTTCGACTTTTAAAAACGATAAACCGATCCAAAGAACTAAAGCCGTAATCGTTGCAATAATTAATTGAGCTTGTAAATAACTTACGAATAATTTTTTAAAATGATTCATGATGTTAATGCGTGAGTCATTAATCGCTTGCGGAGTCATTTTAGTAAATTTCGCTTTTATGAGCGGCCAATCGTTCGTCATTAAAATAGTCGCCATTAAAATAAACAATAAAATCATAATTGAATAAGGAAAAACGCCTAACAATTTCATCATTTTAAAAGCGATATTTTGTAATAAAGAAATACTTAATTCGCTTAGTTGTCCGACCATTTGTTGCAATTGTTGTTCGATTAGTTGTTGCTGATTTGTCGTCAAATAGTTTTTGTACGTATGCCAAATATTGTTTTCAAAAAAGTTTTTCATCGTCAACAGTAAATGCTCAAAATGATGGGAAAACAAATTTATAAAATGTACCATACTTTTAAAAAACTCTAAAGTTATCCAAAAAACAATTATAATGAGTGCACTAAATATAAGACATACTGTAACGATTGAAGCAATAAGATGTGGTAGATGCAGTTTTTTTGCTAAAAAACGTGAAATTGGGTAGCAAACAAGGGTTAAACTTACAACAATAATTAACGGATACCAAATAAAAATTGTCTGCTTAATGATGAAATAAAATGCTATAAAACAAAAAACAATTAATAAAAATCTAGCAAATTGTACGAGGCACAAATTATTCATACGAACACCTACTATTTATGTATGAAATCCCTTGATAAATGCGTATTGAATGTATATGGTAATAATGGGTGTAATATGTGTATTCATAGTGAAAAAGTGATTGAAATACTTCTTACATAATTTTTCTAACAAAGCAACAATATCTACTGGAAAATAAACGCTTTCAATTCACATTACTATATGAATACTTTATAATTAAAAGGTAGATAAAAATTAAACATTTTTATAAAAGGAGAGAGTTGATTATGACATCGTCAAAGGGTCTTGAAGGAGTCGTTGCAACACAATCATCTATTAGTTCAATTATCGACGATCAATTAACGTATGTTGGTTATCGAATTGATGATTTAGCTGAGCATGCAAGCTTTGAAGAAGTCGTTTATTTATTATGGAATTTAAAATTACCAACAAAAGCGGAACTAGAAACATTCAAAAAAGAACTTAATGAACATATGGAAATCCCTGAAGGAATTGTTGAACATTTTCGTTCTTATGACTTATCAGCTGTTCATCCGATGGCAGCCCTTCGCACGGCAGTCTCTCTTCTCGGGCTTTACGATGCAGAAGCTGATGAAATGGACGAGGCAGCGAATAAACGAAAAGCGCTTCGTTTACAAGCTAAAATTGCTACAATCGTCGCCACTTTTGCTCGAATGCGTAATGGTAAAGAACCAGTTAAGCCGAGAACGGATTTAGGTTATGCGGCAAACTTTTTATACATGTTAAACGGTGAAGAACCGGAAGATATTCAAGTTGAAGCGATGGATAAAGCACTCGTTCTTCATGCGGACCATGAATTAAATGCATCAACCTTCGCTTCCCGTGTTTGTGTTGCTACATTATCTGATTTATATTCGGGTATTACAACTGCGATTGGGACATTAAAAGGACCATTGCATGGTGGAGCGAACGAACAAGTGATGAAGATGCTTATGGAAATTGGGGAAGAAGAAAACGCGATTCCTTACATCGAAGAAAAATTAGCTAATAAAGAATTAATTATGGGGATGGGCCATCGCGTTTATGAAAAAGGTGATCCACGCGCAAAACATTTACGTGAAATGTCAAAAGAGTTAACAACATTGACGAATCAACCAAAATGGTACAACATGTCTGTAAAAATTGAAGAGTACATTAAGAAAGAAAAAGGCTTACCAGCAAACGTTGACTTTTACTCCGCTTCAGTTTATCACAGCTTAGGTATTGATCACGATATATTTACACCGATTTTTGCCGTAAGTCGTGTGTCTGGTTGGTTAGCTCACATGTTAGAACAATATGCGAATAACCGCCTCATTCGTCCACGGGCAGAGTATACAGGTCCGTCTACACAAGAATACATTGCCCTTGAAGATCGTACGTAAATGATATGGAGAGCTCCCTTTTTTTAAGAGGTGAGCTTCTTCTCTGTTTTCATTGCTCGTTTATTAATCTATGTTAAACTATATTTGTATGAGAATTATTAGGAGGTAAAATAATGTCAGAAGGTAAAAAAATCATCGTAGAAAATGGAAAGTTAGAAGTTCCTAACAATCCGGCTATTCCATTTATTGAAGGGGATGGAACAGGTCCAGACATTTGGGCAGCAGCTGTTCGTGTGTTAGATGCAGCCGTTGAAAAAGCGTATAACGGCGAAAAGAAAATTGCATGGAAAGAAGTTTACGCTGGAGAAAAAGCATTTGATAAAACTGGCGAATGGCTTCCTGATGAAACATTAGAAGTTATTGATGAATATAAAGTAGCTATTAAAGGACCATTGACAACACCAATTGGCGGTGGTTTTCGTTCATTAAACGTCGCTTTACGTCAAGAACTTGACTTATTTACGTGCTTACGACCAGTTCGTTACTTCACGGGTGTTCCTTCACCAGTTAAAAGTCCAGAAGATGTAGACATGGTCGTCTTCCGTGAAAATACTGAAGACATTTATGCAGGTATTGAGTGGGAAAAAGGTACACCAGAAGTTAAGAAAGTTATCGACTTCTTACAAGATGAAATGGGTGTAGAAAATATTCGTTTCCCAGAAACTTCAGGTATTGGTGTAAAACCAGTTTCTGAAGAAGGTACGAAACGTTTAGTTCGTGCAGCCATTCAATATGCAATTGATAATAACCGTAAGAGCGTTACTTTAGTACATAAAGGTAATATTATGAAATTTACTGAAGGTGCGTTCAAAGATTGGGGTTATGAAGTAGCCGAAGCAGAATTTGCTGATAAAGTATTTACATGGGCTGAATATGACCGTATTAAAGAAGAACAAGGGACAGATGCAGCGAATAAAGCACAAGAAGAAGCAGAAAATGCTGGTAAGATTATCGTAAAAGATGCGATTGCTGACATCTTCTTACAATTAATTTTAACACGTCCGAAAGAGCATGATGTTGTCGTTACGATGAACTTAAACGGCGACTACATTTCCGATGCACTTGCCGCCCAAGTTGGTGGAATTGGAATTGCTCCTGGGGCAAACATTAACTATGACACAGGTCATGCGATCTTTGAAGCAACCCACGGTACAGCACCGAAATATGCAGGACTTGATAAAGTAAACCCATCATCAGTTATTTTATCAGGTGTTCTCATGCTTGAGCATATCGGCTGGCATGAAGCAGGCGAACTTATTACGAAATCTATGGAAAAAACAATTCAATCAAAGGTCGTTACTTATGACTTTGCTCGACTCATGGATGGTGCAACAAAAGTTAAATGCTCAGAGTTTGCTGATGAATTAATTAAAAATATGTAATGAAAGAAAAGGAGAATTCCTATGGCGATTAAAAGACATAAAGTTTCAGTCATCGGGTCAGGTTTTACCGGAGCAACAACAGCACTTATGCTCGCACAAAAAGAATTAGGAGATGTCGTTCTCGTCGATATTCCTAATATGGAAAATCCAACAAAAGGAAAAGCCCTCGATATGTTAGAAGCAAGCCCTGTTCAGGGGTTTGATGCTAACATTATCGGGACAGCTAATTACGAAGATACGAAAGATTCGGATCTCGTCATCATTACAGCAGGTATTGCCCGTCGACCAGGCATGAGCCGTGACGATTTAGTCAATACGAATGCGAAAATTATGAAATCTGTCACCCAAGAAATTGTGAAATATTCACCAGATTGCTTCATTCTCGTTTTAACAAATCCTGTCGACGCAATGACTTACACAGTCTTTAAAGAATCAGGTTTTCCAAAAGAGCGTGTTATTGGACAATCAGGTGTTCTCGATACAGCAAGATTTCGTACCTTCGTTGCGCAAGAACTTAATTTATCCGTTAAAGACGTCACAGGTTTCGTCTTAGGTGGACATGGTGATGATATGGTTCCACTCATCCGTTACTCCTATGCCGGTGGAATTCCATTAGAGAAGCTTATTCCTAAAGAACGACTCGATGAAATCGTCCAACGTACACGTACAGGTGGCGGTGAAATCGTTGAATTATTAGGTGATGGTAGTGCCTATTATGCGCCAGCAGCTTCATTAACCGTTATGGCTGAAGCGATTCTTAAAGACCAGCGCCGCGTTTTACCGTCAATCGCTTATTTAGAAGGTGAATATGGATATTCCGATATTTACTTAGGCGTACCAACGATTCTCGGTGGAAATGGTATTGAAGAAATTATCGAACTCGACTTAACAGAAGAGGAAAAAGCAGCCCTCGATAAGTCAGTTGAATCAGTGAAAAATGTTTTAAACGTTCTTGAATAAATAATTAACGGCTGTCTATTAAAATTTTGTTTAATAGACAGTCTTTTTTTATGGATCAATGTTATGATAGAAAGTAGAATCAATTTCATAATTCATCGATTTAAAAAAGTATACAAAATCAGAATTTTATATTTTCCTTAAATTTCAATAGATTCTCTGTGTATTGTTCGGCTACACTTCGCTTTCCGCCGGCACGGCCTCAGCCTCCTAAGCAAGCTAAGCTTGCTTAGGGG
>DATGSQ010000009.1:0-30927 GCA_035302425.1 Bacillota bacterium | reverse complement strand
GAAGAGTGCTAGATTACAAACTAAATTTGCCACGTTTACAATTGCTGGATCTGTAAAGTCTTGATGCAAGACATATCCACCAGGCGTATCACCTGCATCAATCTCATGATTTTGGTTAGGTTGGAGACCTGTTACTATATCATCATAAAATTGTTTCGCATCTTGCCATGATGAAACAACATCTCCATTCTCATCAATCGGCTCTCCATCAACATTGACACGGTAGCCGACCCTCTTGATTTGTGCCTCATCAATCTGAACTTTTGGAATTGGAAAATTTTTCGTTGCATTTGAACCTGTATAATCTTTATAACTCATCGTTGTTTCTTTATTTGTCGGATATTTTGTGTTGACTTCTGGATCTTTCTCACAATCAAAAGTCACTTTATATTTGAGTGTATAAGTTTCCCCTTCTTTAATACTGCCAATATCCCATTCGAACGTTTCCGTTGATTCATCCCAAGTAGCAATACCATGTGATGCTTCAAAATTTTCACCGTTGTAACTGCCATCTTTAACTAAGTCAAACATCTCTCCGAGTGGGTCAGTTACAACTGCTTCTGTTGCTGCATACGTTAAACTCGCGGCGATTTTTTCAAAGATTTCTTCCATGTCGTCTTCACTACCAGAATAAAAACCTTTATTCTGACTATTTTCTAACGTATAAATAGCGTCTTGTACATTCCCGACTTCAAGACCAACGGAAAAAATGTCAATGCCAGAATCCATAATATGCTTTGCTTCAGAGATTGTAGGGATGACATGATCATTGACGTGCGGGTCGTAACAATATCGTGGAAAAATTATTCCACCACACCTGTATCTATTCCAACCATAATCAGGTCTATTTCCAACTACTCCATTCCCAATTCTGGTTGAATAATCAAAGTCTTTTAATAAAAAGTCATATCTGTTACCTGGCCAGCTATATGGTTGCTCATAACCCCCTGCTTTTAGACTATAAGTCGGTTCTCCATCACTTAATAAAACGATGGTTTTATGCTCTGCATCACTCTCATTGAGAAGTAATTTCGCTTGATGTAAACCAGCATGAATATTCGTTCCACCTGTTGCTCTAATGCTATTAATTCGGTTGATTAAGATATTTTTATTTTGATGTCCCGTAAAGTTTTGCGTCATTGTTGCCTCTCCGCTAAATTCTACAAGCGCAATCCTAGCATTAGACCCTTCACCTAAAACGATGTTTGTAAAGTCTATAGCTGCCTGCTTTGCTTTTGGTAAACGTCCTCGATCATTCATACTTCCTGATTTATCGAAGACAAGTACAATATCAGAACTCGTTTGTAAATCCTTCCCTTCAACTTCTAACTCTATTTCCCATTCAGCAAAATTACTTGTTGATTTTTCCTCTTTTTCTAAGTTGAGTGAACCTGGACTTGGCCAGTTACTACTACTCTTCACCCCTGGTGAAGCTGTGGATACTGACGGTGTTATAAAAGATATATGTGACTCTTCAACAACCTCATCAGTAATATCTTCATTTACATGCTCGTTGTCATTACTCTCACCTTTATCCTTTTTTACAGGTTCTTCTGCTGTTGCCTGATCCTTTTCTCCATCACCTGATTTTTCTTCTGTACTCTCTTCTTCAGTTTTTGCTTCCTGTTCAAATTCTTCTTTTGCCGTTGAATCTTCTTTTACTATTTCTACTGTTTCTTCTGCTATAATCGTTTCATCTTTAAATTCAGTTTCTGCTAATAAATTAAATTCCGTTTGTTCGTTATTAGTTATTTCAGTTGTTAGTGTAATTTTATGGGTTTGTTGGCTTGCTGGAGTTGTAATTTCATAGCCTTGGTTAGTTTTTTCGATATCGACATCATCTGAATCTTCAATAGATCCATGGGTCTGACCGTTGTTGAAAGTAATTGTTGTGGAGAGTTCCTCTGTTGCTTGCTTTGCTTCGTTAATAACGACTTGCCATGTAATTGAGTTTTCATCATAAGATTTGTTTTCAACGAGTAGTTTTGTAGAATCTTGATAAATTCCTTGCTTACCCTCTGCTGCCGCCATAAAACTTAGACCACTATGGGCAATTTGGAAAAGTAATAAGAAAATCATTATGAGTGAAAACCCTTTTGCATTTCTCATTTGTTTCCTCCTCTCAAATCATTCCGTATATCAATACCTAGTTTAGAAAAGATTAAATAAGAGGAGTTTGCAAAGAGAACATATTACTTTGTTTTTAAAATATTTATATGACAAAACATTGAACTAATCATTTTTATGATGAAAATTAGTACATAAATATATAGTCATAAAGATATAAGATAGTTAATATATATTTAAATTCAATATATAATTAAATTATTTTGCCATTATTCATAATAATCGTAATTCAACTGTTACATTTAACCTACCTTTAACAATCGTATTATATAATGTCTTTAATATTTCCAAAATACTTTCTAGTAATAAATTTATTTATGCTATATCACATGAATTAGTTATTATATATTAGTAGATTTGTCATATTTATAATTACCCATGCATATAATTATTATGGTACGTAATGATTTTTAATGATGTGCATCTCTGTATACCGCTACACAATAATTAGTTATTGAAAGATGTGATATTTATTGAAATCATTGATTTAAGAAGTGAAGAAAGCTCTCCACAACTTGACACTATTTTACTTGCTGATCTAAAAAACAAGTTCATTAAGTACGAACAAAAATTGTTCCAAGGCCTGAATTTAAAAGACTTTAAAATATGTGAACATCATTTAACTAATTTTTGTTTTGACTTATTAGACCTTGATGAGAATGACCAAGTTTATATTGCGCGAATTTTTTTCTCGAGTATAGTGACTAGTATTATGAAGAAACATGCTTTGAAGAGCCAATTACATCCAAAAGTACTATCCCATGTTTTTCAAGTGATTAATATTATCGATTCACTGGAAAACATTTCAGAGTATTTATTGTATATTCCTAAGTTTATCGAATCTATTAAACTAAACATTATAGGTAGTAATACTCTCATTGATAGTAACAACCATGTTGAACTTATTTTGAATTTAATTAATAATCATTTGGAAGATGCAAATTTATCCGTTGAATGGCTCTCTCAGCAAGTAAAGCTCTCTACTACCCATATTAATAATTTATTTAAAGACCATCTGGAGCAAACCGTCGGAGATTATATTACTGAATGTCGAATAAATGAAATCGCTTACGAACTCATGACTACATCTAAGCCAATGGAGGATATTTATAGGAAGTATGGTTTCGTTAATCAGAGTCATTTTATTCAACGGTTCAAACGTGTAAAAGGAATGACACCCTTGCAATATCGCAAACAGTTTTTCAAATAATTGTCTGTTTGGCTTTATAAAATTTTATCCCATAAAAAAACTCCCGGATTTATTAACTCCAGGAGTTTTTGTTTTATTTATGACCAAACATAATGTGCAACATCGACGACTAATTTTAATTTGTTCTATTGGTCTTTTTCGGTCATTAAGTTTCTGTCTTCCGTTGATGCAAATCCACTTTGTGGGCTAAGGCACAGTTTGTCTAGCGCAACATCTTCACTCGCTTCTTTTATTTTTTGTTTAAGGATTTCTTTAGTTTCAAGTTGCCCTGTTTTTGTCGTCACTAATCCGAGGACAACCTTTTACTCATTAATTTGTCTAAGGGTTGCGAAACTTCTCTCTTAGTCTGTCCGAAATAGCCCAAGTGTATGGTTTGTTGTTATCGATACGTCTCCTTAATTCGTCAATTTTTGTACAATGTCATCGGTCAATGGCATTGGTTTTCCTGTGTGGCGATTAATATAAACAATTCGCCCTCTACCCGTCAAACATATGTCATCTTGCTCATTTATCGCCATGTAATGAATATCTAGAGATGTTCGACCGATAGTAGCGACTTTGACGTATAATTTTATTTGATCGTCGAAAAACATTTGTTTATGAAAATCGCACTGTAAATCAGCAACAACGGGAACACCGGAAATGTTTGGGTCATCAAAGTTCATAAATAGACGACGGTCTTTGAAAAAATCAATACGTGCTTGTTCAAAGTAAATAAAAGCGGATACATTGTTTACGTGACCGAACATATCTGTTTCTGAAAAACGAACACGAATCGGCACGTAAAATTTAAAATCCTTTTTCCACTCCGTAAAATCCTTTATGTACGTAATGTTATTCATTTGTGTAACACTCCTTTATCGTTATATATGTACAGAAAAACCCCTTAACTCGTAAGGGGTTTTTCAATATCTAGTCATCTATTAATTAGCTTGGTCACTGCCAAAGAAATCTTTAAAGGATTGAACAGTTGTTGCACGGTTCATAGCGGCGATTGATGTTGTTAATGGGATACCCTTTGGACAAACTTGGACACAGTTTTGTGAGTTACCGCATCCGGTAATGCCGCCATCATCCATAAGTGCATGCAATCGTTCACTCTTATTCATTGCACCCGTAGGATGAGCATTGTATAAACGTGGTAATGATAAAAGGGCTGGTCCGATAAAGTTTGATTTATCGTTAACGTTCGGACACGCTTCTAAACAGACACCACAGGTCATACATTTTGATAATTCATAAGCCCACTGACGGTTCTTTTCTGCCATCCGTGGTCCAGGTCCTAAATCATGGGTTCCATCAATTGGAATCCATGCTTTAATTCGTTTTAAATCTTCAAACATTCGTCCACGGTCAATGACTAAGTCACGAACAACTGGGAATGTGTCCATCGGCTCAAGACGAATCGGATGTTCTAATTCATCAACGAGCGTTGAACAGGATTGGCGTGGTGTGCCGTTAATAACCATTGAACAAGCTCCACAAACTTCTTCTAAACAAGCCATTTCCCATTGAACAGGACTAACTTTCTCGCCACTCGCATTTACTGGATTTTTTTGAATTTCCATTAATCCAGCGATAACGTTCATATTTCTGCGATAAGGGACATTGAATGTTTCGTCATAAGGAGTAGAATCTGGACTATCTTGGCGGCGAATAATAAATTGAACAGTCTTGTTTTCTGCCATTATTACTTACTCCCTTCGCTTCGTTTTGTGTAATCCCTTGGTCTTGGTTTAATAAGTGATGTATCAACTTCCTCATAGGAAAGTTCTGGTTTTTGCTCTGACTCATTAAATTCAGCGATCGTTGTTTTTAACCATTCGTCGTCATTACGGTCTGGGAATTCCGGTTTGTAATGAGCTCCGCGACTTTCATTACGATTGTATGCACCAATTGTAATGACTCGAGCTAAGTGTAACATATTCTTTAACTGACGAGTAAACATAACTGCTTGGTTACTCCAGCGTGAAGTGTCAGTAATGTTAATGTTGTTCCAACGCTCTAAAAGTTCTTGAATTTTTTCATCAGTTTTTAAGAGTCGCTTGTTTTCGCGAACAACTGTTACGTTATCTGTCATCCACTCACCGAGCTCTTGATGAAGTTGATAGGCGTTTTCTTCACCATCCATCTTCATCATATTTTCGAAGTTTTCTTCTTCTTTTTTAACGTATTGATCGAAAACTTGTGACGAAACGTCTGCGGCACTCTTATTTAATCCTTCAATATATTTTACTGAGTTTACACCGGCAACGTCTCCCCCATAAATAGCAGAGAGTAATGAGTTAGCCCCTAAACGGTTCGCTCCGTGCTGGGAATAATCAACTTCCCCTGCTGCAAAAATACCTGGGATGTTCGTCATTTGATCAAAATCAACCCAGAGTCCACCCATTGAATAGTGTACCGCTGGGAAAATTTGCATTGGTACTTTTCGTGGGTCTTCACCAACGAATTTTTCATAAATATCTAAAATTCCGCCGAGTTTAACGTTTAACTCTTCGGGATCTTTATGGGATAAATCTAAGTAAACCATGTTTTCGCCATTAACACCTAATTTTTGATTGACGCAAACATCAAAAATTTCCCGGGTAGCAATATCCCTTGGGACAAGGTTACCGTAGGCTGGGTATTTTTCTTCTAAGAAGTACCATGGTTCTCCATCTTTATACGTCCAAACTCGTCCACCTTCGCCTCGGGCAGACTCACTCATGAGACGTAATTTATCATCACCAGGGATGGCTGTTGGGTGAATTTGAATGAATTCCCCATTAGCATATTTAACTCCTTGCTGATAAAGGGCACTTGCAGCGGAACCTGTGTTAATCATTGAATTCGTTGATTTACCAAAGATGATTCCTGGTCCACCGGTTGCCATAATCGTTGCATCCGCTGGGAATGCTTTTATTTCATGGGAGCGAATATCTTGCGCGACAATTCCACGTCCGATACCTTCTTCATCGACAACTGCGCCGATAAATTCCCAACTTTCATATTTCGTCACTAAGCCTTCTGTTTCAAAGCGACGAACTTGTTCATCTAAAGCATATAGTAATTGTTGACCTGTAGTTGCCCCAGCAAAGGCTGTACGGTGATGTTGTGTTCCCCCAAAACGACGGAAGTCTAAAAGTCCTTCTGGTGTTCTGTTGAACATAACTCCCATACGATCTAGCATATAAATAATGCCTGGTGCTGCTTCACACATCGCTTTTACCGGTGGTTGGTTAGCTAAAAAGTCTCCACCGTAAATCGTATCATCAAAGTGAATGTCGGGTGAATCTCCTTCACCTTTAGTGTTTACTGCACCGTTTATACCACCTTGGGCACATACAGAGTGAGATCGTTTTACAGGGACGATCGAAAAGAGATCAACAGGTATTCCTGCTTCTGCTGCTTTAATTGTTGCCATGAGACCTGCAAGGCCACCACCAACAACAGCAATTCTTTGATTACTCATAATCTATTCCTCACTCCTAATTGTTTATTTAACCGCCATAAGCAAATTGAATAATCGTTCTGACACCGATATAACTAACGACGAGAAACACTAATACTGTCGCATATGTAACGATAACTTGTGAACGTGGTGATTGCGCAATACCCCACTTCACAGCAAAACCCCACAGCCCGTTTGCAAAGTGGAAAACTGCGGATACAACACCAATAATATAAAACCAGAACATAAATGGTTGTGTTAAAATACCTTCCATCAAGCTATATTCTACTTCAGCATTGCCTAGTGCAACTTGAATACGTGTTTCCCAAACGTGCCATACGATGAAGATTAACGTAATAATTCCCGTAATACGTTGTAAAAAGAACATCCAGTTACGGAAGTATCCATATCTTTGGACATTGTTTTTTGCTTGTAAAACAATGTATACACCTAAAACGGCGTGGAATATTATCGGTAAATATATAACAAAAATTTCTAGAACGATGACAAACGGTAAATTTGCCATAAAATTAGCCGCTTTATTAAAACTTTCTTCTCCATAGACAGCAAAATGGTTAATAATTAAATGTTGGACGACAAATAGTCCAATGGGAATAACACCTAGTAAAGAATGTAATCTCTTGTAGTAAAACTCGCGATGTTCATCCATTTGTTGACCCCCCTTATTCGTCATTTCATGATTAAGTTTTATTTAACATATATTTGCTCACGAACAACGATACAACTTTTAATCGTTAATAAGTGAACAATTTACGAACACTTTTATTGTACGTCTAACAACAAAAACCGTCAAGAAAAGGGTACATTTTATTAAAAAAGTTTTCATTAAGTAGCATTTTTTAGATTTAAAGCATACTTATCTTGCACTTATCATTAATTAACGACATAATAAATAAATGAACTGATGTAAAAATTCTTTCGTCATGTGGGAAAGGATGTCGCCTCTATGACAAAAAAACAACAACTTATTCCTTTAACAGCTTTAAATAAGCTAGATTCACAAACGGTTGGACATGATATTTTACGTTATGTTAGCTTACCGAAATTACTCGGTCAAGAAGCGGAAACTATTTTGTATTATATGGGGAAAAATTTGGCTCGTTCCTTCGACATAAATTCCTTAGATGATGTCCATTTCATTTTTGAAAAACTAGGCTGGGGTTATTTAGAGTTAGTGAAACAAAGAAAAAATTCGTTAACATTTTCATTAATGGCTGATGCTCTCGCTCGACGTTTACAATTAGATCTTGCGAAGGAATTTCGATTTGAAGCCGGCTTTTTAGCTGAAGCTATTCATCTCGTTCATCAGACAACATGTGAATGTGTTGAAAAAGTAAACAAAAACATTCATCAAGTACAGTTTAAAGTTATTTTTACGGAATAATGAAAAAGGTGTATAGCCGAATGCGGTTAATACACCTTTTAACTTTCCTCTTCATTTAAGTGATCAATAATAGTTTGAGCAACATTTTTCGGAATGCCTAAGCGGGTAATTTCAGAAACTGAAGCTTTTTTAATCTTTTCAATCGATTTGAAATGACGTAACAATAAATTGCGTCGTTTTTCCCCTACCCCACGAATTTGATCGAGTTCAGATTGAAATAAGCCTTTACTGCGAATATGTCTATGGAAAGATATCGCAAACCGATGTACTTCATCTTGAATACGTTGGACGAGGTAAAACGATTGTGAGCGCCGATCTAAAGCGACGATCTCTGGTGGATTCCCATATAAAATATGACTCGTTTTATGACGTTCGTCTTTCACAAGGCCACATAAGGGAATATCTAATCCTAGTTCATCTTCTAACACTTCATTAGCCGCACTTATTTGTCCTTTTCCCCCGTCAACGACAATTAAATCAGGTAATGGTAAATTTTCCTTTAACACCCGTGTATATCGTCTACGGATGACTTCACGCATCATATCATAGTCGTCTGGTCCTTTAACGTCACGAATTTTATATTTACGGTATTCATTTTTGTCCGGGCGTCCGTCAATAAATACAACCATTGCTGACACCGGGTCTGTTCCTTGAATATTTGAGTTATCAAAGGCTTCAATTCTATGGGGTGTTTCGATATTTAATACTTCTCCGAGCTTTTCAACAGCGATAATCGTTCGCTCCTCATCACGTTCAATAAGTGCGAATTTTTCTTTAAGAGAAATTTTGGCGTTGTTCATCGCTAGTTCGACGAGTTTTTTCTTTTGGCCTCTAAACGGCGTATAAACGTTCGTGTTTAGTAGTTCGGCTAAAATTTCTGTTTCTGAGCCAATCGGTAATAAAATATGTTTCGGTTTTAAATGGTTTTGATGGAAATAAAATCGGCCGATATAACTCGTAAAAGCATCAGTAGCTTCACCAAAAAACGGAAATATCGCGACATCTCGTTCGATTAATTTTCCTTGACGGATAAAAAAGACTTGGACACACATCCAGCCTTTATCATAACTAAACCCGAATATATCACGATCATCACGATCATTTAGAACCATTTTTTGTTGTTCCATAATTATTTCTATACTTTGGATTTGGTCGCGTAATTCTTGGGCGCGTTCGAATTGTAGTTGTTCACTTGCTTCATACATTTTTTCTTTTAGTTGTTGTTTTATTTCCCGATAACCCCCTTGAAGAAACGACGTTATTTGTTTAACGATATCATCGTAAACTTCTTTAGGTACTGATTTTTTACCACAAGCGATACATTGACCCATATGATAATAAAGACATTCGTCACCTTGTGGGTTGTTACATTTGCGTAGTGGATACATGCGATCAAGTAATTTTTTCGTCTCACGTGCCGCTAAAACGTTCGGATACGGACCAAAATATTTCCCCCGATCCCGTTTGACTTTTCGGGTAATGAGTAAGCGGGGGTGTCGTTCGGATGTAATTTTTAAATACGGATAGGATTTATCGTCTTTTAATAAAACATTATATTTTGGGTTATGTTTTTTAATTAAGTTCATTTCTAAAACGAGGGCATCAATTTCCGTGCTTGTGACAATGTATTCAAAATCAGTAATTTCCTGGACGAGTCGCTGGGTTTTTTGATCGTGGGCACCGGTAAAATACGAACGAACGCGGTTTCTTAACGACTTTGATTTTCCAACATAAATAACTGTGCCATGTTTATCTTTCATTAAATAACAGCCCGGCTTAGTCGGAAGTACAGATACTTTTTCCTTTATGTTTGATTTCATAAATGATCTCGTCCTTTAATAATAAAAATGGTGAAAACAGTTGAAAATCGTTGAAAGGACACTTTGTGACTCATGTTTCTCAAGGGATGAAAAACAAGTTGCCGCATAATGCGCCCTCCAACGATTTTTTTAAGTCAATACATATTTTGTTCGTTAATTATTATTAAGCATGTTTGTTAACTAATTCAGCAAGAGCTTCTTTTGG
The DNA here is from genome assembly GCA_035302425.1 of Bacillota bacterium. GTDB lineage: Bacteria > Bacillota > Bacilli > Bacillales > Amphibacillaceae > CALAMD01. Next base: position 20,727 of record DATGSQ010000009.1, on the reverse strand, counting down.
TTGAAAACCAACAACTTGGTCTACGACATTTCCGTCTTTAAATAGAAGTAATGTAGGAATGCTCATGACACCGTATTTTCCTGCTGTTTCTTGGTTATCATCAACATCTAATTTCACAATTTTAACTTTGTCGCCCATTTCTGTATCTAATTCTTCTAGTACAGGCGCAATCATTTTACACGGTCCACACCAAGGTGCCCAAAAATCAACGAGTACAAGACCATCGCTTGTCTCACTTGCAAACGATTCATCTGTTGCATTTACAATTGCCATTCGAATTGCCTCCTTAATTTTATACTCGTGTTGAATTATATCACCGTTCAAACACTGACGCTAATAGTTTGCTTACTAGATAAATTAATTATAAGTATTTAACTTCTTTTGTTACAAAATTATAACTTTTTAATTTCTTCAATAAGTAAAGGAATGACTTCGAACAAGTCTCCGACAATTCCGTAATCGGCAATATTGAAAATGTTTGCATCAGGATCTTGGTTAATGGCAACAATCACCTTTGAGTTGGACATTCCAGCTAAATGTTGAATCGCTCCGGAAATTCCAACGGCAATGTATAAATCAGGTGTAATAACTTTACCTGTTTGACCAATTTGTAAGGAATAATCACAATAACCGGCATCGGCCGCGCCCCGGGTTGCTCCAACAGCACCACCTAAAACTTCCGCTAATTCATATAACGGTTCAAATCCTTCAGCACTTTTAACACCGCGTCCACCGGCTATAACGATACTTGCTTCAGACATATCGACACCTTCAGATTGCTTGCGAATGACTTCTTTAATAACTGTCTTTAAGTCTTTAACATCGACATCTAAGGATGTAACGTCACCTGTACGTGATTCGTCTTTTTCTAACATTTTAATGTTATTTGGACGAACTGTCGCAAAGGTTAATCCTTCAGTAATGACTTTTTTCTCGAAAGCTTTTCCAGAATAAATGGGCCGGGTGAATACGACTTCACCATCTTCGTTATCAATAGCTGTTGCATCAGAAACGAGACCAACGTCTAATTTACTCGCAATTTTCGGTGTTAAATCTTTACCGACAGCTGTATGACCCATGACGATTCCATCAGGTGATTCTTGTTCAATAACTGCCATAACAGCTTGCCCATATCCTTCCGATGTATAGGATTTAAGTAAATCATGGGTTACCGTAATGACACGGTCTGCCCCATAATGGATCATCTCTTCAGCTAACGGATCTAGTCCGTCTGCACCACATAATACACCGACAACTTCACTTGCATCATCAATTAATTTGGCGGCGGCAATTGCTTCAAACGTTACATTACGTAATTCTCCATCTTGTGCTTCGCCAATGACTAATATTTTATCGCTCACTGTTGAAAAACCCCTTTCTTCAGTCACCTATTACAATACTTTTGCTTCATCTTTTAATAATGAGACGAGTTCTTTTACTTGGTCTTCGATGTCACCTTCAAGCACGCGACCGGCTTCTTTTTCCGGAGGTAAGTATACTTCAACGGTTTCTGTTTTCGGTGCAACATCATCTTCATCTAAGTCTAAGTCATCTAACTCTAATTCTTCTAAAGGTTTTTGACGAGCTTGCATAATCCCGGGTAATGATGGGTAACGTGGTTCGTTTAAACCTTGTTGGCACGTGACAAGTAACGGTAAGGATGTTTCGATTTTTTCGACATCACCTTCAACGTCTTTTTCAATGTGAACTGAATCCCCATCAATTTCAAGGCCGACGATTGTTGTTACATAAGGAATGTCTAGGCTTGTCGCTAAACGTGGGCCAACTTGTCCACTCGCTTCATCAATCGCAACATTACCCGCTAAGATAAGATCGACATCTTTGTCCGCAAAATATGCTTCTAGAATTTTTTCCGTCGTATATTGGTCGCCTTCTTCTAAATCAAATTCAGTATTAATTAAGACGGCCTTGTCGGCTCCCATGGCTAAAGCAGTACGTAATTGTTTTTCAGAATCATCATCACCAATCGTTACAACAGTAACTTCACCACCGTGTTCATCACGCTGAACGATCGCTTCTTCAATAGCATATTCATCGTACGGGTTAATGATGAACTCTGCACCTTCGTCATCAATTTCTCCATCAACAATTTCAATTTTATCTTCCGTATCAAATGTCTTTTTTAGTAAAACATATATGTTCATGTGAAAACCTCCTTAAGTTTACTTGTCTTGAAAGTTTGGTTGTCGTTTTTCAATAAATGCTTGGACACCTTCTTTAGCATCTTCCGTTGTAAAAATTTCACTAAATAATTTTGCCTCTTTTTCAACACCCGCGCTAAATTGGCTCGTTTTTGCATAAGGGATAAGTTGCATAACGCTTTCAATGGATGGTTTACTTTTACTCGCAATACTTTGCGCTAAAGAATTTGTTACATTAACTAAATCGTCTTCTGCGACCGCTTGATTCGCTAAGCCTAAGGTGGCTGCTTCTTTACCAGAAATTGGTTTCCCTGTTAAAATCATTTCATAAGCTTTCGCTAAACCGACAAACTGTGGTAAACGTTGCGTTCCAGCAAAGCCGGGAATAATTCCTAACGTTAATTCTGGTAAGCCTAATTTGGCATCTTCGGTTACAAGACGTATGTGGCAAGCCATTGCCAGTTCGAGTCCACCACCAAGGGCTGCCCCGTGAATTGAAGCGATTACAGGAATATGAAAATGTTCGATTCGATCAAATAAATCTTGACCCTTTGTCGCTAAACGTTCTGTATCTGCTTCGCTTTGTAATGATGTAAATTCTTTAATATCTGCACCAGCAGAAAAGAAACGTCCTTCGCCTTTAATAATAACAACTTTAACAGACGAATCCGCTTCAACTTTATCTAATGCTTCAGACAATTTATGCAAAAGATTGCTTGAAAGGGCATTAGCTGGTGGGCTATTAATCGTTAAAGTTGCTATATGTTCATTTACTTCATATTGTAAGTTACTCACGTTTACTCTCCTTTCTTGTCTACCTATACTTTACCAAAATATCGCTAGTGAATCACGAAGTAACAATCAATTTTGTAAAAATTAATCTTGAATTCCCTGGACAATTAATCGATGAACATCATCCGTTAATTTGACGAGATTGTAGCGCCTTTCTTGCATTAGCCAAGTCGTTACCGTTTCATCTAACGTTCCAAAAATCATTTGTCTAACTAAAGGTAATTGCAAATCACTTCGGAAAAGTCCATCCGCCATACCTTCTTTAATAATAAGATCAATAATATTAAAATATTGTTTTAACACTTGATTAATTTTTAACCGGAGATCTTTGTTCGATTGGCGTAATTCTAATTGAGCGACAATCGCTAATTCATAGTTTTCTGATAGTTGGGCAAAATGTGTATGAATAAGTGCGTGTAATTTGTCACTTGCATTTGATTGTCGCTCAATTTGCTTTTGGATGCGATGAGTAAATTGACCCATTTTCTCTTTGAAAACAGATACTAAAATATCTTCTTTGTTCTCAAAATAAAGATAGATCGTTCCATCAGCTACTCCAGCTTCTTTGGCAATTTTTGCAACTTGTGATGAATGATAACCATTTTCAGCAATAACGGAGAGTGCAGCTTCAATTATTTGTTTATATTTCGGTTTTTGCCTTTTCATAGTTTTCTCCTTAATTTAAATGAGTCAATTTATTAATGAATGAACAGTCATTCATTAATATCGTAACGAATGTTATAAAACTTGTCAATTCTCAAGTTATTTTGTCGATATTTCATTAAATAATTTCTTCCAATTACTTCGTCTTCATTTTTTGTAAATCTTCTTCAACGAGTTTACGTTTTAAAATTTTTCCGACAGCTGTTTTTGGTAATTCATCTCTAAAATCATAAATGCGGGGTACTTTAAAAGCTGCTAAATGCTCTCGGCAAAATTTATTCAATTGTTCTTCAGTCACTTCGTAGTTTTCCTTTAAAACGACATATGCTTTAACTGTTTCACCGCGATATTCATCAGGTATTCCAGCAACGGATACTTCTTTTATCGCTTCATGTTCGTATAAAACTTCTTCAACTTCCCGTGGATAAATGTTAAAGCCACCTGCAATAATCATATCACTCTTACGATCAACGACATAAAAGAAACCTTCTTCATCCATGTAGCCTAAGTCCCCGGTTAATAACCAACCGTCTTTTAAAGCTTCTTCCGTCTCTTCTTCATTGTTCCAATATCCGATCATTACTTGGGGACCTTTAACGGCAATTTCGCCAACTTCACCGAGTTCAACTTCTTCTAGTGTATCCATATCAACAATTTTTGCATCTGTATTTGGCCAAGGAACACCGATACTACCATTAATTCGTTTCGTCCATAAAAAGTTAGCATGTGTTACAGGAGAAGTTTCTGTTAAGCCGTAACCTTCAACGAGTTTTCCACCGGTAATTCGTTCAAATTGCTCTTGCACTTCAACGGGTAAGGCGGCCGAACCACTAATGCACGCTTCAATAGATGATAAATCATACTTTTTAATATCAGGATGGTTTAGTAAGCCGACATAAATAGTAGGTGCTCCTGGAAATAATGTTGGTTGTAATTTATCAATTGTTTTTAACACTTCGCCTGCATCAAATTTCGGTAGTAAAATCATTTTTGAGCCCATCATAATTGACATGTTCATCACTGTCGTCATGCCGTATACGTGGAAAAATGGTAACACACCTAAAACGACTTCCTTCGCTTCTTCCGACTTATACAACCAACGACGACACATTTGTACATTAGCCACTAAATTGTAATGGGTAAGCATAACTCCCTTTGGATGCCCCGTAGTTCCGCCTGTATATTGTAAAAGGGCTAAATCTTCCTTTGGATTAATGTCGACTTTTTCATACGTATCTGGTGATTGTTTCATAATTTCTTTCCAAACATGGGTCGTTTCATCTGCTTCAACGTTGACAACCATATTGTACTGGCGTCTTTGAATAAATGGATAAATTAAATTTTTCGGAAAGGGCAAATAATCCTTTATTTCGGCGACGATGACATGTTTTAAATTTGTCTCATCTTTTACATTAGATACACGTGGGAGTAAAATATCTAAACAAACGATAAACTCCGCTCCAGAATCTTGCATTTGATACGCCAATTCACGCTCTGTATAAAGTGGGTTCGTTTGTACGACGATACCACCGGCTAACAAGGCACCATAATAACTAATGACGGCTTGCGGACTATTCGGTAACATAATTGCTACGCGATCATCTTTTTTTAGACCGAGTTTTTGTAAATAGTTGGCAAACTTCTTCGCTTCTGTATAGACTTCGGCAAATGACATTTCTTTCCCCATGAAGTGAAGCGCTTTCATATTTCCGAAACGTTCAGCACTATCAATAAGCATTTCATGAAGGCCTTTTTCATCGTACGTAATTGAGTGTGGAATTTCTTCCGGATAATGAACGAGCCACGGTTTTTGATCAGTTTTGGTCATTTAAATCTCCCCCTTTGTTATTATTATATTCCCATTATAACGATTAGTCTATCCTTTTTGAAATTTTTTTATAATTTAGAACAAAAAAATCAGCTACTAATAACAATGTTTTTAGTAGCCAAGTTTTTTTAAAACATATATATAATTCCTATTATGATAAACAAAACAGCAACGACTATTGAGACTTTAGCAAGTGTTTCCATAACATTCCCCTTTATTGAAGTTCGATAATTGTTACACCCGTGCCACCTTCATTTGCCTTTCCGTCTCGGTATGATGCGATATTCGGATGGGATTGCGCAAATTGTTGAACACCTTTTCTTAAGGCACCCGTCCCTTTTCCATGAATAATTGATACACGTGAATATCCTGCTAATAATGCACTATCGATATATTTTTCTAAGCGATTAAGGGCCTCATCATAACGTTCGCCTCGTAAATCCAGTTCTGTTGATGTATGCCGACTTGTGCTGCGAACGGTTGGGATAGGTGTCTGTTCGGTTTGTTTGGTATCGTCAATTCGTTGTAAATCTTTCCGTTTGACGTTCACTTTCATTATACCAACTTGGACGACAAATTCATCATCATTTAATTGTTCAATAACAGATCCCCGCTGATTAACAGATAACAGTTTTACATCATCACCGGGTTTGATAGGTTCCTTTTTCATCTCTAAAGTTTCTGGCGCCTGATGCTTTTTAGTTAACGTTAATTCCGCTTCTTCTAATTGATGACGGGCTTCAATCCATTCATGTTCTTTAAAGGATTGTAATTGTTTTTCGCGAAATTGCTCTACAATTTGCTCAGCTCGCTGGCGGGCTTTAGTTAATTCACGCTCCGCCTTACGTTCTGCTGCTTCATATAATTGTTCGCGTCTGTTTAAAAAGTGTTGCCATTCACGTTTTAAGTCAGTTAATAATTGTTCGCTTTCTGTTAATATATTAGCAGCTTGTTCATACGCTTCATCTGCTTTTCTTGTTGATTGTTCTAAAGAGCCGATCATCGATTCAACACTTTTCGTATCATGACCAATTTGCTCACTAGCTCGTTTGATCACTCTTTCATCGAGACCGAGCCGTTTAGATATTTCAAACGCATTACTACGTCCCGGAACACCAATGAGTAATCGGTATGTCGGTTCTAACGTATCGACATTAAATTCAACAGAAGCATTTATAACATTTTTCCGATTGTAACCGTAAACTTTAAGTTCAGGATAATGCGTCGTCGCAACAACTCGGGCTTTTCGTCCAACGGTTTCATCTAAAATAGACATCGCAAGGGCGGCCCCTTCCTGTGGATCTGTGCCAGCACCGAGTTCATCAAATAAGACTAACGTATTTTCATTCACCTGCTGTAAAATTGAGACAATGTTTGTCATATGTGAAGAAAATGTACTTAAGTTTTGTTCTATCGATTGTTCATCACCAATATCAGCAAAGACACGTTCAAAAACGGCTAAACGGCAACCATCTAGAGCGGGTACTTGTATACCTGATTGGGCCATTAATGTTATTAAGCCGATCAACTTTAAAGTAACAGTTTTTCCGCCTGTATTTGGTCCAGTAATGACAATCGCCGTATAATCTTCACCAATGTTAATATCATTAGCAACGACTTCATCATGCGGAATAAGTGGGTGTCGGGCATCTTTTATATCGATAATACCTTTGTCATTTAATGTTGGTCGAGCACCATTTATTTTTTCACTATACAATGCCCGGGCATGAATAAAGTCAATCCTTGCAATCGTTTCAATGTTTTGCATAAGTTCTAAATGATGTGTAGCAATTTGTTCACTTAATCGTTGTAAAATTTTATCAATCTCTTGTTTTTCTAAAACAGCTAAATGTTGTAATTCATTATTTAGTGTAACGACCGTTCGCGGTTCCATAAAAACGGTTTGTCCTGAAGCAGACTGGTCATGAACGATACCACCGACCATATGTTGTTGATCGGCTTTTACTGGTAAAACGTAACGATCATTTCGAATCGTTACGATCGCTTCTGAAAGATATTTGCTCTTTGTTCTTGTATAACGGTTAAGTTCATCGCGTACTTTGTTTTCGAGGGACTGAATTTTCGATCGTATACTTCTTAATGTTGGTGTTGCACGGTCAACAATTTTTCCTTCATCGTCAATACACCGTTTAATCTCTTGTTCAAGCTCTCGTAACGACGTTATTGTTGCAGCATAATTTTGCAAATGTGGCACATTTAATTCACTTTGCTTAATAAAGTTTTTCGCCTGCCGCGTGCCATAAATCGTTGAAGCGACATTTAAACATTGTTCAATCGATAACATGCCACCGATTGTACTTCGTTTAACGCTTGAACGAATGTCAACTATACCGCCAAGGGGAATCGTTTGATTCAATCGTAAAATGTGCATCACTTCATCAGTTTCTTGTTGCATCGTTTCAACGGTTGCAAGATCCGTTTGTGGTGTTAAGTTTTCAATTTGTTCAATCCCAAGTGTTGTTGCTGCTTCAGCTTTTAACTTGTCGATTATTTTGTTGTACTCTAAAGCATGAAGCGTTCGGTTGTTCATTAAGCATACCCCTTTATAGTTACTTACGGTTTCTTTGTAAATATGTTTTTAATTTATGAAGTGGCCATGTGTTAATAACGTTTTGTTCTTTGGCCCAGCCTTTTTTCGCAGTGCGAATTCCATAGGACATAAAATCTAGCATTGCTGTGCTATGAGCGTCGGTATTAATCGCTAAATTGACATCTCGCTCTTGGGCGTATTTAATCCATTTTGCACATAAATCGAGACGGTTTAAGTTAGCATTAATTTCTATGATTGTGTTCGTCTCTGCCGCTTTTTCAATAAATTGTTCCATATTAATGGCATAACCTTCGCGACGTCCGATTAAGCGGCCAGTTGGGTGGGCAATTATATCAACGTATGGATTTTCTAAAGCATTAAATAATCTTTGCATAATTTCTTCTTCTGTTTGATTAAAGCCTGAGTGAATGGCAGCGATGACGATGTCCATTTCTTTTAATAACTCATCTGAATAATCGAGTTCTCCATTTGGTAAAATATCCATCTCAACACCGGAGAAAATATGGATGTCAGGATGTTTTTCGTTCATTAAAGCAATTTCTTCTCGTTGACGTCGCAAACGAGCTTCCGTCAATCCATTGGCGACTTGTAAATATTTAGAGTGGTCTGTAATCGCAATATATTCATAACGACGTTCCTTTGCGGCGAGTACCATCTCTTCAATTGATTGAGCACCATCACTCCACGTCGTATGCATATGTAAATCGCCGCGGATGTGTGATTGTTCAATTAAAAAAACTTCCTCTTGAAAAGCTGTTATTTCACCATCATCTTCGCGTAGTTCTGGTGGAATAAAATACAAATTGAAATGGTTAAAAAACTGTGCTTCGTTTTCAAACGTCTGCACTGAACCTGTTTGTTCATGTTCGATACCATATTCACTTATTTTTTCACCTTGTCGTTTAGCAAGTTGTCTCATAGCAATATTATGTTCCTTAGAACCTGTAAAATGGTGTAATGTCGTCGCAAATTGATCACGCGTCACGAGACGAAAATCGACATTAATATCGTATTGTTCCTTAATAATTACAGAAACTTTCGTATCACCTTGGGCGATGATTTGTTTAATATTGTCAATGTCGATTAATTTAGCCCGCACTTCTTTAGGATTGTCCGTTGCAATAATAAAGTCAATATCTTTAATCGTTTCTTGAAAGCGTCGTAAACTCCCCGCTAAGGAATATTGTTCAATCGATTCAATCGTCTCTAAATATGCGGCAATTTTCTCAGCGATCGGAAGCATAATGGCAATGGGTAAACGTTCAGGACGAGTTCCCTGTTCTTCGATAGCCGTAAGAATGTTGGCAACTGTTTTTTTACCAAAGCCAGAAAGTTTTTCAACTTCGCCCTGTTCACATGCTGTCTTTAATGTCGCCATATCTGTGATGTTAAGTTCTTTGTACAAACGCGCAATTCGTTTACCACCTAATCCTGGCAAGGTGAGTAATTGGAGCAATCCTTCTGGAACGTCACTTTTTAATTCAGTTAATAATTCACTCGTTCCTGTTTCGATATACTCTTTTATAATCGCTTCTGTTCCTTTACCTATACCTTTAATCGTTGAAAGGTCATCAATTTCCGTAAGAGAGCGTTCATCCCGTTCTAATCCTTGGGCGGCTCGTCGATAGGCGTTAATGCGAAAAGGATTTTCTCCTTGGATTTCTAAATAAAGGGCAATATCTTCTAATAGACGAATAATATCTTTTTTATGAATTTCCATCAGTTGCTCAACTCCTAACGGCATAAATAACTATTGCAAATAGCAAATAAAAAGATTGAATCCACTCGTTTTTAATTTGGAAATTGTCAAGTTTGTGGTCTCAATCTTTGTCGTTGTTTTTACAAGGGTTATCATCTTTTAAATAAGTAAGTTAACCGTTGTAAACCAAAGCGTATGTAATTTTTCTGATAAATAAGGTGTTTGCTCAATCATATAAAGCGCAATTTTCGAATCACCAATGATTTCTTGAATACGCTCTATCGGTGTTAACGCTGAAATAAACAATATAATGAATAAAATCAAATAAACTTCCGCAAACCCTAATGCCGCTCCGAGTATTTTATTAACGGAACGAAGCATCGGAATCGCTGCGATAAAATCTAACATCGTCGTAATAATTTGTAAAGCAATTTTTGTTGCAAAAAAGATCGCTACAAAAGAAATCGCATGATAAAACGCATTTTCTAGGGGCAACGTTTGTAAAAAAACGGCCCAAGTACTTTCTCCTGTTAAACTAGGATAAGGTACCCATAACGCTAGTTGAGGTGCTAATTTATCATAATATTTCTGGGCGATGTAAAACGCAATAACAAAACCTAGTAAATGGAATAATTGTAAAATAAAGCCACGTTTTAATCCCATTAAAAATCCAAATATTAATAAAACTATTAGTATTATGCTTAGCATCGTTACTTATCCTCTTTCTCTTCCACCATTCGTTGCAATTTTGCATAGTCTTCTTGTAATTTTAAATAATCGTTCATGACATTAACGGCTGTTAAAACAGCTAGTCGAGATGTATCTAAACTTTCGTTGTTATTTTTTAGTTCACGCATTTTTTGATCGACAAGTCCACAGACTAAACGAACATGTGCTTCTCGTTCATTGCCGACAATTGTATATGTTTGATTGTAAATGTCAACTTGAATCCGTGTTTTATCATCTTGGGTCACACGCCTACCCCCTTGTGTAGTCCAACGAAATCTCCTTATAATAGGACAAATAATTCTTCTTACATATTAACATGAAGCGTCCTATTAAGGAAACATTTGTTATAAAATAACTTAATAAATAATAGTCGCTCCATATGTAAAATATCATTTTAGCCTTTTTATATAAAGCTAAAGGTTTACGTTATGGAGCGGCTTTTATTAGTTTTTAATCATTTATGAGCGCACGTAGGCATCAAATGTATCATTAACTTTTTTAACAATTTTTTCATACAACTTGTCAACTTCAGCATCTTTTAATGTTTTTTCTGGATCTTGGAAATGTAATCGATAAGCAATTGACTGTTCGTCATTGTTTAACGGCTCTCCTGTATAAACGTCAAAAATATCTACTGTTTTAACAAGTGGTGCCCCTTCTTCTGCAATAGTCTGTTTGATATCTCCTGCAATGACATCTTTACGAACGATAAAGGCGATGTCCCGTTTAATCGATGGATAAAGCGGGACAGGCTCGTACATTTTTTCATCCGCTATATGAGCAAACAATGCTTCCATATTAACATCGAAAACATACGTTTCTTTTAAATCGTGTGCTTTAGTAACGAGCGGATGTACTTGTCCTAAAAGTCCAACAGGTGTATCTTTTACATAAATCGTTGCACATCGTCCAGGATGCATTTGGGGAAGTGTCGATTGTTTATAAGTTACATGAATATTTAAAAACTTAAACAATCCTTCAACAATACCTTTAACGACGTAAAAGTCTACAGGCTTCGATTCCTTTTGCCATTCATGGTTTAACCAATTGCCTGTTAGTGCACCGGCTAAACGTAATTGTTCGTCTGGTTGTGTTTTAATATGTTGTTCAGTTGATAAAAAGACTGAACCCATCTCATAGTATCCGAGATTAACTTGGGAACGGGCTCTATTGTATGACAACGTCTTTAATAAACCTGGTAAAAGACTTAATCGCAAATATTCATGGTCTTCACTTAAAGGCATCGATAATTGTACCGGATAATATGTTTCATCAAGTAAATCCGGGCCTAACAATTGTTCGACATCTTTTTTAGGCATTAATGAATATGTTATTGTTTCCATTAAGCCGACACCTTGTAAATATTTTTTCACTTGACGGCGAATTTTTTGGTGACGTGATAAAGCGCCTGGGCGTGATGAACCCTTTGGTAATGTGTATGGTAAATGGTCGTATCCGTAAATTCGGGCAATTTCTTCAACGATATCTTCAAAAATAGTTACATCACCACGACGTGTTGGAACTGTTACTGTAATTTCTTCACCGTTAATCGCATAGCCAAAACGAAGCTTTCGTAAAATATCGGCCATTTCATCGACGGAAATGTTTGTTCCTAATCGCTCGTTAACAGCTGTTGCGTCAATTGTAATAACTTTTTCTTCAATGGTTAATTCATTAAATTCAACCGCATCATCGACTAGTTTACCCTTTGCATATTTGACGAGTAATTCACATGCTCTTAAACCTGCTTCACGCACACGCTCTGGGTCAACCCCTTTTTCAAAACGGGTACTCGCATCACTTCGCAAACCGGTTTGATTAACACCTGTGCGAACAGTTTGTGGGTCAAAATAAGCTGCTTCAATTAAAACGTTTTTCGTTTCATCACTTACTTCAGTATTTGCCCCACCCATAACACCAGCGAAGGCAATTCCTTCTTTACCGTTAGTAATAAGTAAATTATCAGTTGTCAATGTACGGGTTTGATCATCTAAAGTGACGATCGTTTCACCTTCTTGAGCCCGGCGAACGACTATTTCCTTTGATTCGAGTAAATCGTAATCAAACGCATGTAATGGTTGACCATATTCTAATAAAACATAGTTCGTAATATCGACGACGTTGTTAATCGGACGAACACCTGCTGCAAGTAAATAGTTTTGCATCCATAAGGGAGCAGGTTTAATTTCAACATCTTTAACGATAAACGCTCCGTAGTATGGACAAAGATCCGGATCTTCAGAGTGAACGGAAATGTACTTTGTCGCATCTTCTTCAATCGTTTCTACTTCAGGATGTGGCAAATGAACTTCCGTATCTAAAATCGCAGCGACTTCATAGGCGACTCCAATCATACTTAAAGCATCGGCACGGTTTGGTGTTAAATCAAATTCTAAAATGACATCGTCTAAATTTAAAACATCTGTAACTTCTTCCCCAACGACAGCATCATCGGGTAAAACGACAATTCCATCAGCGAACTCTGTTGGAATAAATCGCTCGGCAACCCCTAACTCTTGCAGGGAACAAATCATCCCTTCTGATGCGATGCCGCGGATTTTAGCTCGCTTTATTTTAAAACCACCGGGCAATACAGCTCCAGGTTTTGCGACAGCTACTTTTTGGCCAGCAGCAACGTTCGGTGCGCCACAAGCAATTGTTAAAACTTCATCACCGACATCAACGGTACAAAGGGATAATTTATCTGCATTTGGATGTTGGTCACACGTTTGTACATGACCGATGACGACATTATCACTTTTTTCCGTTGTAATATATTCAATCCCATCAACTTCGATACCTGACTTTGTAATTTTTTCACTTAATTGTTCTGGCGTTAAATCGCCATAATTAACATATTGTTTTAACCAATTTAACGAAACTAACATTTATTTAACCTCCATTACACTTGGTGATATTGCTTTAAGAAACGAATATCATTTAAATAAAATTGACGAATATCATCAACACCGTATTTCAACATGGCAATTCGATCGGGACCCATACCAAAGGCAAATCCACTATATTTATTCGGGTCATAACCAGCCATTGCTAATACTTTCGGATGGACCATCCCCGCACCTAAAATTTCAATCCAACCTGTTTGTTTACAGACCGAACAGCCATCCCCACCACACATTTTACAAGAAATATCCATTTCAACAGACGGTTCTGTAAACGGGAAAAAGCTAGGACGTAAGCGAATTTCCCGGTCTTCACCGAACATTTTTTTCGCAAATACATCAAGGGTCCCTTTTAAATCACTCATCCGTACATCGGTATCAACGTATAATCCTTCAATTTGGGTAAATTGATGGGAATGTGTCGCATCATCATTATCCCGACGATAAACTTTACCAGGACAAATCATACGCACGGGTTCTTTTCCACCGAGGGATTCCATCGTTCGCGCTTGCACCGGTGATGTATGGGTTCTTAGGAGTAATTCATTTGTAATGTAAAACGAATCTTGCATATCCCGGGCCGGGTGACCCTTTGGTAAGTTAAGTGCCTCGAAGTTATAATAATCTTTTTCAACTTCCGGACCTTCCCGCACTTCATAACCGAGCCCGATAAATAAATCTTCAATTTCTTCAATCACTTGTGTTAATAAATGTGGGCCACCGACATTGACCGGTCGACCTGGTAATGTTACATCGATCGTCTCTTCTTTAAGTTGCGCTTCAAGGGCGATTGCTTCTAATTCACTTTTTTTCGTTTCAATCGCCTGCTCAATCGCTTGACGTACTTCGTTTGCCAGCTTTCCGACGATTGGCCGTTCTTCCGGTGATAACTTACCCATGCCCCGTAAAACGGTCGTAATTGAACCCCGTCGCCCGAGATATGCGATATTAATTTTTTGCAACTCGTCACTTGAATTAGTTTCAGCAACTTTTGCCAAAGCTTCATTTTTTAAATCGTTTAATTGCTCTTGCATGAAAATGTTCCTCCTTAATTTTGAAAAAAATCAATAAAAAAAGCCTCTATCCCCTAAAAAAGGGACGAGACGTCATCCGCGGTACCACCCTTGTTGGCATTTAAAATGCCCACTTCACATTGATAATGGAATTTACTTCCAGAACACCTTTACTTAACGTATGTAAGGTCTAAGTGTTCAGCTCCAGAATGAATCGTAACAATGAATCGATAGAAACGTTTCCAGTCTATGACGTTTCTTCCCTTGATCGATCGTTAAAAATGTTACTTAGTTCTTTCATCGCTTTTATATTCGACTATTCATGAACGTATTATAATGAATTACTTATGAACATGCAAGCATTGTAACTATTTATCTAAATTATTTGATCAACTTATAAAAAACTCATCTTTACTGCTGTTTTAAATGATACATTAATATACCCGCAGCAACACTAACGTTCAATGATTCAGCTTGCCCATAAAGGGGGATTTTTACACTTATATCAGCCCTATCAATATATGGCTGCGAAATACCTGCTCCTTCATTGCCTAAAATAAGTGCACCCTTTGTTATATTTTTGATGGAAAAATAATTTACGGTTTGCTCACTTAAATCTGTCGCTAAAATCGTATATGATTCACTTTTTAATTGTTCAATTATTTCTTTAAGCTCACCTTGGATAATGGGCAAATGAAAAAGTGATCCTTGGGTTGCGCGTATCACTTTATCATTGTATAAGTCAACCGTTCCCCGTCCTAAGTAGATCGCCGAAAATCCTGCGGCATCAGCTGTACGAATAATTGTCCCTAAGTTTCCCGGGTCTTGTATCGCATCGAGTAAAAGAACATGTCCTGTCATGTTAAAGGGTAAATCGTGCTTGTTGACAATTGCGATAATACCTTGGGGTGTTTTTGTTTGTGCGAGATGATTAAAAACTATTTCATTGACGATAACGACTTCAAAGGCCTTCATCCACTCGGATAGATCGGATTCATCTGTAATAATAATCGTTTCAATCGGCCAATTACTTTTATACGCTTCTTCGATCAAATGAAATCCTTCAATAAGAAACTTTTGTTCCCGTTCACGATGTTTTCGTTGGTGGAGTTTTCGCCATTGTTTCACACGAGCATTTTGAATCGATGTTAACAACATTATCAATCCTATCTTCTGTTTCTTTTATCATACATATTTTAAACGGAGATGGTCAAACTATTAAAAAATATTGAAGGTGGTTAAAATGGATTTAAATTTACGGGCAGCAATTTTAGAAAACATTTCATCAAACGATCAATCACAATTAGAAGCGACAATTGTCGATGCGATTCAAAGCGGCGAAGAAAAGATGCTTCCAGGTCTAGGGGTTTTGTTTGAACTTATTTGGAATGAAGCAGACGGTCAACATCAACAGCAGATGGTGGAAACGTTAGAAAAAGGAATCCAACACGCAACCAATCAATAACTACATTTAAAAGGGATTTATCATGTTATAAATGATGAATCCCTAAATTTTTGCTATCATTTAAGCTTGCTTATTAGCGCCATTAGACGTAATATATACATATGAATAACGTTTAGAAAGAGCTGATTTGCATGGATATTAATCAACTACAATCGCTTATCAATTTTCAATCGTTAAGTCCGTTGTTAAGTGAACCACAAAAAGACGATTCTCTTTTTCAGCCGACAATGCCATTTTCTTTTAACGAACTTTTACAAAAAAAAGTTGAACAAGCGATGTTACTTAATCAACAACAAGTAGCACCCCTTGCCAATTATTTGCAACCCTTTGGGGTAACACCAAGTTCCTATGCAACCGAACATACATCAACTCATTCCCAAGGATTTGATACATATATTCAAGAAGCGGCACGTAAATATTCGATTGATGAAAAATTAATCCATGCGATTATTAAGAGAGAGTCAAATTATAATAATCATGCACGAAGTCATGCTGGAGCGCAAGGGCTTATGCAACTTATGCCAGGCACAGCACGCTCCCTTGGGGTAGTAAATCCCTTTGACCCGAAACAAAATATTGATGGGGGCACACGATATTTACGGCAAATGCTCAATCGTTATGATGGTAATTTAAAATTAGCCCTAGCCGCATACAATGCAGGCCCGGGGAATGTTGATAAATATAATGGCATACCACCGTTTCGCGAAACACAAAATTACGTGCAAAATGTTTTACGAACTTATTTTGCCTAAACATAAAAACAGGTTGAAAGCTTTATCGGCGATCAACCTGTTTTTTATTGTTTTAACTTAAAATAATTTCTTTTAATTTATCGTCATCTAACTGTTTAATGACTTCAACGATTAACTTCACCGCATTTTCAAAATCATCGCGATGTAATATCGCTGCATGGGTATGAATATAACGTGTAGCAATCGTTATCGATAGTGATGGTACACCATCAGCTGTTAAATGAATCGCTCCTGTATCTGTTCCGCCACCTGGCATCGATGAATATTGATACGGAATATTATGTTTATCGGCTGTTTCAATAACAAAATCGCGTAATCCTTTATGGGAAATTGCTGAAGCATCGTAAAGGATAATTTGCGGGCCGTCACCTAATTTACTATCAGCTTCTTTATCGGTAACTCCAGGTGTATCCCCTGCAATACCGACATCTACACCAAAGCCGATATCAGGTTTAATTTTATGGGCTGATGTTCGTGCACCACGAAGGCCAACCTCTTCCTGAACCGTACCGACACCGTAGACGATATTCGGGTGATCTTCATCTTTTAATTGTTTTAACACTTCAATTGCTATCGCACAGCCTATACGGTTATCCCAAGCTTTGGCGAGTAACATCTTTTCATTTTTCAATTGAGTAAATTCAAAATATGGAACGATCGAATCACCTGGTCGAATGCCAAATTGTTCCGCTTCTTCTTTACTAGAAGCACCGACATCGATAAACATATCGTCTATTTTTACAGGCTTTTTGCGGGCTTCAGCTGATAAAATATGTGGTGGTTTTGAACCGATCACACCGGTTACATTTCCTTCTTTCGTCATAATTGTCACCCGTTGAGCTAACATGACTTGACTCCACCAGCCACCAAGGGTTTGGAAATAAATAAAACCATTTTTGTCAATTCGTGTCACCATGAAGCCGACTTCATCTAAATGGCCGGCAATCATTATTTTCGGACCGTCTTTAGCGCCCACTTTTTCCGCAATTAAACTACCTAATTGATCCGTGTACACATCATCTGCATAAGGAGCAATATATTGTTCCATAACGACACGTGCCTCTTTTTCATCGCCCGGAACGGCATTTGCATCTGTTAAGTCTTTAAACATTTTTAATGTTGTATCCTTTTCAACCATCCATTGTACCTCCTCATAGTCTTTTCCATATTATACCGCTAAACGAATGAAAGCGCTAAACTTTTAATAACCGTCTTCTTGACGGGCGAAATTTACTTCATTTTTATCGATATACGCTTGGAATATATGGTCACTAGAAAATTGTAACATTTGTCCGAGTTGTAAAAATTGAGTAAACAGGTGATCGTAATTTTGTTCAGAAGGGTTTTTACGAAAATGAACAATCGCTTGAAATACGTCGTTAAATTGTGCGGTTAACGATGTCGTCTTTTTTGTTGCAATTGTTTCAGGGTTTTCTGTAAAACGATACCCTTTTTCAATTCCTAACGATAAAATAAAATGAATACCATCGACATATTCTTCGAGAATTTTTTCTCGGGCACTCGCTTCCTTTGTACTCCAAAATTTAAAACAACGTGTTTCATTAGCAAGTTCACCAAGTTCAACGAGTAAGGCTAAATATTTTTCTTCTAACAAATTTTCATGGTGCAAATGATGATTTTCAACTATATGCTCATCTAATTTTTCTTGCATAGTAAATAATGTTGACCAATTCATTAAAAAAACTCCTTTTTGTATGTTATGTCGAATATTGTTTAATATTATGTCATTAACTTACTCATTATTATATACATACATATTGAATAGAGCCAAAAGTTTTGAGTTATGGGCCTTTTAATTCACTTGGAAAAAGTCATCCCATTTAATTGTCTTATATTTATGACGTAATGCGTAGAGAAGCGGCAAAAACAACAAAATTATGCTAGCGATTTGCCAGGGAGATAATTCACTTAACCAACGACCAATTGTCGTGTAGACGATTGCTAATGGAATGCTCGAAAATAATGAAACCTTTGTATATTCTCGAAAATCATTTGATGTTTCAATAAGAAATAATGATAGTGCGTGAAAATGAATAAACGGAATTAAGCGAAGAAGTGTAACTTGTGCTGTCGTTAACTGTGTATGTTTGCCGATGAATTTTTGTTTGTAACGGCTAAAAACCTTTAATGTTCGTGGTAACTTTTGAATAATACCATAAAAAACGATACAAGAGAGAGTAATGCCGATAATAGAATAAAACGTCCCAGCTAATGTCCCGAAAATAACGCCACCAATAATACATATTAAAATAATAGGTAAAAATAAAAAAGGCCGTAAAAGATGAAAACTAATAAATAAAATCGGGGCAAAAATTCCAACAGCTTCAATGGACAATTGCAAATGATGATCAATCCATTCCAATTTTTTCCCCACCTTTATTTTTTTATTCGTCATCTAATCGTATGAGCATAAAGGAAGTTTTATCACTTAATAGTAGGCATATGTAAGGGAAATTTTTAATGTTTTGTAGCGATTTGTTAATGGATTTGTGCGTTTGTTTAACCCGTATATTTATAAGCAAAAAACCAGAATGAGTATTCATCCTGGTTTTTATATTAGTTATTGTAAAGCAGCTTTTGCTTTTTCAACAATTTCTTTGAATGCAGCTTCATCATGAACGGCTAAATCTGCTAACATTTTTCGGTTAATATCGATATTAGCTTCTTTTAGGCCGTGCATTAATCGACTATAGGAAAGGCCATTTAAACGTGCCGCTGCATTAATACGTGTAATCCATAATTTACGGAAATCACGCTTACGTTGTCTGCGGTCACGGTATGCGTATTGACCTGATTTCATCACTTGTTGTTTTGCTGTTTTAAATAATGAATGTTTTGATCCATAATATCCTTTAGCTAATTTTAACACGCGTTTACGACGACGACGTGAAACTGGACCACCTTTAACTCGTGCCATAATAATTCCCTCCTACCTATTAAACGAATTTATTTTGGAAGCATAGTTTTAATGCGCTTATAATCGCTTTTAGAAACTAATGCTGATTTACGTAATTTACGTTTTTGTTTTTGTGATTTATTTGCAAATAAGTGACTTGTATATGCGTGTGAACGTTTTAACTTCCCTGTCCCTGTACGACGGAAGCGTTTTTGTGAACCTTTATGTGTTTTCATTTTTGACATAAAACTAACCTCCCTTAAATGTTAAACGATTACTTCTCAGGATCCGGAGCTAGCATCATGAACATACTGCGACCTTCCATTTTAGCCCGTGATTCTATGACTGCGATATCTTGTAATTCATCGGCTAGTCGTTCTAAAACTTCACGGCCTAAATCTTTGTGCGTAATTGCGCGTCCACGGAAACGAACTGTCGCTTTAACTTTATCCCCATTTTCAATAAATCGACGGGACTGTCTTAACTTTGTATTAAAGTCATGGTCACCAATCGCTGGGCTTAAGCGAACTTCCTTCACATTAATGACTCTTTGTTTACGACGTGCAGCTTGTTCACGTTTTTGTTGCTCGTAACGATACTTACCATAATCCATGATTCGGCAAACAGGGGGTTTAGCATTTGGTGCAACGAGCACTAAGTCAAGATTTTTATCCTTTGCAATATTTAATGCTTCTTGACGTGGTTTTACCCCTAATTGCTCCCCATCTGAATCGATAAGTCGTACTTCCCGAGCACGAATTTTCTCATTAACAATGTTCTCCTTGCTAATAGTTAGCCACCTCCACATTATTTGTAAAAACTTTAGCTCTTTTGGTTGATCCGTAATGACAAGCTTTTATCGTGAAAGTTTATGATTTTTTGCATAAAAAAGCGTGTCGGTACAATTACACAATGCACCCACACGTCCCCACATGTTTCATCTGTTAAGAGTACGGAACCAGTCAACAACCTAAATTGGCGTTGATCAGGTGAGAAGCGGGTGCTTCTACTTGTCACGAATCAATTAATTTATCAACTCTTATAAATTAACATACATATATTTTTTTGTCAATTAAGTTATCATTTATATTTAGCAAACCATTAATAAGTTAACAAAACTACACGCCTTTAGCAAATAATTTGTGTGAGATTTATCAAATAGGTTATAATTCCTTTCAGTATTTAAAGCTAAGGGCCTTTGAAAAAAATTAAGATGAATTTTTTATTTAAAA
>DATGSQ010000008.1:0-22790 GCA_035302425.1 Bacillota bacterium | reverse complement strand
ATTTATCGGATTCAACCGTAAGAAAAGGTTTAAAACTATTAGAAGAGAAACATTATATTTTCGGGAACGATTATCGACGAAATCGCCGTTACTATTTATACGATTTAATTCGTATTATGACTGATTGAATCATATATTTACAAAGAAAAATGTCGCATCCGTTTAATGCCCGGGTGCGACATTTTAATTGAAGTATTCCTTTAACTAATGAAGTTATTAGTCTCACTGTAAATATAATGTAATCACCACAGGTCTTTCACTGTTCTGACAGTTTACTACATATACAATACCATTCACTAATCGTTTTTCAGTATCGTTTATTCGGTATAGTAATTCACTATTCTCTATGTCGTGTTTAATGAAATTTTTGACTAATTCGTTATCTTCCCATGTAATTCTTTCCTTAAATCTTTCAATCGCATGTTTAGTTATTGTCATCATTAAAACCTCCCATAATATTTTGGACAACAATGGAGTCATTGAATGCTTAACAATTTGATAACGAAGGTTTTCGCTCGATTGAGTATACTCAATGTTCATGGCGTATCCTCCACAAACCACAAAACTTTATGGGAGAAAAGCAAAAAAGGTTGCTTTTCAAAGCCCTTAAAAGTAATGAGATTTTGCAAAAAAGGCATAGTTATACCTCTTTTATCCAATAAGCAAAAATCTCAACTACAATTTAATAACTTTGAAAAACAACCTTTTATAGTTGAAAAAAATAAATATTCTATTTGTAATAAATTATATTTTAATAAACATAGGAAGTCAAGTACTTTTATTTTGCAAATTATAAATGATAACCGGCCAATGTACGCAATTGACGAGATAAGCATGTATCCTATTGATGTGTAGATAGATTCTGTTTGCCGCTTGATAAGTTCCTTTTATTGTTCGTCCACTGACATTTATCGCTTGGCTCAGTATACGTTATTACATACTTAGCTCATGTTATCGCTAGTTCACCCCCCACCGAATGCCCACCACTAAAGGCCTGCTAAACTTTATTCACTCGCTCAATAATGATATAATAGTACTAAATAAAAACACAACTAATTAATCATTAATGGGGAATTTTATGAGACTGTTTCGTAAAGTTGGTTCGGTTATTAACTTTGTTGGTGGTGGGACTGTAAAAGTTGGTGTGAATATTGTAGGATCAGTCGTTGAACGGAAATATCAAGAGACCGGTCGATATATTAAAGATGTCGGTCATACAGTTGTCAATGCTTCACAAAAAGCTATCGAAAATACTACACATTTAGCCGATGGAATGACAAACTCCTTGTACGGTTTAGCAACAAAGGATAAAAAACGTCAGTCGGATGGATTGAACGACATGAAACAAGCATCGACTAAAATATCAAAAGGTGTTATAAACGGTGCGGTTTATACAGGAAAAAGTATTAGCCAAACAGCTAAAGGTGCTGTACGACGGGATTCTGAACAGTTGAAAAAAGGCTTAAAGAACATAGGTAAAGTCGGTGCGGTTACGTTAATAGGTGTTGGTGTATTTGAAGCAATTGGTGTGGATTCAGCTGAAGCGATGGAAATAGACACACGAAATATGGAATTAGAAGGGTCTACGCAAGAAACAACGAATATTCCGTTTGAAAGAACAGTCGTCGAAACGGATAAAGGTGAGCTTCAATCAGGTGTTTTCCCGGTATTTGAACCGGCCTTCGAAATGAAATTGCCTGATGATACGCTTCAGGAAAGTGATACGGTCCATGCACAATTAGCTAACGATCAACTGTATAAATCGATTCAACAAAATCCTGCATTAGCTGACGAATTAGGATTTACAACATATGATATCGAAAATTTACAATCATCTGCTACACCAAACGGCTATGAATGGCATCATAATGAAAACATCGGCATCATGCAGTTAGTTGAAAAGGAAATTCATCAACAGACCGGTCATACCGGTGGACGGGCAATTTGGGGTGGGGGAACAGAAGCGCGGTAACTAGCAAATTTTGCGAAATTTCTCCCGCTCATATTTGCAAAAAATATTTTCCCCAAAAAACATATACAATTAAAAGTTAAAGGTGAATGATGGATAATAAAAATAATTTTCATTGCTGTTGTCTTTTTAGTAGCTCTTTATGCTTTTGAACTAATTATTTTATTTATTGGATTTGTTTTTTCCTTGTTAATCCAATATTAGGAAGCCCCATTTTATATGTCATCCTTACTGGAATTGTCGTTTACAACTTTTTGTTTAGTAATAGTTAAATAGCATCCGGAAACATAGCGTAACATATTCTTAGGAAAATCATCGAACATCAACCGCTGAACAATTATCCAACTCCAAAAAGTCTACAAGCTATTAGCCTCTTAAAATTTATAACGATTATCTAATGATTTAGCAACTGTTAGAAGCGAGAACATTAAAGTAACGATTGACGCCATGCAAGGAAAAAATGCAAGGTTAAAGGGAATTGTTCAAAATAGCTAATATCATCCAAAAGGCTGTAAAACGTTGCATACTATTTTTTAAGTAACTTGCTTATAATTTTGGAAATAATTACTAATTAGATAATGTTCAACATGATGAGTATTGAGCGCCCTTTTTACAATTAATGGAAAGTGCATTGCATATTTGCTCAATAAATATTTTAGCATTGAAAATAGCCAAAACTTCATTTAAATTATGTAAAGAAGATATTAATGAAAAGTTACACACGATAGATGTCTTTTTTATTTGTCAGCTATTTAGAGAAATTAGAACTTGTATTCACATTTACTTTAATTAAGAGAAAATAAAATGGTCGAACCATTTCAAATAAGAGTAGAGTTATTGTCTGATTTTATTCATCGTTACAGGGAGAGGGACTTTTTAAATGACAAAACTAAAAAACGAAGTGAACGATAGATTAGATAATTTTTGGCATAAAAATCAAAAGTTATTTAATAGATTGTTAAGTCAAACAGATGAAGTTATTGCGAAAACACTTCACTTATTAAAGGAAAAAAGGGTTGATTTTGACGAATATATTAAAAAAAGAGATAAACTTTCAAATGAATTAACGGAAAAAGAAGCGGAAATTACAAGATTGCAAAATTATATTAATAAACTCAATAACGAACAAAAGGATGAAATGTTTCACATATATGAGCGTTTTCATTTACGCAGTGACGAATTGTTAACATTACAGCACAAGTATTTTACGGCGAGGAAAGATATTAATAATTTCCGCAAGAAAATCGACAAGTTAAACAATGAAAAAGAAAAGATTATCCCCGAAAGAAATTGGTTAAAAATTGAACATGATCATTTACAAGGCGTTTTAAAAGAAAATGATACTTCCGTAGCCACTTTAAAGGAGCAATTATTAGACCTTAAAAATAAACAATCTAATTCAAACGATACGGGAACGTTACAACAAAAAATTGTTGAGAAAGAAAATGAAATAAACATACTTACAAATGAAAGAAGTTTATTGCAACATAAAATAAATGAATTACGTCCATCATTATTAAAGAAAATGAAGGATTTAACAAGGATTACTAATGAATTAGAAAAAATAAAGGAACAAATAAATGAAAAATATAAACAAATAGACAAGTTGCAACTAACGATTGCTGAACAAAGTGAAAAATTAGTAAAACATAAGCATGAAAACCAAATTGTAGTGCATCAATTTGAAAAAGAAAAACAAAAAATTAAAGCCTATGAAGAGAAACTTAAAAAAGAAAAAAATGATGTTGCGATA
This sequence comes from Bacillota bacterium, assembly GCA_035302425.1. GTDB lineage: Bacteria > Bacillota > Bacilli > Bacillales > Amphibacillaceae > CALAMD01. The sequence goes on along the minus strand of DATGSQ010000008.1, from coordinate 19,068 downwards.
TTGAAAAATCTCTTAGTCGAAGCAGATAAGGAATACAAAGCGTCAGTTGAAAAAAGAGATAATATTATAAACAAATTAAATGAACAGTTAGTAGACACAAAAAATAACTTTGTCATGACAGATGAGTGCCAGGAAAAGCCTGTGTCCGTCTCGGTTGAAGCTTTGAAAGTTTTAAATGAAGAGAACAAATTACGCTTTAACCAATTGTATAAAAATTGTGTTTTTATGCCGTCATTTTTTGCTGATTATTTTTCAATGGGAATACGCCAACGAATGGAAGTGGAAGAATATATCGCAAAATTAAACTTTGACTATGAAAAATCTATCGTTAACGAAAGAGAGCACACAATAACGGTGAAAAACGGGATAATAATAGAAATTCCCTTTGGAAATACGGGAAAAATTTATATTGACAGAAATAATGAAGGTAAAGTTATCTTCCACCGTATTAGTACAACTAAGAACGGAAAAGGCAACTTAAATCAACAAAAAGTAATCAATTGGTTAAAGAGAAATTTGTAGGAGGTGTGGCTGTTCGATTACTAAATGAATGAGTAGACAATCAACAATTTTCTTTGCTAGATAGAACGACTGTTCGTTAAAATATGGTATAATATAATTGATAGAAATATCAAATATTTTAAATAGTGATTGACAAGGGAAAGTCTGAATATTCAATGGGCAAATCTTTACTTTCATAAGCTGACAAATATCTCATTAGTAATCATAGAGGTGATAGCTGGTGACAGCATTTCGGGATCCGATACACGATATTATTTATTTCGATAAAGACTCGGAGAAATTATTGTTAGATTTAATTGACACTCTTCATAGGGAGCGGGTATCGAACTTGCAACAAAATCAAAAATTATTGAACATATAAGAAATGAGCAGTTGGAAATGACTCGTTTATATTTTCCAAAAAAGTATGAGGAAGATTTATTGTGGGGATATAAATAATGCTTCGGATAGCTCATCAATTATTAACATTTTTTGATTCAGCACAAACTGTTAAAGGTCGAAAGAAACTGCAAAAAGTGATCCATTTATTAAAACATGCTAACCACAGTTATCCATTTAATTATCAATACCACCATTATGGACCTTACTCACCTACATTACAATATGAAGTTAACCGTTTAGTTCAACAGAATTACATTAATGAGAATAATGATGGTACTGCATATCAATATACTCTTACTAAAGAAGGTAGTAAATTTAAAGATATGCTAGAAAATGAAGGGAATTTTCGTTTTTCCTTAAATAGAAAATTGCTTGATACGTTATTGCAAGAAGAATCACAGTTTTTAGAAGTTGTAAGTACATATGCATTTTTAATTGAATCCGGAGACACACCTAATCAAGCAAAGGAAAAGACAGAAGAACTTAAAGCACATTTATCCCATTATTTAGAAGAAGCTATTAATTTTTACAAAGAGCATTTTTCTAACTAAGATAACAAGTATGTTAATTAAGGGATATTCACAAGTTATATATAGAACATTTATTAAAAGACTCCCGTCGCAGGACGAGAGTCTTTTTAGTAAATTGTATACAATATTGCAAGGATCAAAACCTTGATTTTTTCATTGAATAAGTGAATGAGCATAATCAATCAAAGGTTTCATTAAATGTTCATTGGCCATTTTTAATGAATTTATTCTGGTGGGATCGATGTCCAACAGACGTATATTTTTATCATAATTACTCCATATAAAATGTTCGACCATACATTTTAAAGTTTATGTTGTCAGCCCAAAGAGAACTTAACCATTAAAGTCATTTTAATATATTAGGAAAGGACAATCACCATGCACATTTATAATAAAGAACAAATCCATCAAATGGATGCTGAAGCGGCGGAGCAAGGTTTATCGCCTTTTACGCTTATGGAAAATGCTGGACGTGGGTTGTTTGAAAAAATAATGGAGCACATCGATCAAACGATGTCTATCGGTATCGTTGCGGGTCGGGGAAATAATGGTGGTGATGGGATTGTTCTTGCACGGTATTTACGCTCGTTGGGATTTAATGTTGAGCTTATGTATCCGATAGGGTTTCCCTTAACAGAGACAGCAAAGAATCACCTTTCCTATTACAAGGCCCAGGGATTCACAGTTACCATTTGGAATGAGGGTAAGTCATTCGATGTTATTGTTGATTCCCTATTAGGTGTAGGCACCCGTCTTCCTTTACGAGAAAATATTGTGCACGTTATCCGTTGGGCCAATGAACAATCTGCTTTACGAATAGCGATCGATTTACCAACGGGTGTTTTAGCAAACAGCGGTAATATCGTGGCAGAGAATAATTCGCAACCATTAACTGAACCTTTTCAGGCCGATTACACATTTTCCCTTCATGGAGCGAAGCCATCAGCTTTTTTATATCCTTCAGCTGCTTATTACGGCGAACTTGAAGTTGTTACAATTGGTTTAAAGCAAGATAGCCAGACGATTGTTCTTGAAAAAGATGCTATTTTACGGACACTACCGACTCGGAAGTCTTCCGGTCACAAAGGAACGTTCGGGACAAGTTTAATCGTTGCCGGGAGCGATGAAATGCCTGGAAGTGTCGCCCTTTCGGCAATCGGTGCAATTCGCTCAGGAGTCGGTCGATTAATCGTTGCGACATGTAAAAGTGCTCTTCCTATTGTTGCATTACATGTACCTGAAGCGACGTTTATGACTGATGGGTTAATGCGTATTAGTAAAGGAGAAATGCCTGAAAAAATTGCTTCAGCTGCCATCGGTCCCGGGCTTGTTGATCGCAAAACAACAAGACGAGCATTAGAGCAACTTCTGCGTTTAGAAATTCCCGTCGTTGTTGATGCGGGCGCATTAGAAAAACGTACAAGCTGGCAAGCAAAAGGACCTGTTATCATCACACCGCATCCAGGGGAATTTAGCCGGCTTACGGGTTATTCCGTTGAATATATTCAACAAAATCGGATACAATTAGCGCAGGAATATGCAGAGGATCATGAAGTTATTGTCGTTTTAAAAGGTGAATACACTGTGATTGCTTTTCCAAAGGGGCCAACCTTTATTAATCCTACGGGGAATACAGGACTTGCTAAAGGTGGCAGTGGCGATGTGTTAACAGGGATGCTCGTCAGTTTTTTAGCGACGCATTCAAGTGTCGAACATGCGGTTAAAAATGCTGTTTATATTCATGGTTTATGTGCTAATTATTGGGCGAAAAAATATAGTGAAGCGGCCATGACGGCGAGGGATTTTGCTACATGTTTACCGATCGTCTTAAAGGAACTTGAGCAAGAACGGGAGAAATTACTTTAGCCTTTATTTTTACGAACGACAAAATATACAAGGCTAATTTTTGTGGCAGCGATTATCCGAATATTAATTACGCTTATATTGATTCGATTCGAACATTTATTATTGAGATGCGCGGGATGTTCCTATAATCGGTAAATAAGTAGATGCGGCATAAATCGTGTCTATTCCTTTTTTAAAAAAGGTTAATGGTGCTAGGTTTAGTGGTATAGTAGTAGAAAATAGTTATTTAGAAAAATTTGCGATAATATGACCTTTGCGTAAATTATTGAACTCGTCAAAGGGCGCAAGAAATAAATTTAAAGCGACACTTTTATGAGAACATCCTTTAAAAAACGATATATGGCACGATTTACTTAGCTTCTAGCACGTTTATTTATGAAGCGTGGGTCTTACTCGTCATTTTAAAAGGTATGCGATTAATTAAGGTTCGTAAAAAAGCCTACAGGTGAAATTCCATCATCAGTACAAGTTTAAAAGGGTGAAGAGATTATGTTAGAAAACAATTCATGTCATCACGAAACAGGGGACATTTATGAACATTTAGGCTGCGTCTCGCTTGTGCCGATTTTTAATCATTTAGAACCGGAACAAATGAAAGAAATTATGCAAGTCGTTCGCTCAGTTTCCTTTAAAAAAGGTGAAACGATTTATTATGCGGGGGATACGTCAAACTCATTATATATCGTTAATAAAGGGCAAGTTAAAATTTATCATTTATCAGAAGATGGCAAGGAACAAATTGTCCGGCTATTAAATCATGGCGATTTTACTGGTGAATTAGCTCTGTTTCAACAATCCGTTCATGAAGCATATGCTGAGGCGATGGTTAATACACAAATTTGTATGATTAACGGGGATGAATTAGAGAAATTATTGCTCAAATACCCAACAATTGCGATGAAAATATTAAGTGAATTTTCCAATCGATTAGCGAATTCCGAACGACAAACGATGAGTGTTGCGACAGAACGGGTCGAAACGCGCCTGGCTCTATATTTAGCCGATTTGTTTGACCAACTAGGTAGTCGTGGCAACACGGTTACATTGCCGATGAGTAAAAAAGATTTAGCATCCTTTCTAGGAACAACGCCGGAAACGTTAAGTAGAAGACTAGCTGACTTTGAAGCAGCTGGATATATCCAACAACAGGGCCAGCGGAAAATTAAAGTGTTAGATATCGATGAATTGTTGCTCGTTTGATTAACTATTATTAATCAAAAAAGGCCCGGGACATCCCGGACCTAATCGTTAATTTGATAATGATTGTTTCACTTTTTCGGCGACATCCTCCGGAACCCATTTTGTCCATAAATCGTCATATTCAACGAGCCACCATTCGGCCGTTTCTTCCGGGGAAATGTCGTTTTCTAACATGTATTTAACACCTTCTTCGGTGAGATCTTGACTCGTTTCATAGTTACTGAAAAATTCGACAAGTTCCGGAGCCTTTTCGGCAAAAATGTGATTGGCGACAATGTAAACTTCTTGTGGTGGACGCATCGTTTTTCGTGTGTCGTTGTAAATTTCTTCATCGTAAGGATCTTCTTCAAGTAATGTTAAATCATAAAGGGCTGTCGTTGCTGTCGGGGCCCATGCGTAGCCGAGCCATGGTTTTCCTTTTTCATAAGCATCGGCAAGAACGGCATTTAATGCAGCTTGGGATCCGGCCGAAAAGTTGTTATACGCTTCATCAAGCCCATAAGCATCAAACTTATCATCCATTATTTCTTTTACTGCCCAACTGCTCGGTCCGTTATAAAATATGCCTTTTTCAGGGTCTTCCGGGTCTGGGAAAAGATCGGGGTACTTTTTCAAATCTTCTACTCTTTTTAAATCGGGTGCTAATGGTTTGATGCCACGTTCCGGATCACCTTCAATGACATATGTAGGCACATGAAATCCGTTAGCGATAGAATCGAAGTTTTTACCGATCGTGACGAGATCACCCGCTTCTGTTCCTTCTTCATACACTTCCTTCATCGTATCTGTCCACATTTCGATAATTAGGTCGATATCACCTTGACGAACACCTTGTAATATAGCTGCTGTTGATCCCATAATAATATCAACGTCATAACCATAGCCTTCTTTAATTATTTTTTCGGCAATTCCGTTATGAAAAAGAATACTATCCCACTCGCCACCAGCGAGCACAACTTTCGTTAATTCTTCATCCTCATCTATACTACAGGCGACTAATATTATCATTGAGAAAATCACGATTAATTGAATAACTTTCTTCATACTAATCTCCTTTTTTAAAATACATTTTTGCGTGTTCATTATACAAATAGTTTTTGGATAAAAAGTGAGCTTGTTCAGCAGTTTTCGTTTTAAGGGGGATAGCGAAACGATTTATGCGAACAAGCCCATAAGCATTAACAGATAATAAAATTTTACGTATGATTTTTAGTTTAAAGAATGTGGGCTTTTTACGCAAACTCGCTATAAAACGATTAGACCTGTTTTTTCTTTATTTACGTGCATTTATAAAGTCTGAATGACTATTTATTGCTATATCTTTAAAAATGCTTTGAATAGCTATCGTTTTAAAAAAACACAGTTATCTTTTTGACAAAAATGTTACTAAATGACATTTTCTACTCGCTTCATTTATAATAAAAGAAAACCCTATTGGTGGTGTTTCGATGACGAATGCGTATGATTATCAATTTAGCCAGTTTGATTTTGAGAAGGAATATGAAAAAATGAAAAACCGTATAATAAAGCCGAACATTTTAATTTGTGGGGCAACGGGTGTTGGTAAAAGTACTGTCGTTAATTACATATTTGGAGAAGAGTTAGCGGCTGTTGGTTCAGGACAACCAGTAACAGAAGGTATTGAACGTTATGAAATGGATGAAGTTGATATCGTTTTATATGATAGTGAAGGTTATGAAATAGGAGCAGAACGGCAAACAGCTTTTCAAGATAACATTCTCGGTTTAATCGATTCCCGTTTAGATAAACAGATGGAAGAGCAAATTCATCTCGTCTGGTATACGATTTCGGCAGCAAATAAACGTGTTACTGATTTGGATCTATCATTAATCCAATCGTTAAGACAGCGAGGAGTTGCAGTCGCTATTTTATTAACACAAATTGATTCCGTTGATGCAAGTGAATTAGCAGCCTTAAAAGAAGTTTTAACGGAACAACTGCCGATGACTAAAATATTTACGTTAAGTATATTCGATTTACCAGAAGAGTTTTTGCAATGGGATGAGTTAGTTGATTGGTCGATTAACAGTTTACCCGAACAGCTGAGAGAAGGGTTTATTCGTTCGTTAAAACGGAGTATTGATCAGAAACGCACACATGTTATTAAAAAAATTATTCCAAAATATACAACGATAGCAGCGGGCATTGCTGTAAGTCCAGTGCCGATGTCTGATGCGGCATTATTAATGCCAACACAAATGAAAATGTATATGGAAATTTTACATTTATACGGTGTCGATCGAATCGGCAACAACTTAAAAGCTATTTTAAATGGGACATTATTATCGCAACTTGGTAAACGAGCGGCTGCATTTTTAACGGGTCAAGTGTTAAAATATTTCCCCGGTTTAGGAACTGTTGCCGGTGCAGCGATTAATACAACAGTCGCTTCATCTTTCACTTATGCAGCAGGAATGGTTTGTTTAGAAGCGACGTATCAATATTCTAAGCGAATTATTAACGGTGAATCAATCGCCTTTGAAGAAATCTTTAATATGATCGATATTGACGGATTGTTTGATCTCTTCATGAAAAAGGAAGAAAGGCAAGCATGACAATGACATTACGAGCAAACATTCTTATAGCGGGTAAAACCGGGGTTGGCAAAAGTACCTTTATTAATTATATATACGGTGAAAATATTGCTCAAACAGGTGCGGGAAAACCTGTAACAGGTTATCGGCTACACAAATATACATATGAAGAAAATGGTGTGTTGTATTCGATTTATGATACGTGGGGACTTGAAGCGGATAAAGCAGCCCAATGGGAAGAGCTCATTATGGATGAAGTGAAAAAGCGGGATGATAACTTATCGATTAAAGATTGGTTTCATACGATTTTTTATTGTTTTTCTGCAACGACTGCCCGGATCGAATCCTTTGAAATTGATAATATTTTAAAGCCGTTAATCGCTAGCGGGAACAATGTTTGTATTATTTTTACCCATGCGGATGTACCTCATGCGAAGGAAAAAATCGCCGCAATGCGTGAAGTCCTTTTGGAAAAAGTAAGCCCACATTTATCGATGATTAACGTTTCTAGTGAGCGAAAAGTTTTGCTCGGTGGAACAGTTGTTGAACCCTTTGGTAAACAATTGGTTTGGGATTATGTGAAACATAGTTTATGGCGCGATTTGAAAAGAAAATTACCCCTTCAAGTAGAAAGCTTTACGTTACAACGTCTTGATGAATCATATAACGAAATGGAAAATATTATTTCACGTTATAAACATTGGAGTCGACGGTCGACTTTACAGCGTATTGAACGGGAGTTAAAGGAAAAGTGGGAGTTACTCGTAACGGATATTGTCACCGCTTTAGATGAATTGATGCAAGAAGCAATTGTATATTATTTTAAGTTAATGGGTCGATTGTTGAAAGTCGATGATATAAAAGTGAATGTTATTTTAGAGCAAGTGAAAGAACAGTACAAAACAGGTAAGGGAATTTTGGAACATAATTATTTGTTTATGTTGCTTATTGAAAGATACCCACTTGTTGAAGGAATTGTAAAGTTGATTCAAAACCACTTCGTAAGAAAAAAGTTAAACGAGCGCATCGCAGCAAAATACGTTCATTTTAAAACAAAAATCATTCCGGAAATTGTCGAACATTATGTTGAGCAAATTGATCGTTTTGAACAGCAATTGCTGCTGATGGAACCAGAACGTTAATATCATCCATCGTATGTTAGCTAATTGTTTTAGTAAAGATTAGAGGCATTAAAGTTCAATCCTTGCTAATTGATAAACGTCAATTCATTAAACAATTATCAATTTAACACGATAATATAATAGAGTCTATATTTCTTTCATAACTTTACTTACAAAAGCTATCTATGAAATTATCTTTTTTATGTGGCAGGCTCACTAACTAAAATTACGAGGACAACGGAGGCATTTATGAGTTTATTTATTAGAAAGCCAAAACAATGGTCAAATTATGTTCAATCGATTGAAAGATCGAATATTACTAATGTTGACGAATCAATTCAACAACATTTAACATTAATGGACATTGACAATGATACGTTACAACAAATTAAAAACATCTCACATTTTTTTACACCCCATGTTGATGAAATCATCGATAAATTTTATGAGCGGATAACTGCTGAGCAACATTTATCCGAAATGATCGCTAGTCATTCGACATTAGATCGCCTAAAGCGAACGATGCGCCAATATATCGAACAATTTACTAAGGCGGACGTTGATCAATCTTACGTCGATTCATTAATTGCCGTTGGTAAAACCCATAGTCGTATTCATTTAAAAGCCGAACATTTTATGGCTGCTCATCATCAATTAGTTCATTTTATGACAGCAATTATTATGGAAAAATTGTATAAAAAGCCTGAAGAAATGATACAAGCTGTTTTAGCTATACAAAAACTCGCTTCCTTTGATCAGCAACTGATCGTGCAAGTTTACGTAGGCCAAACGTTTAACGGTTTATTAGTTGAAGCTTCAAATACATTAAATTATTTAACACAACTTGATACATCCCGGGAATTAATTCACCAAATGGATACGATGCAAGCTGAAAGTCATAGTGTTTCTAGTGCAACTGAAGAAGTGAATGCTTCAATTTCAGAAGTAGCTAATTATGCGGTAAAAGTTGCTGAAGAAACAGATCAAGCTGTCCAAACAGCGGAAAATAGTCAAGAGACGGTTAATAAAACGTTAGAAGATATAGAAGAGGTTGGCATTGTTTATAAAGAAGTAGTCGAGCAAGTGAACCATTTGAACGAAGAAATCGAACAGACACACCAAGTCGTCGAGATTATTCAACAAATTACGGAACAGACGAATTTACTCGCTCTAAATGCAAGCATTGAAGCAGCAAGAGCGGGCGAACATGGCCAAGGCTTTGCTGTTGTTGCTAATGAAGTTCGGCAATTAGCTGAAAATACGAAAGCACAAACGATTCAAATTGTACAAAATATGCAATCGCTACAAAATGTGTCGAAGCTAGTGACTGAACAAATGGGAGCTACAGAAGAGTTAATTACCCAAAGTGTAGCAGGAACAAAAGTTGCTGACGAAGCGTTGAATCAAATCGTCGAAGGTATGCAAAATATGAATGAATCGACAGCACAAATAGCAGCTATGTCTGAAGAACAAACATCAGCCGTTAATGAAATCGCTGAACATAATGCAGTCATTTTAGATCAAAGTACAAGTTCATACAAAATTGCCGAGCAAACAGCGAAAGTAATTTTCGACTTAAGTCAGCAAATGGAACAGCATCGAAACAATTATTTCGGTACAGATATCCGTCTGTCTGCATCAGACATTATTGACGTTGCTAAAACAGATCACTTACTTTGGAAATGGCGTGTTTACAATATGTTACTCGGTCTTGAAACGCCAAGCATAGAAGATGTCGCATCACATACCGAATGTCGTCTCGGTAAATGGTATTATAGTGATTTGCCAGATCACTTAAAAAACTCATCAGCCTTTCGCCAGCTAGAAGAACCGCATAAAGCAGTTCATCGACTTGCTAAGGAAGCGATAGAACATTATCATGCAGACCGCCTTGATTTATCGCAAGCAACCTATGAGCAACTAGAAGCCGCCTCAACGGCAGTCGTTGGATTGCTTGATGAAATTAAAACAATGTTATAGTTTTCGCAAACTTTAGACGAAGGAACTTTACATCTCTCTCGATTGAATTCGAGAGAGTTTTTTTGTTAAACGAGCAATATTGGATGTAGGGCCGCCATTTTATCTTCCAAGCGAGCAATAACTGATGGTAAGCGCGCAATAACGTTGTCCAAGCGAGCAATCAACATGTGTGAGCGAGCAATAACTGATGGTAAGCGAGCAATACCGTTGTCCAAGCGAGCAATCATAGAAGTTAAGCGAGCAATCACAGAAGTTAAGCGAGCAATAACTGATGGTAAGCGCGCAATAACGTTGTCCAGGCGAGCAATCAACAGAGACAAGGACGTGATATTTTCATCTAAGCGAGCGATAATCATCGGTGGGACTGTTCTGATTGCTTCTTTTAGTGCAGACGAACTAGTCATTATTTCGAAGTTTTTTGGTGTTTCGAGTCGTGAATTAATAAAGAAAAATAAAATTTCATTAAGAGAATTTTAAAACCAACTATCTTTTACTCGTTTTGATGAAATTTCTTTAAAACAATTGCTTGATGCTTATTTTGGGGAATCGATTCTTTCTAACAAAGAAAGACATTTACTTAATGAGAAAAAGTTACAAAACTTTTTTGCAAAACAACGTGAAAAGTTTCCAGAGCTATCCTTTTGGTTAAGTTGGTTATTAGACAACCGTCGGGAAAGTCGTTGGCTTATTCAATTAGCCGAACAAACACCGGATGAATTTACTCAATTACTGGCAACGTTACAGAAAGCTCTAACATCCTTACCAAAAAAAGCTGAACGTTTACTATTGTTTAGTCAACGAATAACAGGTGATCCGCATGCATTTGATTGGCACACGTTATTAGGAAAAGCCTTTATTCATCTTTTAACGGTCGATTTTAATCAATATGACATAGATACTATTGAAAAGATTCCCCGACATACGGAAACAATTAATCATTTGCTTCGGCAATATCGGATATACCGTGTTGATTTATTAAATTTTGTGACATGTAGCTCTTTAATCGCTGAAACGAAAACTGGAGTACATCCCGTTTGGGAACAGGCGGCAAAATATCAAACGATTCAAATTGTCCCGCTACGGGAAATTATTCCTCTCACGCGTGTCTACCCAAAAGTTGGTCGTAAAGTATGGGTCGTTGAAAATTCAGGTGTTTGTGCTACACTACTTGACTACCGGCCAAAGACACCAATCGTTTGTACGAATGGACAGTTCACTTTAGCGGCGTTATTATTAATGGACCTTTTAGTTGAAGCGGGTGTGACACTTTATTATGCGAGTGATTTTGACCCTGAAGGTTTAGGAATGGCAGAGCGATTGCTTAATCGATATGAAGGGTCGTTGAAATTGTGGCGTATGGATGTTGAAAATTATCACCGATCAAAGCCACAAGTAGAACTTTCAAATAACCACTTAGAAAAATTATCAGGAATAACGAATGAAAATTTACGGGCAGTTGCTGCGGATACGTTACGAATGAAAAAAAGCCGGTTATCAAGAAGCATTAATTGGTGTGATGATTAAAGATGTTCAGCAATCATAAAATGTAAGGTGATTTAACGTTTGATTGTTATGTATAAACGAAACATACTTTTGCGATAGATAAACTTTATATAGTAAAACTCGCCACGAATAATCATGGCGAGTTTTTTCCGTCGGTTCATTAAGCGTGAGTTAGTCGATATTCACCCATACCGAATAATCCTTCTGTATAGTCTAATTTTACCCCAGTAAAAAAAGTTGCTTGATGTGGGGCGACTAAAAATTTAATACCATCAATTTCCGTTACTTCATCATCAGGACTTGCTGACTCTTCCAGAGCCAGTTGTAATCTTGGGCCCCCTCAGCCAGCAGCCATGTAAAGGCGAATTAATGGTTCCTTTAAATTATCCATAGAGCCTAATTCCTCTTTAATTTGCTTAATTGCAGCTTCTGTTGCTTTGATCAATGCAGCCACCTCCTTGCTAAATTTAACTACATAACAAGCTATTTTTTTATAAAAAAGTTATGCATCATTTCATTGGCTAACATTCCCTAAACTAATTAAAAAATAACTTTGAAATAATGAAGATGACTCCTACCAGGAGCCACACATAAACCCCAGGTCATATGGGCGGTAATGACCGAGTTTTATTTGTGTTTGTTCGTGTGCCTCACCCTTTTACAGGATGACAATTTTTACCTTTTTCAGACATTAGATCACTCCTAAACCTTTGTCATTGTCTTTTAACAACAAATCTGAATACGTATAGGTCTATCTGTATTAATTATAAAAGTTTACAATTTTTACGTCAACTAAACGGTTTATAAAATATCGTTTAACGAACGTAAATAGCGTAATCTTCTTTTTCGACGACTTCACCGATTATTTTCGCATCGATTGCTTGTTTTTCTTGTAAATCCTTTACATAAGCTTTTGCCTCATCCTTTGGCAAACTAATAAGTAAGCCACCAGATGTTACGGCATCACATAAAAGGAGTCGGTCAATATCTGATAAATGTTTTGCATAATGGACATCCTTTTCCAACCAAGCAAAGTTAGCTCGTGAACCACCGGGAAATAGATGTTGTTCGGCAAGTTGCTTCGTTCCATCTAGTAAAGGTACGTCCTTCGCTTTAATGTAAAAAGTTACATCGCTTCCAGAAGCCATTTCAAAGGCATGGCCTAGTAGTCCGAAGCCGGTAATGTCTGTCACTGCATTTGGTTTATAATTTCGTAAATGTTCAGCTGCGGATTTATTTAATGTGCGCATGACATCTGTAACGTTTTGAATAAGTTTAGGTTCTAATTTATCTTGTTTTAAGGCTGTCGTTAAAACACCGACACCAATCGGTTTTGTTAAAACGAGCACATCATTAGGTTTTGCTCCAATATTTTTATAAAATTTATTTGGATGGACAATCCCCGTAACCGATAAACCGAATTTTGGTTCGTTATCTTCTATTGAATGTCCACCAATGACACGTGCTCCAGCTTCTTTTACCTTATCGTTTGACCCTTGTAAAATGTCTGCTAAAATTTTTGGGCCAAACTGAGTAACTGGAAAGGCGACGATATTTAAAACGGTTTTCGGTGTACCGCCCATTGCATAAATATCACTTAAGGCATTAGCGGCGGCAATTTGCCCAAACATGTACGGGTCATCAACGATCGGGGTGAAAAAATCGACGGATTGAATCATCGCTAAGTCATCAGTTAATTGATAAACGCCCCCATCATCGCTATTGTCGATACCAACGAGTAATTGGGGATCTGGCTCATCATCGGTTTTTAAATAACGCAAAACTTGCGCTAAGTCTTGTGGACTTATTTTACAGCCTCAGCCAGCCTTTGATGACAATTTTGTTAGCTTTAATTGATCGGTCATAAGATACCCCCCTTTGTACATTTAAATAGATATGTCATAATAAAAGTATAGATCTTTATATAAAAAAAAGCGATTAAATAATTTCAGGCGGTGAATTTCCCAATGAAACATTTACGTCATTTACCAGCAGTACACGAATTAAAAAAACATCCAACGTTTCAACAATTACAAACCCGTGAAAAAATGTCTGAACAAAGGTTAACGAAACAATTACAAGAAGCGATCAATAACATACGTCATCAATTAATCAATAAACAATTGCCAACGGATGAACCATTAGACCGTGATCAATTAACAGATATCATTTTTAAACAACTCGATCGATTACTCGCGGCATTTCGCACGAATAAATTACAACCTGTCATAAACGCTACAGGTGTCGTTTTACATACAAATCTCGGTCGTGCGCGCCTGAGTGAACGAGCCGTTTTCCAGCTAACAAAATCAGCTTCTGCCTATTCGACATTAGAATATGACTTAGCAACGAATGAACGTGGCTCCCGACACGATTTAATTGAAAATTATTTAACAGAAATAACAGGTGCTGAAGCAGCAATGGTCGTTAACAACAATGCTGCAGCTGTTTATTTAGTGTTAAGTGCTTTAGCGAAGCAAAAGGAAGTCATCGTCTCGCGGGGTGAACTCGTTGAAATTGGTGGTTCCTTTCGTATTTCCGAAATTATGGCAGAAAGCGGGGCTTATTTAGTTGATGTAGGAACGACGAATAAAACAAAAGTTGCTGATTATGAACGGGCGATTACTGATGAAACAGCCCTTTTAATGAAAGTGCATAAAAGTAATTTTGCTTTAATTGGTTTTGCTGAAGAGGTAATGACCGATGAGCTTATTCCACTTGCCGAACGTTATGACCTTCCGATTTATGAAGACCTTGGTAGTGGTACCTTGTATGATTTTAAAAAACATCATATTGGGACTGAGCCGACTGTTCAAGAAAAAGTTCAAGAAGGAATTGATATCATTTCTTTCAGCGGAGATAAATTACTCGGTGGACCACAAGCAGGAATTATCGTTGGAAAAAAGGAGTACATCGACCAATTAAAAACGCATCAACTCGCCCGTGTATTACGTGTTGATAAATTAACCTTAGCAAGCTTAGAAGCCACTTTAAAAAGTTATTTACGTGGTCAAGCGGAAAAGGAAATTCCTACATTAGTCGATATTTTACAAGATGCCCAAGGGATTAAACAAAAAGCCGAAAGTTTTATGGCAACTGTGACAGAGTTAACGACTAATTTTCAATTAGCGGTTGAGAAAGGTTTTTCTAAAGTTGGTGGCGGGACGATGCCAAATGTACAACTAGATACCTTTGTCATTACAGCTACACATAAACATTTTTCAAGTGATAAATTAGCACGGTTACTTAGGGAAAACGTTTTACCGATAATTGTTCGTTTGCAAGAAGAACAAATTGTGCTCGATTTTCGCACCGTAAGTGAAGATGAATTGCAGACGATTGTCCAGGCGTTCGTGGAAATCGATCAGTGGAATAAAAGTAAATGAAGTTTGGCGGGATCGTGTGGGAATCGAACCCACCGAAGACGGCACGCGCCTCCCAAATGGTTTTGAAGACCAAGGAGAACACCAGTTTCTCATCCGACCCCATATCGACCATCTTTAGTATACATGGGGTGGTACCTTAGAAGCAAGGGAAAAATCTTAACGATGTAGGTGAAAATAATGAAACGTTATTTTTCAATAGGTATGGCTGGTCATATCGATCATGGCAAAACGACATTAACAAAAGCATTAACAGGTGTTGATACAGACCGACTTAAAGAAGAAAAAGAACGCGGCTTATCGATTGAACCTGGGTTCGCTTCACTAATCAAAAATGAACAAATGGAAGTTTCATTAATCGATGTACCTGGACATGAGCGGTTTATTCGGCAAATGATCGCTGGTGTTGCTGGCATTGATTTTGTCATCCTCGTCATTGCTGCTGATGAAGGTGTTATGCCACAAACGGTTGAACATTTACATATTTTATCATTATTAGGTATTGAAGCAGGTTTTGTCGTTATAACGAAAATCGATCAAGTCGATGATGAATTGTTAATTCTCGTGACAGAAGATATTAAAGGTCATTTACAAGGAACGTTTTTAGAAAATGCTCCCTTTTATTTCGTTGATAGTGTTTCTAAACAAGGGATCGATTCATTGAAAAATGATTTACTTGAAAAATTATTGCATCTTGATAAAAGACGAACGACAGCACCATTTCGTTTACCAATTGATCACGTTTTTACGGTTAAAGGACAAGGAGTTGTCGTCAGAGGTACTGTTTATGACGGATTTGTTCATCAAGGTGATGAATTAATGTTGTTACCACAAAAAAAACGCGTACGTGTACGCCACATGCAAAGTCACCGGGACACATATGAAAAAATTGCTGCCGGTCAGCGAGCAGCCTTAAACATTTCAGGAGTTTCCTATGAAGAAATTACCCGGGGTGATGTTCTCGTTGCCGATGACTTTTATTCAACAACAGAGCGGATTGATATTGCCTTTACTCCGTTAAAAACGATGAAATTTCCGTTACAACAGCGACAACCTGTGAAACTTTTTGTTGGTACTTCTGAAGTGATGGGACGAATTATTTATTTTGATCGTAATGTCATAAATGTTGGTGAAACGGAAGAAATTGTTTGCCAAATAGAACTTGCAAAGGAAATTGTCGTTACTCGTGGTGACCGAATAATTATTCGGCGTCCCACTCCTGCTGAAACGATTGGTGGCGGTTGGGTGATCGAACCATTAGCGAAAAAATACCGTTTTGGTCAAGCGACGATCGATCAATTAATGTTGAAAAAAGATGGCACAGCAAAGGAACGAGTAATCGCGCTTTTAAAGGAACGTAATATGCTATTAGTTGATGACATTATTCGTGAAGCATCTATTTCTGAAGATGAATTTTTAACGATTGAAAAGGACTTGCTTAAGATAGGTCAACAATATTATACGTTACATCAAGTGTTTATCACTCTTAAAAATGAACTCGAACGTATATTAAACGACTTTCATGAAAAATACCCATTACGTGTAGGCATCGATAAAGCTGAACTTATTTCCCAATTAACTACTATCTATCCAAAACAGTTCATTGAATTGACGATTGAACGGTTATTAACAGAAAAGGAACTAAGAAGTGATGGCCCATTTTTATGTTTAAGTACCTTTGAGCCACATTTACCAAAACAATGGGAAACTCGGTTACGTGCTGTCGAAACGGACTTAATGAATGCTGCGGTCGATGTTCCGAAATGGTCTGAATTAAATGCAAAACATCGGGTGTCAGAACATATACAACGGGAATTTTACCATTATTTAATCGAAACGGAGCAAGCTTACCTGTTTGATGATGAGCGGCTTATTTCTAAACAAGCAACCGAGCAAGCCATGCAAACGTTACTAAAAGCGACAAACCGTCAACAATTTACGTTACAACAAGCCCGGGAAGCATTAAATTTATCTCGGAAAAATTTAGTTCCTCTCCTAGAACTTTTCGATCATTTAGGGTATACAAAACGACGGGAAAATGTACGGTCTTGGTTAAATTAACTATTATTAAAGCAATGTTTTTGACTTAAATACCCATATAGGTATAATGTCGTTATGGTAATCATTGTTCAATAATAAAACACTATTAAAGAGAAAGTATTAGAAGGGGAGTACGTTTGATGGAAAAGCAAAATTTACGTTATTTTCCAATTGTTTTATTCGCAAGCGTCATGGGGTTTGCTGCCTTTACAATTGCGATCATTCAATTGGAAAATATTTACCGTTTAAATCCTGTTGTATCTTCAGTTTTAATTGCAATAACGACACTGTTATTTCTTTTAAATGGTGGAATTCTCGTTTACCGTATATTTCGTCATATCGAAAATGTTAAACGAGACTTTAACCATCCCGTCAAAATGAACTTTTTTGCTACAGTTTCCATTAGTTTATTACTTTTGGCTGTTTTATATGTCGATATTCATTACTATATTTCCTTTGTTTTTTGGATATTTGGCATGGTTATCCAATTATTATTAACGTTAACTATTTTAACGAAAATGTTTTGGCAAGCACCGTTTAATTTAAAGTTGTTTACACCGGCAACATTTATTCCGATTGTCGGAAACTTAGTCGTACCAATTGGTGGTTTTACCTATGTGAGTGATGAGATTAATTGGTTCTTTTTAGCGATCGGTTTATTTTTTAGTATCGTTTATATGACCTACGTCTTTTATCGTCTCTTTTTCGTTGCACCTTTACCACCGCCATTATTGCCGTCAGTATTTATCGCCTTAGCACCACCGTCTGTTGGTTTTGTCGCCTATACGACAGCGATAGGAACAATTGATATATTCGCACAAATTTTATACGGCTTAGCCTTATTTTTTGGGTTATTTTTAATAATTCAGTTTATCAAAATTATTCAAGGCCCATTTTTTATTTCAATGTGGGCATTTCTATTTCCAACAGGTGCTTTTACAATTGCAACGATTCAAATGTATGAAGCAACGAATTATTTACTGTACAACATATTGTATGTTATCCAAATCATTTTTCTAACAGCGCTTGTCGTTTATTTAAGTTGGTACACGATTATTGCTTGGTCGAAGGGAAAATTAGCCGTTGCTGATTCATAAAAGTCATCAAATAGTTAAAATAACCTCTTGTGTTGTGCCATACTAATGTTTAAAATAATATAAAAATAAATAACTTATGAACGGATATCTTAATTAATGAAGCTATTGTTCATTCGAGTTTGAGATGAGACAAGAGGTGTTGAGTAATGGAAACAATTGAATATCGTTTAGAACGAGACTTTTTAGGGGAGAAAAAAATTCCTACCCATGCTTATTATGGCATTCAAACAGTAAGAGCTTTAGAAAACTTTCCGATTACTGGTGAAAAAATGAATCGCCACGTCATAATCGCTTTAGCTATTGTAAAAAAATCGGCTGCCCAAGCAAATCGTGACCTAGGCTATTTAGAGCCCAAAATTGCTGATGCGATTATAACGGCGGCTGAAGAAATTATCAATGGTAAATGGCACGATCAATTTATCGTCGATCCTGTCCAAGGCGGTGCAGGAACATCAAGTAATATGAATGCAAATGAAGTAATCGCCAATCGGGCTTTAGAAATTCTCGGAGAAGAAAAAGGGAATTATCAAATAATTAGTCCAACGACCCATGTTAATATGGCACAATCGACTAACGATGTCTTTCCAACCGCTAATCATATTACAATTTTAACGAAAATGGATCATTTATTAGCCGAAGCACATAAATTACATGAAGCATACACGAAAAAGGCTCAAGAGTTTTATCCGCTTCTAAAAATTGGTCGAACCCATTTGCAAGATGCCGTACCGATGAGTCTTGGCCAAGAATTTGAAGCCTATGCACATGCTTTAAAACGTGATATCGAACGAATTAATGATACTAAAAAATATTTATATCCGATTAATATGGGTGGAACAGCTGTAGGAACAGGTTTAAATGCTGATCCATTGTATATAAAAAAAGTTGTT
>DATGSQ010000007.1:0-22572 GCA_035302425.1 Bacillota bacterium | reverse complement strand
GAAGAATAAACGGAAGGTAAAACATTTAAATTTTTTCATCTGTCCTTTGAACGATTATGTTTATATCCTCACAAGTTGCTAAGGACAATATACCACATTTTAAAAATAAGTCATCATAATAACTAATTTTACTAGTTTTTTAGCAAATAATATTTTTTCAGTAGGTTACTGCTTTAATCTATTTTCGACGAGAAAGCGAGTAACCATACTGAAATTAAAAGTACAAAAGTTATTATGGTTCGGGATCCATAACTAGGTTTGGTTTTTGTTTTAAACTATGTTGTCCATCTACGAAGCGGATCGTACCGCTTTTTGTTCGCATGACGACAGATTGTGTCGTTGCCTTCGTCCCTTTAAATTGGACACCTTTAAGTAGTTCACCATCAGTTACTCCAGTTGCGGCAAAAATCGTATCATTTCCAGCACAAAAATCATCCATATAAAACACTTTGTTCATATCTTCAATACCCATTTTCCGACAACGTTCAACTTCTTCTTCATTACTAGGAACGAGTTTTCCTTGAATTTCTCCACCTAAACATTGTAAAGCAGCGGCAGCTAAAACACCTTCAGGAGCACCACCGATTCCTAATAAAATATCGACACCTGTATCATCGACTGCTGTATTTAATGCAGCGGCAACATCGCCATCAGTAATTAATTTAATACGTGCTCCAGAATCACGAATTTCTTCGATTAATTGTTCGTGACGCGGCCGGTCTAGCACAATTGCTACAACATCTTCAATATCTTTGTTTTTCGCTTTTGCTACAGCCTTTAAATTATCAATCGTCGGAGCATCTATGTCAACTTTTCCGACTGCTTCTGGACCGACGGCTATTTTTTTCATATACATATCCGGTGCATGGAGTAAATTACCTTGCTCGGCAATTGCTACAACAGATAGAGCGTTCCACGTTCCTTGTGCAACAATTTTTGTTCCTTCAAGGGGATCTACTGCTACATCAACCTTTGGACCTTCTCCTGTACCAAGTGCCTCACCGATATATAGCATGGGGGCTTCATCCATTTCGCCTTCTCCAATGACGACTGTTCCTCGCATTGGAATTGTGTCAAACATCGTTCGCATCGCTGTTGTTGCCGCTTGATCTGCTTCATGCTGTTTTCCTTTACCCATCCAACGGGCTGAAGCTAAAGCTGCTGCCTCAGTCACACGAACGAGTTCTAATGTTAAACTTCTTTCCAAAGTGGTTCCACTCCTTCTCATAAACGGATAACTTTAAATATGTTTAATTTCTGCTTGTGTCGTTTTCTCACGCCATATATTTGCACCGAGCTGAATTAATTTCTCTGTCATATTTTCATAACCGCGATCAATGTGACTAACACCTGTTATTTCTGTAACTCCGTTGGCCATTAATCCAGCGATCACTAGAGCTGCTCCCGCTCGTAAATCTGTTGCATGAACACGGGCTGCTTTTAATTCCGTTGGCCCTGTAACAATCGCTGAATGACCTTCAACTTTTATATTCGCATTCATGCGCCGTAACTCATCAACATGTTTAAAGCGAGCTGTATAAATGGTATCAGTAACAATACCTGTTCCTTCAGCTTTCGTTAATAAAGTTGTAAAAGGTTGTTGTAAATCTGTTGGAAAACCTGGATAAACGAGCGTTTTTATATCAACACTTTTTAAAGTTTTTGATGGCAAAACGAGAATTTGTTCATCACTTTCTTTTATCGTAACACCCATTTCGCGAAGTTTAGCAAGTAAAGATTCTAAATGTTCATAAATGACATTATCTATAATGACTTCTTCACCTTGAGCAGCTGCTAAAATAGCGTAAGAACCAGCTTCGATGCGGTCGGGAATAATCGTATGGCGACAACCGTCTAATGTGTCGACACCTTCAATACGAATAATATCTGTTCCGACTCCTTTAATTTTGGCACCCATGTTCGTAAGTAATGTTGCTACATCGATAATTTCCGGTTCTTTTGCTGCATTCTCAATAATCGTTTGGCCTTTTGCCTTTACAGCAGCGAGCATAATATTAATCGTCGCACCGACACTGACGACATCGAGGTAAATACGGGCACCGCGAAGTTCTTTTGCTTTCAAATGGATTAAACCTTGTTCATTTGTTACTTCGGCACCAAGGGCTTTAAATCCTTTAATATGTTGGTCAATCGGGCGCGGGCCTAATGGACAGCCACCGGGCAAACCAATGATAGCTTCGTTAAATTTACCGAGCATTGCCCCCATAAAATAATATGATGCCCTTAATTGTTTAACATAGCCATTCGGGAGTGGTTTTAATGCCATTTGACTTGGGTCGATATGTATCGTTTGATTCGATGTGTTTTTACTTTCATAAGCAATATTTCCACCAATACTTTCAATAATTTTACCGAGCGTAAAAACATCTGAAATATTAGGCATACCGTCAATAATGACATCGGAATTTGCTAATATTGCTGCTGGAACTAAAGCAACCGCACTATTTTTAGCCCCACTAATTTGGACTTGACCATTTAATTTTCGGCCACCTTCAATTAAAATTTTCTCCATAAAACCAACCCCCTTTTTACAAAGTGTGCAAATATATTTGTTCTATTGTTCAGTAACAATCGATTATTCTACGTTTAGTAGTATAACCATTTTCACTTACTTTCAATGGTAGAAAAACGCAGACTTAAAACTGTTCTGATCATCGTCTGCGTTTTCCCCAAGGCTCATTAAATATAATACTTTTTATTCATTTAATTTACTGAACACTTTTCCAATCAGCTAAAAATTGTTCAATTCCTTTATCTGTCAATGGGTGTTCAACTAATTTTTCTAAAACGTTAAAAGGAACCGTTGCAATATGCGCTCCATTTAGAGCAGCTTCGATGACGTGTAACGGGTGGCGAATTGAAGCGGCGATAATTTTCGTTGTAATGTTATGCCGTTCAAAAATGTTGGCGATGGTAGCAATTAATTCGATACCATCATGTCCAATGTCGTCTAGACGACCAAGAAAGGGCGAAACGTAGGTTGCACCCGCCCGTGCCGCTAACAACGCTTGGTTTGCGTTAAAAATGAGTGTAACATTCGTTTGTATATTAAGGTCAGAAAATGCTTTAACGGCTTTTAAACCTTCTAAAGTCATTGGAACTTTGATCGTAATATTCGGAGCAATAGCTGCAAGTTCTTTTCCTTCAGCAATCATTCCCGGAGCATCTTCTGCAATAACTTCTGCACTAACCGAGCCCGATACTTCCGCCGTAATTTCGCGAAGACGATCATGAAAAGATACACCTTCTTTAGCGATTAATGTCGGATTTGTCGTAACTCCCGCTAAAACACCTAACTCATTGGCAGAACGTATTTGTTCAATATTAGCCGTATCAATAAAAAACTTCATATTCATCTCCCTCAGTTTACCGGTAGTTTTCCTTCAAATGTGGAAGGTATGCTATCTACCTTATATTTTTGGGATTTGCTAAATGACTTGACGATTAAGCTTTACCAGATGATCCGAATTCACGCATTTTTGCAATGACTGCTTCTTTAATCGACTCACGGCTTGGCCCTAAATATTTACGTGGATCATAAACATCAGGATCTTCTGCTAAAATTTCTCTAACTTTTTTCGCTTGAACGATTTGGTTTTCCGTATTGACGTTAATTTTCGCCGTTCCCAATGAAATCGCACGTTGAATGTCCTTCGTTGGAATGCCTGTGCCACCATGTAATACGAGTGGTACGTTCGTTAAATTCATCACTTCTTCCATGCGATCAAAACCTAATTTCGGTTCACCTTTATAAGGTCCGTGAACAGACCCTAGGGCTGGTGCAAAGCAATCGACAGCTGTTTCTTTAACGAGTTGTTCACATTCTTCAGGTATAGCATACATCGCTTCGGCATCTTCGACATTTAAATCATCTTCTTGTCCAGCAATTCGACCGAGTTCAGCTTCAACTGAAACACCGTGCAAGTGAGCTAACTCAACGACCTTTTTTGTCAAGGCGATATTATCCTCTAACGGTAAGTGAGAGCCATCGATCATAACTGATGGAAAACCAGCATGAATAGCAAGCGCACATGCTTCAAAACTAGACCCATGATCTAAATGCATAGAAACTGGTACAGTTGTTCCGTATTCCTCCATAAGTGCTTCGGCCATTTTAACAGCTACTTTATAGCCACCCATATATCTCGCTGCACCTTCAGATACACCTAGAATTACGGGTGATTGTTCTTCTTCAGCTGCTTCTAAAATTGCTTGGGCATATTCTAAGTTGTTCACATTAAATTGACCGACAGCATAACCGTTTTCTTTTGCCTTATTAAGCATCTCTGTCATTGAAACTAATCCCATGATTTAAATCCCCCTACTTATTTTAATTAAAGCGACAAATTTTTATTGTTAATTAATTTAATCCTTATGTTACAAGGATACCAATTACATGGCCTTGAAACAACAATTTTCAACTAGCTAGTTTAAATTTTAAGCAAGGATTGTTGCAACATCTGTCAATAAATCTTCAACATCGAAAGGCTTTCCAATTATTTTGACGATATTTTTGTATGATATATGTTCTTTCATTAGCTCTTCTACTAATCCGCTCATCAAAATAAGTGGTACTTGACAACTTTTTCCCTTTAGTTTTTTCACAATTGAAAGAGCGTCAACATCAGGTAATTGATAATCAATTATAGCTAAATCGATCGATAAACGTTTCAATAATTCTAACGCTTCAGTCCCTGTCTCTGCTGTATGAACGTCATAACCATTTTGTGCGAAAACTTCAGTCAATAACAACCTTATGCCTGGCTGGTCATCAACGACTAATATTTTTTGCTTTGTCATAAGACACTGTCTCCTTACAACAATTATTTCGTTATTATTAGACATTTTCCTGCTACTATCCATTAAAAAGAGCTTTTTGCGATGTTACTTTTTTTAACATTAAAAAAGAAAAAAATGCAAGTCAAAACGTAGTTTTTTGTTTTCTACTCTTAAAAGATGATAAAAAATCAGTTTTAATAAACTTCTATCAAAATTTCTCCGTTTTCAACTTAAAAAGGGCACAGAAATCCTCTGAGCTTCTTTTTTACTAAAAAATTGATTAATAAATGACTTTCACTTTAGGCGGTCGCTTGCCGCGGGCACGGCCTCAGCCTCTGTAGCTTCCCAAGGGTCGCTACAGGGGTCTTCGGCTCGTGCTGTTCCCGCAGGCGTCTCCCGCCAACGTTCAAGTCATTCGCTATCCAACTAAAGAACGCATTTTATCCGGTTGATTTTCTTTTATTCTTCCCGAGCATAACGCATAAAGCTAAACCAACTCTGACTTGCATTTTTTTCTTTCCACGTATAGTGTAGTTTTCAAATCCAAAGGATACATTTAAACGACTATTTACACGTTCTACAGCCGTTCGCTTATTATATTCTCGCTCCCATTTATAGCCTAGATCGACCAGATAGGCGTGAAGAGCCTACGGTTTTCTTTTAATGGAATTCGAATGTCCTGCTTGACTCCACATGCTGCGGCACCCTTGCATGTTATTCCATACGGCTCGAACAGGATAATCATTTCTGCCATTTTTTCTATTACATTCAAGTTTTCAAATTAATTTTTCATCAGGTAAATATTGAATCACTAATCTTAAACGATCTAAGTCTTGGTATGTGTAGCACTTCTCCCACTTAATATACAGAACATCACAATTAGCTCAAAAAAGACGAACATTTATTGTTAGGAAATTGTTTCAAAAGTTTTTCACGCAAGCATTATTATTAAAAGGCTTCGTTGAAAATTTCACACGTTTTACTAACAAATTTGTTCGTCTAGTTGTCGTTATATTATTGTTTATCTGCTCTTTGATTTATTAAAACTGCTTCAACAAACCCTTTAAACAATGGTTGTGGTTTCGTTGGTCGTGATTTAAATTCCGGATGAAATTGGCTGGCAATAAACCACGGATGATCAGTTAATTCGATAATTTCTACTAACTTGTTATCAGGACTCATTCCCGCGAAAACTAACCCATTTTTTGTTAATTCATCTTTGTACGTAAGATTAAATTCGTACCGATTACGGTGTCGTTCGTTAATTTTTTCAACATTTTCGTATAAGGCTTTTACTTTTGTACCCTCTTTCAAATGACACGGATAAGAGCCAAGCCTTAATGTTCCTCCTAAATTTGCTACATCCTTTTGCTCAGGAATTAAATCGATCACTGGATGTGGCGTGTTCGGATTTACCTCGGCTGTATGTGCACCCTCTAATCCCACTACATTACGAGCATATTCAACGATTGCTAATTGCATGCCTAAACCAATTCCGAAAAAGGGTATATTGTTCGTTCGCGCATATTGTATGGCCGTTATTTTCCCCTCAATGCCGCGGTCACCGAATCCACCAGGTACGATAATACCATCAACATGGCTTAACTCCTCTTGAATCGTATGTTCATCAAGTTTCTCAGAATTAATCCAATGAATATTAACGTCTGTATCATGAACAATACCGGCATGTTTTAACGATTCAACGACTGATAAATAGGCATCGGGTAATTCAACATATTTTCCAACGATACCGATATCGATTATTTTGGATAAATGACGGACTTTCTCAAGTAATGCTTCCCACTGGGTCATATTTGCTGGCTGGCAATCAATTTGTAAATGTTCACAAGCTAAATCATCTAATTTTTGTGCTTGTAAATCGATCGGTACTTGATAAAGAACATCGACGTCTAACATTTCAATAACAGCTTTTTTATCAACATCACAGAACAAAGCAATTTTTTCTTTATTATCTTGACCAATAGGTCGCTCTGTACGTAAGACGACAGCATCTGGTTGGATACCTAACGAGCGGAGTTCCTTAACACTATGTTGTGTCGGTTTTGTTTTAATTTCCCCCGCCGCTTGAATATAAGGTACAAGAGTACAATGAATATACATAACATCTTGACGCCCGACGTCACTTTTGATTTGGCGAATCGCTTCTAAAAAAGGTAATGATTCAATGTCTCCGACCGTACCACCAATTTCAGTAATAACGACATCAGCGTTAGTCGCTTCTCCTGCTCGATAAACTTGTTCTTTTATTTCGTTTGTTATATGAGGGATGACTTGTACTGTTGCTCCTAAATAGTCACCGCGACGTTCTTTACGAATGACACTTGAATACACCTTACCCGTCGTTATATTACTATATTTCGTTAAATTAATATCGATAAAACGTTCGTAATGTCCTAAGTCTAAATCCGTTTCCGCTCCATCTTCCGTTACAAAAACTTCTCCGTGTTGATATGGACTCATCGTTCCCGGGTCAACGTTAATATACGGGTCGAATTTTTGAATCGTCACTTTCAAACCACGGTTTTTTAATAAACGACCTAGAGACGCTGCGGTAATGCCTTTTCCGAGTGATGAAACGACACCACCAGTCACAAATATATATTTCGTCATCCTTTATCCCTCTTTCTCATGACACGTGTCATTATAATTTTAACTATATGTAATTTTCTCATTCATTTCATATACTTAAATTTATGGTAAAAAAATAAAAGCGTCTCCCCAAAAAAAGATAGGGGAAACGCTATGTTTTATATTTTGGAGCCCAATTAAAATATTACTCATCCACCGAAAAAATGTCAAGTCTCTCGATTAGTTTTATAACTATGATTTCATAAATTTAGTGCTCACTTTTTATACGTCATAATCGTCTTCATATTCTTCTTCAAATTGTTCATCAAATTCTTCATCGTCAATCTCTGTATCTTCATCGACATAACCGTCGTAATCTTCTTCATCTATAGTGTCATCGTTTTGTTCTTCAGCCATATAATTTATACGTTCTTCTTCTTCTTCAATATCCTCGATCATATCATCAAGGTCATCTAACGATAAGTCTTCATTAATTTGTTCCGAGCGATACCAACGTTTAAGCCCCCAGCTATTTGATCCATTTGTGACAAACCGACCGTCAATATTTAAATCTGTATAAAATTGGGCAATTTTATTATCCTTTTCAGTTTCGTCCCAATTTTTTAATTCAGCAATTTTATCAAAAGCTTCCTTAAAACTCATCGGCCTTTGTTCTTCAGCAAAAAGTAAATTAGCTAAGTCAACCATTGACATTTTCTCGATGTCAGTTTTGTTAAAATTTGTCACGCTCATAATGATGCACCCCTTAACAATTAATAATTAATAATTTTATAAGTTAATTTGTTTATTTAAAAAGCACGTTTTTAAAAATATCAATATATATCATACGATAAAATTTTCATAAAGCAAGCTTTATTTCTTATTTAAAAAAATGTTTTTTTCACATGCTATTTGGTAAAGAAAATTATCATAAATATGATTACACTTTCAATAGTTATATACGTATGCTCAAGTAATTATGTCTTATTTTTTAGTATTTTAAAAACAATATTTAATGACATACTATAAATTTCAAGTAGTTGGTCTAGATGAAATTATTTTCATTTTTCGGTAAACTAATTTATGACAATTATTGTTTACAAATGAAATTAACCATACAAATATTTGCTTTCTTTGCACGGAAATTTAAAGGTCTTTTAGGAGTGTAATTTATGAAGTTCGTCATTGCTCCCGATTCGTTTAAAGGGACATTATCACAAGTAGAAGTCGCAAATGTGATGAAAAATGCTATTTTGAAAAAATGGCCGACTGCGGAAATTATGATGAAACCGATGGCTGATGGAGGTGAAGGGACACTTGAAGCTTTACTAGCAGCGTCCGAAAAAAGTGAACGATTAACGATTAATGTTACCGGACCATTAGGTAAACGGTTAACAACGAATATAGGTATTATTAATAACGATACAGTCATTATAGAAGTTGCTGTCATTGCCGGTTTACCGCTCGTACCTAAGACATCTCGCCATCCTTACTATACGACGACCTATGGAGTCGGAGAAGCGATTATATTTGCTCTAAATAATGGATATAAAAAGTTTATTGTTGGCCTTGGTGGCAGTGCAACGAATGATGGTGGATTAGGTATGTTACAAGCCTTAGGAGCGACGATGCAGACAAAAAATAACAAACGGGCAAATATTTTCGGTAAAGATTTATTCAAAATAACAAATATTAACTTATCGACAATTGATTCACGAATTTGGGATTGTGAGATTGTTGTAGCTAGCGATGTTGACCATCCACTAACTGGAGAAAATGGTGCTACTTATATATTTGGACCACAAAAAGGATTAACAAACGAGGAGTTAAAAATCACTGATCAAGCAATGCTAACATATGCCACTTTAGTTGAACAATCAGCTAAGCTTACTAAATCTTATATAAATGATCCTGGTGCCGGTAGTGCAGGTGGTTTAGGTTTTGCATTTCTCGTATTAAATGGAAAAATCGTTTCCGGTGCGGAAATTGTCGGCGAAACGATTGCCCTTGAAAGTTGTATTTCGGAGGCGAATTTCGTTTTCACTGGTGAAGGTAAAAGTGATATGCAAACATTATATGGCAAAGCTCCCGGATATGTAGCAAAACTTGCCAACAAATATGAAGTGCCAAGCTTATTAATTTCTGGTAGTGTTTCTGAAGTTGATTTACTGACAAAACAGTTTACAAAAATATATTCTCTCGTTGACGAGCATGTGACCTTACAACGCGCATTAACCGAATCAAAAACTGTTTTATTAAATAAATTGGAATATGTTTTAATCGACCTTGAAAAAAGTATAACCGATAATTAGCGACTAAACAGTTTCTAATTATCGGTTAAGTTTTACTTACGAATTTTTAGCCAAATTTTTTCTACTTTGTTACATATTACGACGATATTGCCCACCGACTTCATAAAGAGCTTGAGTTATTTGACCGAGACTTGCAACCTTTACAGTTTCCATAAGTTCAGCAAAAATGTTCCCATTTGATGTTGCAACTTGTTTTAACCGTTCAAGAGCGGCATCGACGTGTTCTTTATTTTTTTGCTGAAATTTATGCAGTTCTGAAATTTGGTGTTCTTTTTCTTCTGTCGTCGCTCGGGCTAATTCCATAGAATCGAGCTCCTCTTCTGTTGTTGGTGTTGGGCTTAAATACGTATTAACTCCAATAATTGGTAATTCACCAGAATGTTTTTTATGTTCGTAGTAAAGTGATTCTTCTTGAATTTTACTCCGTTGATATTGTCGCTCCATCGCCCCTAACACACCACCACGATCATTAATCCGTTCGAACTCTTGTAAAACAGCTTCTTCGACAAGGTCTGTCAATTCCTCGATAATAAAGGATCCTTGTAATGGGTTTTCATTTTTCGTTAAGCCGAATTCACGATTAATGATCATTTGAATCGCCATCGCGCGACGGACAGATTCCTCTGTTGGTGTCGTAATTGCTTCATCGTAAGCGTTCGTATGCAATGAATTACAATTGTCTTGAATCGCAATTAATGCTTGTAAAGTTGTACGAATATCGTTAAAAGCTATTTCTTGAGCGTGTAATGATCGACCGGATGTTTGAATATGGTATTTTAATTTTTGACTCCGTTCATCCGCCCCGTATTTATCACGCATGACGACTGCCCAAATACGTCGTGCAACCCGACCGATAACTGTATATTCCGGATCAAGACCATTTGAGAAGAAGAAGGATAAGTTTGGCGCAAAGGCGTTAATATCCATCCCACGACTTAAATAATATTCAACGTACGTAAAACCATTCGCTAACGTAAAGGCGAGTTGAGTAATCGGATTTGCGCCTGCTTCGGCAATATGGTAACCAGAAATTGACACGGAATAATAATTACGAACATTTTTATCGATGAAATATTGTTGAATATCGCCCATCATTCGTAAAGCAAATTCCGTTGAAAAAATGCACGTATTTTGTCCTTGGTCTTCTTTTAAAATATCTGCTTGCACAGTACCACGAACGACGGAAAGTGTCTCGTCTTTTATCGTTTCATATTCTTCCGTAGTCGGCTCACGATCATTTTTTTCAATAAACCTTTCGATTTGTTGATCAATCGCTGTATTGAAATACATCGCTAAAATAATTGGTGCTGGCCCATTAATCGTCATCGAAACAGATGTTAAAGGATCCGTTAAATCAAATCCTTTGTAAAGCTTTTTCATATCGTCAAGGGTACATATACTTACACCACTTTCTCCGACTTTACCGTATATATCCGGACGCTCAGATGGATCTTCCCCATACAATGTGACCGAATCAAAGGCGGTCGATAGACGTTTAGCTTTGTCGTTCTTTGATAAATAATGAAACCGGCGATTCGTTCGCTCAGGAGTTCCTTCCCCAGCAAATTGACGAGTTGGGTCTTCTCCTTCACGTTTAAAGGGATAAACACCTGCCGTAAACGGAAACCTTCCGGGGACATTTTCCCTTAAAAGCCACCGTAAACGCTCACCCCAATCAATGAACTTCGGAAAAGCAACTTTACGAATATGAAGGCCTGATAAAGATTCCGTCGTTAAATCTACATGAATGTCACGATCGCGCACTTTAAAAGTCATTTGTTCTTGCTCGTAAGCTTCCTTTAGTTCATCCCAAGCATTAAGTAATTGCTCACTTTCCCTGTTTAGTTTTGCTTCATATGTTTCGATTGACTGCTCAATCGATTGTTGTGCTAATTCGTCATCGATAAGTGCCTTTGCTCCGGATAATTGATAAAGTTTACGAGCAATTTTACTTTGTTCATCGACTTTTTTATGATAATTACGTACCGTTTGACTTATTTCTTGTAAATAATAGCGACGATTGTTTGGTATAATCGTATTTTGTTTTTCTGCGATGACATAGCGTTCAAAATCAACTGATTCATCCCAACCATATCTTTCATTTAACGTATCGATAATAGCAGCAAAAAGAGCGTTCGTTCCAGCATCGTTAAATTGGTTCGCAATTGTTCCGAAAACTGGAAACTTTTTAGCATCTTTACCAAATAACATGCGACTTCGCTCATATTGTTTACGGACTTGGTTAAGTGCATCCTCTGAACCACTTTGTTCAAACTTATTTATGACGATAAAATCAGCATAGTCGATCATATCAATTTTTTCTAATTGTGTCGGTGCACCGAATTCAGCCGTCATAACATACATTGACAAATCGGTAATATCAGTAATCGCTGCATCTCCTTGCCCAATACCGCTCGTCTCAACAATAATAAAATCATAACCTGCTGCTCGAACGACTTTGATTGCATCTTCAATCGCATGAGAAAGTTCACTTTGTGAGCCCCGCGTCGCTAATGAACGCATATATACTCGTTCGTGAACAATTGCATTCATTCGGATGCGGTCCCCTAATAAAGCTCCACCTGTACGGCGTTTTGTCGGGTCAATAGAAATAACAGCAATTTTTTTATCGTTAATCGTATGAATGAATCGACGAATAAGTTCATCCGTTAAGGAACTTTTCCCCGCTCCACCTGTTCCCGTTATTCCTAACACAGGAGTCTTTTCTTTAGTTTCATCATACAGTTCTGCTAACAGGTCATCTTTTGCTTCTTGGTTTTGCTCAACATATGTGATTAACCGACCAATCGCCTGTTGGTTACCTAAAGTTAACTGTTGCTTATCTTTTTCTAATTGAACAGGTGTTGGAAAATCGGCTAATTTAAGTATTTCATTAATCATCCCTTGAAGACCATATTTTCGTCCATCCTCAGGTGAAAAAATCCAAGAAACACCATAATTGTGCAACTCTTTTATTTCCCGTGGAATAATTGTTCCACCGCCACCACCGAAAACCTTTATATGTTCTGCATGATATTTTTTTAAAAGATCGATCATATATTTAAAATATTCAACATGTCCACCTTGATAGGATGATACAGCAATCCCTTGAACATCTTCTTGAATCGCAGCGCGGACGACTTCTTCAACAGAGCGGTTGTGACCTAAGTGGATAACTTCTGCGCCGCTTGATTGCATAATGCGTCGCATAATGTTAATCGAAGCATCATGACCATCAAATAAACTGGAAGCGGTTACAAAACGAACATTGTTTTTCGGTCGATAGATTTCTATCTTTCCCATCAAATTACCTCCTTATGGTCATTGTTAAAACATAACTAACAAAATATATCCTTTCCTTTAAACATCTACCTCGTCTGTATCAATTGATAATGCTTTTAATAAAAATTGAATTTGTCGCTCAGTATATGATTCTAACGTAAATTGTTGATGTAATGCCCACCGTCTGAAACCCCACATTTGTCCTTGCACAAAAATATTGTTCGCTAAAAGTTCTGCATCCATCTCTGAAATATAGTGGGGTGTACAACTGACGATAACTTGCTTTAACATTTGGATCATTTCACGTTCTTTTTGTAAAATGTATGTGCGTGTTTTTTCTTCTAATGATTTGATTTCTTGATACATAACGATAACTTCATCTTGCATCTCATCCATCAGTTGAAAATATGATTTGACGACAGTTATTAAATGATCGATGGAAGGATTTTCTAAATCAATCACTTGTTTTAAATGTAGATCAACATCGTTATGAATTGCTTCACAGACGAGAAACAAAATATCTTCTTTTTGACGAATATACTCATAAAGTGTGCCGATACTAAATCCGGATTCTTTGGCAATTTCCCGGGTTGTTGTTTTGTGAAATCCTTTGTTTTTAAATAAAGAAATTGCTGCTTTGACAATTTGTTCTCTTCTTTTTTCAATAAGTTGTGTATCTTTTACCGATGTTATCACTTTACCTCGCATCACTTTTATCCCGCTCCTCTAAATATTGTTTCCATTGCTCATATATTTGTTTAGCCAAACGGTATGGATCGCCAAGTTTCTCTTGAACCATTAATGATGGGTGGTCATTAATATAATCGGAAACATCGCGCCAAATTTCCTCACGAATAAGTTCTTTCACTTCTAATTCCCATTGTTGTTCTCGTTGTTTCTTACCAGCAGTTGTTTTATATAAATATGTGTAATGGTCTTCGATTGCTTGCCATAATTCGGTGATTCCTTTATTTTCCGTTGCGATAACTTTAACGATCGGAATAGTATATGTTTCAGTAGATGACATTGCGACTAGTTCTTTTAATAAACCGCGTAATTTCCCGACACCTTGTAAATCAGACTTATTAATAACGA
This sequence comes from Bacillota bacterium, assembly GCA_035302425.1. Taxonomy (GTDB): domain Bacteria; phylum Bacillota; class Bacilli; order Bacillales; family Amphibacillaceae; genus CALAMD01. The sequence continues at coordinate 8,494 of DATGSQ010000007.1, read as the reverse complement.
ACAAATCAGCAATCTCCATAATACCTGCTTTAAACACTTGTAAAACGTCCCCACTATTAGGGGTTAAAACGACTGCTGTTGTGTCAGCAATTTTCATAATATCAAGTTCCGACTGACCGACACCTACCGTTTCAACGATAATAACATCAAAACCATACGCATCGCAAATTCGAAGGACATCTTTTGTTGCACGGGCTAAACCCCCGAGACTTCCCCGGGTTGCCATACTACGAATGAAAACTCCATGATCGGTAAAATGATTATTCATCCGTACCCGATCACCTAATAAAGCCCCACCACTAAATGGACTCGTTGGATCAACGGCAATAACAGCGACTGTTAAATCCTTCGCACGAATATGAGTGATTAAACGATTGACGAGCGTACTTTTACCAGCACCGGGCGAGCCAGTAATTCCAATCATATGAGCATTCGTTTGTAAGGAAAAAACGTCACTTAATAGAGATAACTTATCGGGATGATCATTTTCTACTTTTGTAATTGCCCGAGCTAAGGCGCGAACATCTTTATTTTTAATCCGTTCAACGAGTGGATGCATCGGTAAAACCCCTTCGTAAAATGTTATTCATTCGTTAACATACGACCAATAACGAGACGTTGAATTTCATTCGTTCCTTCGTAAATTTGAGTAATTTTTGCATCACGCATATATCTTTCGACAGGATAGTCTTTCGTATAACCATAACCACCGAAGATTTGTACAGCTTCAACTGTTATGCGCATGGCAGCATCACCAGCAAACAATTTTGACATTGCCGAAGCTTTTCCGTACGGCTTTCCTTCTGACTCAAGCCATGCCGCCTGATAAGTTAATAAACGAGCAGCCTCAACCTCTGTCGCCATATCAGCCAATTTAAAAGATATTCCTTGATTGTAGGCAATTGGTTTACCGAACTGTTCACGTTCTTTTGCATAAGCGATTGATTTATCTAATGCTCCCTGGGCAATACCTAAGGCTTGGGCTGCGATACCATTGCGCCCCCCATCAAGTGTCGTCATGGCAATTTTAAAACCTTCACCTTCTTGACCGAGTAAATTTTCTTTTGGAATACGACAGTTTTCAAAAATGAGTTCAGTCGTCGGTGATGAACGGATCCCTAACTTTTTCTCCTTTTTACCGAACGTAAATCCTTCTGTTCCTTTTTCGACGATAAATGCACTAATCCCTCGGTGGCGCTCGTCTGGATTAGTTTTCGCAAAAACGACGTAAATATCTCCAACTTCACCGTTTGTAATCCATACTTTATTTCCGTTTAGTATATAGTCATCGCCATCTTTCGTCGCGGTCATTTTCATTGAAGCGACATCACTACCGGCACCTGGTTCTGAAAGTGCATAGGCCCCAAGCGCTTCACCTGTCGCTAAGCGGCGTAAAAAATTTTGCTTTTGCTCTTCAGTTCCATATTTATAAATCGGCCAACTTGCCAAAGAAATATGGGCTGATAAAGTAACCCCGGTTGATGCACAAACACGTGATAGCTCCTCGACGGCGATTACATAACTGACATAGTCTGAGCCTATTCCACCATATTCTACAGGCCAAGGAATGCCCGTTAATCCTAACTGAGCCATTTTATCGAAAATTGCCCGATCAAATCGTTCTTCTTCATCCCGCTCAGCTGCTGTTGGTTCAACTTCACGTTCAGCAAAGTCACGAACCATTTGCCGTAACATTTGCTGTTCTTCCGTTAATTCGAAATTCATTTTTTATCCCCCCATTATTTTTACATTAAAAAATAATTAATCTTTAAGTAATTGCTTTGCAATGACGATACGTTGTATTTCATTTGTTCCTTCGTAAATTTGTGTCACTTTTGCATCGCGGAAAAATCGCTCGACTGGATAATCCTCTGTATATCCATAACCGCCATGAATTTGCACGGCTTCAATCGCACATTTAACAGCTGCTTGGGAAGCATACAATTTAGCCATTGATGCTTCTTTTGCACAAGGTTGCTTAGCTGTCACTAAATTCGCCGCATGGTATGTTAACAATTTTGCCGCCTCAACGTCTGTTGCCATATTTGCTAATTTAAAAGATATTCCTTGTTGTGAAGCGATTGGTCGGCCGAATTGTTCGCGTTCCTTTGCATATTTAATACTTTCTTCTAATGCAGCTTCCGCAATACCGAGCGCCTGAGCTGCAATACCAATTCTTCCGACATTTAGTTGAGCAAGGGCAATTTTATATCCTTCCCCTTCTACACCTAACAATTGATCTTTATGGACGCGACAATTGTTAAAGGATAGTTCGACGGTTGGAGAACCGCGTAAACCCATTTTATTTTCTGCTTTACCAATCGTTAAACCTTCTGTATCTTTTTCTACAATAAAAGCACTAATTCCTTTAGAACCATTTTTCTCACCTGTTCGGGCAAACGTAATATACGTATTTGCGACACCGCCGTTAGTAATAAACGATTTTGCACCATTTAAAAGGTAATAATCACCATCTTTTACTGCTCGTGTTTTAATATTTGCTGCATCTGAACCTGCTTGTGGCTCTGTTAAAGCAAATGCGCCTAAATATTCCCCCGTTGCTAGTTTAGGTAAATATTTTTCTTTCTGAGCAGTCGTTCCAAACGTCTCAATCGGTTTACTACCTACAGAAGTATGAACAGATAAAATAACTCCTAAGGTTGCGCTCACTTTTGATAATTCGTGGATCGCGATAATATAAGATGTAAAGTCCATCCCACTGCCACTATATTTTTCAGGAATTGGAATACCCATAAGTCCGAGACTGCCCATTTTTTGAATAAGTTCATAAGGAAATCGTTCATCGGCTTCCATACGAGAAACTGCCTTTGTCACTTCATTGATTGCAAACTGTCGTACCATTTCACGCATCATTTGTTGTTCATGAGTAAAATTAATATTCATCTGACTAACCTCCTACATGACAAAAATGGCGTACAATGTGTACGACCGTTTGTCTTGTTCAGTTACTATTTTTTAGTAATTAACTTTTTATATGTATAAGGAAAAATCATCATCGTTGCTCTATATACTGCTTTAAACAAGCGTGATGATCTTTCCAATTAATTATTTAGTCGTAAACATAAAAGCCGCGACCCGTTTTCTTACCGAGCCAACCCGCTTTAACATATTGGCGTAGTAGTGGACAGGGGCGATATTTACTATCACCAAAACCCTCGTATAAAACTTCCATAATATACAAACATGTATCTAATCCGATAAAGTCCGCTAATGTTAACGGGCCCATCGGATGATTCATACCTAGTTTCATGACCGTATCAACGTCCTCAACTGAGGCAACTCCCTCATAAACTGTATAAATGGCTTCATTAATCATCGGCATTAAAATTCGATTCGCTGCAAAGCCTGGGAAGTCGTTAACTTCTACAGGGGTTTTGTTAAGTCTTTCCGTCAATTCATGAATGATGTCATAAGTTGTATCCTCTGTTTGCAAACCACGAATAATTTCAACGAGTTTCATAACTGGAACAGGATTCATAAAATGCATGCCGATAACGAGTTCTGGTCGACTTGTCACTGCTGCAATTTCTGTAATTGGTAAAGATGATGTGTTCGTTGCTAAGATTGCCTGTTTCGGAGCTACTTCGTCTAATGTACGAAAAATGTTTTGTTTAACATTCATATTTTCAACGGCTGCTTCAATGACTAGATCAATATCTTTAGCATCGTCTAAGGACGTTGAACGTGTTATGTTATTTAATGTTGTCTCTTTTTCATCCGCTGTTATTCGTTCCCGGTCTACTGCACGGGTGAGAAACTTATCGATCGTCGCTAAACCACGGTCAAGGGCGACATCTTCAAGATCATTTAAAATAACTTGAAAACCTGCCTGGGCAATTACTTGGGCAATACCTGAACCCATTTGGCCAGCACCGACAACCATAACCTTTTTAATGTTCATTACATAAACCCCTCTTTCGTCTTACGAAAAATGTTTTTACGCTTTAGGAACTTCGATTAAAATAGCATCCCCTTGGCCACCGCCACTGCAAATCGCCGCAACGCCTAGGCCGCCACCGCGACGTTTTAATTCATGAATTAATGTTAAAATGATTCGTGAACCACTTGCGCCAATTGGATGGCCTAAGGCTACAGCACCACCATTAACATTTACTTTTTCTTCATCTAGCCCAGCAATTTGTGCGCTTGCTAAAGAAACGACTGCAAAGGCTTCATTAATTTCAAACAAATCGATTTCATCAACAGTTTTACCTGTTTTCTTTAAAAGCTCATTAATAACAAGCCCCGGAGTTTCTGGGAAATCCTTCGCTTCAACAGCTACTTCTGCATGACCGATAATTGTTGCTAATGGCTTTTTATCCAACTTCTCTGCTTTTTCATCAGACATGACGACAAAAGCTGCCGCACCATCATTAATTCCTGGAGCATTACCCGCTGTAATCGTTCCATCTGCCCCAAAAACAGGGCGTAATTTACTTAAAGCTTCTAAGCTCGTATCTTTTCTTGGCGCTTCATCTGTATCAACGACAATTGGTTCACCACGACGTTGTGGCACTTCGACCGGAACGATTTCTTCTGCAAACTTACCTGACTCGATTGCCGCAATAGCTCGTTTATGACTACGTAATGACCATTCATCCTGGGACTTTCGTGTAATTTCATATTTATCCGCCGTTGAATTACCATAAGTCCCCATATGAGCACCTGTAAACGAACATGTTAAACCATCGTGGATCATTAAATCAACGACTTGTTTATCGCCCATCCGATGACCCCATCGAGCATCTGGCAAAACATAAGGAGCTTGACTCATACTTTCCATACCACCAGCGACGATAACATCTTCTTCACCTAAACGAATAAGTTGATCGGCTAATGTAACGCTGCGTAAACCTGATGCACATACTTTATTAATCGTCTCCGTTTTTACTGACCATGGGATCCCCGCTTCTCTAGCTGCCTGACGTGAAGGAATTTGTCCTTGCCCACCTTGTAAAACGGTTCCAATAATGACCTCATCAACATCTTCTCCCATAATTTGTGCCCGGCTTAACGCTTCTTTAATAGCAATACCACCAAGTTGAGCGGCTGGTACAGATTGTAAAGCGCCACCAAAACGCCCAAAAGGTGTTCGTGCACCTGAAACGATTACTGACTTTCGCATCGTAAAACATCCTTTCAATTTAAAATGACATACTTTCTTTCATTGTAACGAATCTATCGTTAATTACCATACATACACCACATAATATGTCGAGCGACCGCTCGTTCGAAACATACTGAAAAAAACGGAGTAAACAATTAGTTTATCCATTGTTCACTCACGTTTATATAATTTTTAAGATGCTTCTTCTTTTTCCGCATCATCATTTAAAACAGATAAAGCTAAAATTTCCGCTACGTCCATCGTGCTAATATCTTGTTCAACTTCTTTTGCTTTCGTACCGTCGCTTAACATCGTTAAACAAAACGGACAAGCACTTGAGATCATTGACGGATTAACAGCAATTGCTTGCTCTGTTCGGGCGATATTAACACGTGTTCCAACCGTTTCTTCTGTCCACATGAGACCACCACCAGCCCCACAACACATACCATTATCAAAACTACGATCCATTTCAACTAGCTCTATACCTGGTATCGCCTTTAATATTTCTCGTGGCGGGTCATATACACCGTTATAACGTCCTAAATAACATGAATCGTGATAAGTAATTTTTTCATTAATCGCTTTTTTAGGCTTTAAGCGTCCTTCCATAACAAGATCGTACAACAGCTGTGTATGATGGATAACTTCACCTTCAAAGCCGAAATCTGGATATTCATTTTTAAAAATATTGTAAGCGTGTGGGTCAATCGTAACAATTTTCTTCACATCAAAACGTTCAAAAGCTTTAATATTCTTTTTCGCAATGTCTTGGAATAAAAATTCGTTACCAATTCTTCGGGCGGTATCACCTGAGTTATTTTCCCGGTTACCTAAAATCGCAAAACTAATGCCTGCTTTATTCATTAATTTCGCAAAGGCAATAGCGATTTTTTGACTACGGTTATCATAGGATCCCATTGAGCTTACCCAGAACAAATATTCAAAGTCTTTCTTCTCTTTTCGAAGTTCCTGTACAGTTGGTGCATAAACTGTTTCATCTTGTTCACGCCACTTTACACGGTCTCTTTTTGATAAGCCCCACGGATTTCCTTGGCGTTCAATATTCATTACTGCCCGTTGAATGTCCGGATCCATTTTTCCTTCTGTCATAACTAAATAACGGCGCATATCGATAATATGACTGACATGCTCATTCATTACGGGACAAGCGTCCTCACAATTACGACACGTCGTACAGGCGTTTAATTCTTCTTCAGTAATAACATCACCGATTAACGATACCGTTGACATTTGCTCTATCGCTTCATCACGGTCTTTATTCGCTAATTGATTAGCCGTTTGTCCAGCAAAAGCATAGGCTGGTACCCAAGGCGATTTACCTGTAATTGCCGCTCCTTTTTCGTTTAAATGATCACGAATTTTCAACATAATGTCCATCGGTGATAACATTTTGCCCGTTGTAGCCGCTGGACAGACAGATGTACAACGTCCACATTCAGTACAAGCGTAATAGTCTATCATTTGCCGTTGGGTAAAATCTTCAACTTTTCCAACCCCAAAGGACATATTCTCTTCATCAGCCATCGCTGCTTCAAAATCAAAGGGCTCTAGTTTTCCAGGCACTTTTTGGCTGAAAAACACATTGATTGGAGCGGCGATTAAGTGTGCGTGCTTTGACTGTGGTATATATACTAAAAATACAAGAATTGTTATCGTGTGTATCCACCATAAAACATAATACGCACTCATAGCAGCTGCTGGAGAGAGCCAACTAAATATTGCGGCAACAGCTGAAGCTACAGGTTCGGAAAACGTTGTTTCAGTACCGAGCCAAATATGGGCCATGCCATTACCTAAAAGAACAGTCGCCATTAACGTCGCAATAAAAATAAGTACTAAACTCGCTTGCCAACTTTGGTCTAAACGTGGCAATTTTTCCAAATAGCGACGATAAAAAGCCCAAAGGACAGCAACTAAAATAATTAAAGTAACTATTTCTTGGAAAAATTTAAAACCCGGATAAAGTGGACCGAGTGGTAAATGTTTACCTGGTGCTAATCCCATAATAAACATATTAATAGCCCCGAATTGAACTAAAATAAAGCCATAAAATAACATGAGATGAATAATTCCCGACTTTTTATCTTTGAACAGTTTTGTATGTCCAAAAACAACTGAACCGACTCGTTTCAATCGCTCTTTTAATGCGACATTATACTCTTCTTCTTTTCCTAAGCGAATATAAGCAACACGGGTTGCTACGGCTCTAGCAAACAAATAAATTGCGTATATTGTTATTGCCGTAAACGCTAACATATTAATGAGTAGAAACGTATCCATAACATTATCCCCCTTTGTATGTGTTATTGAGTTTTTAAGTAAACTCAACTTCGACCAACTATCCTCGTAAATCAGGGTCGATTAAACAAGCAAAGGCGACCTTTATGTTTACAATCATCATAGTTGATGCATTTTTTAATTATTGTTATACCTTTACTTTAAACATGAATGAGTATTCAGTCAACTATTTTTCTTGTTTTCTAATAAATATAGTTAACTTACAGGGGTAGCTTTCAGTCGTAAATCGATTATAAAAAATAATTTTAATTCATCGATTAAAAAAGGCTTAGGACCAAAGCAATTTGACCCTAAGCCTTCCATTACATTCGCTCAGGTGCTGATACCCCGAGAATATTTAATCCATTTGCGATCGTAATTTTGACAGCTTTCATTAATGCTACCCGGGCAGATGTAAGTTCTTTGTTCGTTTCATCGAGAACTTTCTCCGCATTGTAAAAACTGTGTAGCAATGCCGATAAATCATAAACATATTGAGTAATAAAATGTGGGGCGTGACGTTTAGCGCTATCAGAGATGATTGCAGGAAATTCGCCTAGTTTTTTTAATAAATCAATTTCCTTTTCATTCGTTAATAGTGCTGCGTCATATTCATCACTGACATAATCGACTGCTTCCGCTTGTTTTAACATCGTGCAAATTCGCGCGTGTGCATATTGTACGTAATAAACTGGATTGTCTGTCGATTGTGTTTGTGCTAAATCTGTATCAAAATCTAAATGTGTATCATTTGAACGGGCGACAAAGAAATATCTTGCCGCATCTACGCCGACATTGTCCATTAATTCGCGTAAGGGTACAGTATTACCACTTCGTTTACTCATACGTAATGTCTGACCTTTTTCTAATAAATTGACCATTTGGGTTACTTTAATGATGAGCCGATCTTTATCATAACCAAGAGCTTGCATCGCTGCATGCATTCGGGAAATATAACCATGATGGTCAGCTCCCCAAACATTAATTAAAAGATCAAAGCCACGTTCGAATTTATTTTTATGATAAGCGATATCAGGTGTTAAATATGTGTAACTACCATCATTT
>DATGSQ010000006.1:0-4689 GCA_035302425.1 Bacillota bacterium | reverse complement strand
CTGATTGGTTTCAACGAACTATCCGCAGACGGAGGATGATCGTTTATCCCGCTTCATTTGAGACCCTTATCTATTACACGGGCGATAATAGGAAGGATCCTTTAACAGTGCAATTAAGCAGCAGCTAAAGAGTAATTTTCTTCTTTGCCAATTATAGGCGTGTAACGTTTTACGAGCCGTAACCTCGACGCGCAACTTGAGCTCAACCTACCCCTGTCGAATCCAAAAACGTCCCCGATAAGAGATAAATGAGCCTAAGTGCAAGCGAACTTTATCGCGTGCACTATTCATTATAACAAATTTGGCGATAAAAGCAAGTGACTGAGCTTATCCTTCGCTATTTTAAAAGATTAACATTCGTTATCTTTGCATATCTTTTAAAGCACGATCAATATCACGTTTCATTTGTTGTTGCTTTAAAGCTTCTCGTTTATCATGGCGTTGCTTACCTTTACCTAGTCCAAGTAAAAGTTTCGCATAGCCCCGTTTTATATACAATTTAAGTGGCACAAGTGTATAACCTTGGCGCTGGGTTAATCCTAAAATTTTATCAATTTCGTGACGATGAAGTAAAAGTTTTCGCGTTCTCGTTGGATCATGGTTAAAGCGATTACCTTGTTCATAAGGTGCGATATGCATATTAATAATTTGTGCTTCCCCATCAATAATTCTCGCATGTGCATCTGTTATATTAACACGACCCGCACGAATCGATTTAATTTCTGTCCCTTGAAGAACGAGACCCGCTTCATATGTTTCTTCTATAAAATAATCATGTCTTGCCCGACGATTTCGCGCAATTGTTTTAGACATATTTTCTCCCCCCTAAAAATATCTATTTCTTATGAACGTCGTTTTCGTTTTTGTCGACGTTTCGGTTTTTCATCAGCAATAAGCTCAAAATCTACCGCCCGTTCATCTAAATTAACGCCAATGACACGGATTTTCACACGTTCTCCAATACGGTAAATTTGCCCAGTACGTTCACCGATTAAGGAAAAGCTCCGCTCATCGAAATGATAATAATCATCAGTCATATAACTTACATGAACAAGACCTTCGACTGTATTATCAAGTTCTACAAAAAGCCCAAAGTTTGTTACCGAACTAATCGTACCGATAAACTCTTGGCCGATTTTATCTTGCATATATTCAGCTTTTTTCAAATCATCAACTTCGCGCTCAGCATCTACAGCCGTTCGTTCCTTTTCCGATGAATGGCGTGCAATTTCTGGCAAAGTTTCTTTTAATTTAGTAATCGTGTTGCCGCCCATTTCACTATTAACAATATATGTGCGAATTAATCGATGAATCATCAAGTCAGGATAACGACGAATCGGTGCGGTAAAGTGTGTGTAAAAATCTGTTGATAAGCCAAAGTGACCTAAACTTTGCGTGTCATATTTCGCTTGTTTCATTGAACGTAACATAAGTTTAGAAACAATCATTTCTTCTGGCTCACCTTTTACTTGCTCTAACACATTTTGCAGGGCTTGTGGATGAATTTCATTAGCCGTTCCTTTGACGGAATACCCTAAACCAGAAAGAAATTCAAAAAACTGAAACAATTTTCCTTCATCAGGGTCCTCATGAACTCGATAAAGGGATGGTAGATCCATCCAATGTAATTGTTCAGCAACGGTTTCATTAGCCGCTAACATAAATTCTTCAATTAAGCGCTCCCCAACAGACCGGTCGCGAATGACAACATCAACGGCTTCACCTTTTTCATTAACGAGTACTTGAGCTTCCTTAAAATCAAAATCAATCGCACCTCGGATCCTTCGTTTTTGTCGTAAAATTGCTGCGAGTTTTTCCATGTTTTCAAACATCGGTACGAGGGATTCATAGGTCGAGCGCACGTCTTGGTCTTTGTCAACTAAAATTTTATTCACATTCGTATATGTCATCCGTTCACTTGAGCGGATAACTGCTTCAAAAATATCGTGACTGACGACATTACCATGGGAGTCAATTTCCATCTCACAGCCGAGGGCAAGTCTGTCAACATTTGGATTGAGTGAACAAATACCATTTGATAAGCGATGCGGAATCATCGGAATGACCCGGTCAACTAAATAAACACTTGTTCCCCGGTCACGAGCTTCTTCATCCATCGCTGAGTTTTCTCGAATGTAGTAACTAACATCTGCAATATAAACACCGAGCAAAAAGTTACCATTATCTAATTGAACAACACGAATAGCATCATCAAGATCCTTTGCATCTTCTCCATCAATTGTAACGACAACTTCATCGCGTAAGTCACGGCGCCCTTCCATCTCATCTTCACCGACAATTTCTAGGATGTTTGCTGCTTCATTGAGCACTTCATCTGGAAAATCGATAGCGATACCGTGTTTATGAATAATTGAAATAATGTCAATTCCTGGATCATTTTTATGTCCGAGAATTTTAACGACTTCACCTTCTGCGCTCATTCGGCCTTCTGGATACTTTGTTAATTTAACGATAACTTTATGACCTGAAATAGCCCCTTCTGATGCACCTTTTGGAATAAAAATATCATGTACAATTCGTTTGTCATCAGGAATTACAAAACCAAATGCCCCGTTATCCTCATAGGTTCCGACGATTTCTCTTAGTCCACGTTCTAAAATACGAATAACTGTCCCTTCAGAACGTTGCGTTAAACTTGCTCCTTTTTCCCGACGGACAAGTACTTTATCATTGTTCATCGCTGACATTAAATCATTCTGTGGGATAAAAATATCGTCGAACGAATCATCATCAGGAATTAAAAAGGCAAATCCTTTTTTATTCATTTGGATTTTCCCGCGGATTAAATTCATTTTTTCCGGTAATCCGAAACGATCTTTCCTCGTTCGGACAAGTTCACCAGCGTCTTCTAATTCATTTAAAGAAATGACAAGATCTTTAAAACTTTCCGAATCGTCAATTTCTAAAGCTTCTTCTAATTCAGTGACTGATAAAGGTCGCGAAATTTCTTCATTAAAATATGTGATTACTTTTTCTTTCATCTGTTCACTCATTATATCACCTCATGCACATGTCTATATCTTTAGTTTGCCCAATTTAGTAATTCTAAAAACTGCAAAATATCTTTATGCAGTTGATCACGTTCTTTATCTAATGTAATGACATGGCCAGATTTTTCGTACCAATTAATTTGTTTATTTTCTGACTGAACATTTTCGTAAATAAAGTTAGCACTATTCGGGTTAATCATTTCATCATGACGGGCTTGTACGACCATTGTGGGCACATAAATCATATCGACTTGTTCGCTAATATGTTCGATATACGACCCTATTTGTTGAAATAAACATGGCGCTTCATTGAACATCGTATTTATTTCTTGTTGGATAGTTTGAGTGTCTTTTCCTTCAAACTGTTTATATTGTTCGGCAAATTGTTTAAAACCCGCTGTTAATTGTTTTTCATTATCAAAAAACATCGGTGTACACATCGGAATAACAGCCTTTACTCTTTTTGTAGTGGCTAATTTTAAGGATAGTGCCCCACCAAGCGAAAGACCCGCAACAGCAATTTTTTCATAACCTAATGATTGTAAATGGTCATAGGCATTTAATACATCTTCCCACCATTGATCAGGATTCGCTGTTAGCAATTGTTCAGGTGTTAATCCATGACCACGTAAAATCGGAGCGTGGCTCGTATAATTGTTGCGTTGGAGAAAACGGCCTAACATTCGTACATCAGCCGAATGTCCAGTAAAACCATGAAGTAGTAAAACAGCTCTTTCTCCCGCTTCAAAAGTAAATGGTTCAGGTTGTTTTATTTTCAATGATGATAACTCCTTCATTTTTTTCAAAATAAAAAGCCCTATCACTCATGTAATAAGGGCCGTAATCATTATAAAACATATCCACTAATAAAAGCTAATAGAAAGAATAAAATACCACAGATGACCGTTCCACGATGTAAAAACAAATCAATTCCACGAGCTTTTTTCTTTCCAAAAAGTTGTTCCGCTCCACCAGAAATTGCTCCTGAAAGTCCTGCACTCGCTCCTGATTGAAGGACGATAAGAACGATCATAGTAATTGATGTAATAACTAATAGTATGTTAACGAGTCCACCCAATTAACGCCACCTCCATTGTACAACAAGCTCCTATTAAATGATTTTAGCATATACTTATTTACTTGTGCAAGTTATCCTTTGGCAAAAGCAGCAAATTATTTATTATTTGTTAAAGGAATCCACGAATATAGGATCGGCTCCGGGACAAGTGATATCTTCATTCACATTTTCTCATCTTGCGGGAGCGATCCAGGCGCTTGCGTTATCTTTACTCGCATTTTTCTTCCTTGGGAGTGAATCAGGTGCTTGTGTTACCTTGAAATGAAAATTCGCAAATAAAGGGCGTATTGAATGCCTCATTGTTCCCTTCCTTCACAAAATCACAAACGAAGGGCATATTGAACGCTCCAACGTTACCTTCATCCGCAAAATCGCAAACGAAGGTAACGATGGAGCGCTCAATATGCCCTTCATTTGAGATTTAGCGAAGGAAGGTAACGTTGGAGCGTTCAATGTTCCCTTCGTTTGCGATTTGTTGAAGGAAGGTAACGTTGGAGCGTTCAATATGCCCTTCATTTGTGATTTTTTGAAGGAAGGTAACGTTGGAGCGTTCAATATGCCCTTCGTTTGCGATTTTTTGAAGCAAGGTAACGATGGAGC
>DATGSQ010000005.1:0-11620 GCA_035302425.1 Bacillota bacterium | reverse complement strand
TGCGTTGCTTATAAATATAAAGATGAGGTTCTTCATGAATATCCGGCAAGCTTATCCGTCCTTGCTGAATGTGAGCCAATTTATGAAGAAATGCCTGGTTGGACAGAGGATATTACTGGTGTTAGAAGTTTACATGAACTTCCGGAGAACGCGCGACACTACGTAGAAAGAGTTTCCCAATTAACGGAAATTCCTTTATCAATCTTTTCTGTCGGGCCAGACCGTGAACAGACAAACGTCGTCAAAAGTGTATATCGTTAATATTATTCAATAAATAACATATAAGAAAAGACTAGTTCATCGATTACTGAAATCGATACTAGTCTTTTTTGCATATATTTATAAAATGAACTAAAGGATTACCAAGACATTTTTAAAAAAGTACGTTAAAATAGATGGAAAGAACATCATAAGAGCATATAAGCTATTTTTATATATAATCGAGCGAATTAATAACAAAGGAAGTGAGTTTTGTTGGAACAAAAAATTTTAGTTGTTGATGATGAACAACCAATTGCAGATATTTTAAAATTTAATTTAGAAAAAGAAGGATATGAAGTTATCGTTGCTTATGATGGTGAAGAAGCGATTAATCTCGCCTTAGAAGAAGAGCCAGATCTCATTTTACTCGATATTATGTTACCGAAAAAAGATGGTAATGAAGTGTGCCGCGAAATTCGCAAAACCCACAATATGCCAATTATTATGCTTACGGCAAAGGATTCTGAGATCGATAAAGTATTAGGACTTGAACTTGGTGCCGATGATTATGTAACGAAACCCTTTAGCAATCGGGAACTTATCGCCCGGGTTAAAGCGAACTTACGTCGACAACAAGTAACTACAGACACTGTACAACCGGAGCAAGATATTCACATTGACAATTTAACGATTCACCCAAACGCTTATTCCGTTTCCCGGGATGGTGAACATATTGACTTAACACATCGTGAATATGAATTACTTTATTATTTAGCACGTAATATTGGACAAGTAATGACACGTGAACATTTGCTTGAAACTGTCTGGGGTTACGATTACTTTGGTGACGTCCGTACGGTAGATGTGACGGTAAGACGATTACGGGAAAAAATTGAGGAAAATCCAAGTCATCCTGAATGGATTATAACCCGCCGGGGAGTCGGATATTATTTACGTCAGCCAGATTAGGGGTAATGAATGATGAAAAAAGTAGGATTTTTTCATTCGATCCAATTAAAATTTATTATTATATATATTTTATTATTACTTATCGCCGTCCAAGTGATCGGTTCTTATTTCGCTAGCGAAATCGAATCAGATTTAGTGGACACGTTTAAAGAGTCGATAAACGATCGTGTCGATTTACTAAATTACAACTTAGCACAAACCTTTAGTAAAGATCGTTCTGAAGATGATGGTGATCCGACACTTGAAGAAGATGTCCAAAATATTATTAATGATATTGACATTGGAACCTTTACCCATTTACAAATTATTAACAATCAAAGCCGTGTCATTGGAACGAACGATTATCAAGACCTTGAAGTTGTCGGGAAAAAAATTATCGATGATATGGTACAAAAATCACTTTTATTTGGTTCGCCACAAGAGGATATGGTACTAGATGCGCAAACAGAAAATCAATTATTTGTCAAAGCGCAACCGATTTTTGCTGATGATGAATCGGTCGTTGGAGTAATTTATTTAGAATCATCTTTAGAAGGTGTTTACAGTCAATTACAAAATATTAACGATATCTTTTTAAAAGGTTCAATTTTAGCTATTTCTGTTTCAGCATTACTTGGAATTTTAGTCGCCCGTACGATTACTAAGCCTATTATTGAAATGCGTCAACAAGCGCAAACAATGGCTAAAGGAGACTTTTCCCAAAAGGTTAATGTTTATGGAACTGATGAAATTAGTCATTTGGCGGAAACTTTTAATGATTTAAATGACCGATTAAAATATTCAATGGCTAAGATTGAAAAGGAACAACGTAAATTAAGTTCCGTATTATCGAATATGTCAGAAGGTGTTATCGCAACTGATTTACAAGGGCGTATTAATTTAATAAATGAAGCGGCTGGACGTCTGCTCGGTCGTAATCCAAATTTATTAATGAATGAAAATTTAATTGAACTATTAGAAATTGAAGACCGTGTAACTAATATAGAAGATTTACAAACGTTAGATTCTCTTATAATCGATTTAAGTGATGATGATATTTACTTATTACAAGCTAACTTTTCGATAATTGTAGACGAAAACGAAGAACTAACCGGCTTTATTACGGTTATTAGTGATGTAACTGAACAAGAAAAAGTCGAACAAGAACGCCGAGAATTCGTTTCAAACGTTTCCCATGAATTAAGGACACCGTTGACGACGATGCGTAGTTACTTAGAAGCACTCTCTGATGGGGCCTGGCAAGATAACAAAATCGCTCCAAAGTTTTTAAAAGTAACACAGGAGGAAACGGAACGAATGATCCGTCTCGTTAATGATTTATTACAATTATCACGGATGGATCAAAAAGAATACATTTTACATCGGCGTCGGATAGATTTTATTCAATATTTCCATCGAGTCATTGATCGCTTTGAAATGAATTTGCGCGAAGATATCCTATTAAAGCGAAACATTCCAAAGGGGCCATTTTACGTTTGGTTAGATGAGGATAAAATGACTCAAGTTATTGATAATATTATTTCAAATGCGATTAAATATTCGCCAGAAGGTGGCACGATTTATTGTCGTGTGTCTGTTTTAGATGACCGGGGACGACGTAATTTACTCATCGCTATTGAGGATGAAGGCATGGGTATCCCTTATGAATATCAAGAAAAAATATTTGATCGGTTTTATCGGGCGGATAAAGCGCGAACTCGTCAATTAGGTGGATCTGGTTTAGGACTAGCGATTAGTAAAGAACTCGTCGAAGCTCATTATGGGAGCATTTGGCTGGAAAGTACGGAAGGAAAAGGAACGACATTTTTCTTTACACTTCCGCTTATGAGTCAGAAGCGGGGGAATCGATCATGACATTTGAAACTTTTAAATCCTTTGTTTTAATTATACTCGTCGGTCTTAGTCTTATTTTAACGTATAGTTTATGGACATTTCAGCCGAATTATGATCGTTATAAAAGCGACTTACAATATGTGAGTGAGGTTGATTTAGGTGGTGATCTCGTCACAAAAAAGTCGATTATTAAGCCGTATATGATGATCTTTCGTATGCACGGTGAATATTTTAGTTTTAAGCAACCGAATATTGGCCAACGATTATTTTCTGACTTACAAGAATATACATTAATGAACTTTACAGCGTCGGAAGCGACTGATTTATCTAGGGAAAATTACTTAATTGAAATTATGTTTCCGGAAAGCCTTCCGCTAGAAACTATAAAAAGCTTATTTATTTTAGATGACCCTGATGAAAAGCTTCCAAATTGGACATATCAAACAATGTATTTAGTTTTCGATGAGGAGCGTACGCAAATCGAAGTGCACTTTTTATCAACAGACGGGCAGGAACAAATATCCTTTGTCATTGAGAGTGTTCGAGCGATTACGAACTTATGGTCAACGGTTACGAAAGAAGAAACGTTAGAACGCTACTTTTTAGTTGAGAATCTTTCACCACGTATTTACTTGCCAGAAAATCGACCAACTATCCAAACACGTACATTAGCTATCGAGAGAATTGCTCCGAGCAAACTCGTCGATGCACTATTCTCTAATCCAGCTCTCGTTAGTCCGAATGTCGGTGAAGCGTATTTTACCGATGGTCAGCGTGGGATGCGTGTCTTAAATGATCGAAAAAGTATCGAATATATTAATCCGATTCAATCGAGTTATGAACATATGGAAAAATTAACTTTACTCGATGAAAGTATTTCTAAAATTAATGATCATGCTGGTTGGACAAATGATTTTTATTTAGATACGATCGTATCATCGCTTAACCAAGTTGTTTATCGAATGCATTATGACAACTATCCAATTTTCCATCAAGGGGATTTATCAATTATTGATCATCAATGGCGTCAAAATGATGTCTATAAATATAAACGGCCTATTTTCTATTTAAAAAGTTCTTTTGGAGGGAACTTTATTAATTTACCTTCTGGACATGAACTGATGAACTATTTACAAGGTCATTTAGAAAATAATATTGAACACGTTCGTGACATCCGGTTAGGTTATAATCTCATCTATTTAGATAGTGAGCCTTACAGTGTTAGTTTAGAGCCAGCATGGTTTATGAATTATAATGGTCAGTGGCAAATTATTCGAATGATCGAACCGGATTTTGATGAAGGGGGCGTTTAATCGTGCAATGGAGTCAGATTAAAACGATTTTTATCATTTTCTTTCTCGCCCTAAACGTCTACTTAGTTATTCAATATATTGAAAAACAAGGTCAAACAGGTGCTAATGTTTTACACCGTGAAGAATCAACGATAGAAGATCAGTTAGCGGCCGATAATATTACTTATGGAAAGTTACCTGATGAAGATTTAGAAGAGTCGTTTATTTCTGTTGAACAAAAAACGTTTACCGATGATGAAATTATTGAATTGAATAAATTAAAAAATCAACGGACAACGACGGTTATTAATAAAAAACTAATTATTTCACAATATGATAAACCAATTGCTATCTCTAAAAATCAAACAGGTGATGAAATTAAGGAACTCGTTGAAGATACATTTATTTATTCGGATGAATATGATTTTTGGAATTGGAACAAAGATTTAAACGTATTAATATTTTTCCAAAAAAAGCAAAACCGCCCGATATATTTTAACAACAATGGCATTACGCTTCTTTTTTTAGATGACAATGATGAGACGTTGTTTTATGTGCAAACGATGCTAGGGGAAGCGGAGTCAAGACGAGAACGTCAATCACTCATTCAACCTATTGAAGCGATTGAAACATTGTATAACAATAATGAACTTTATCCAGATGATGAAATAACGAAAGTTGAAATTGGCTTTCATACACGGGTGCCTCTTGATGATGGTATTCAAGTTTTTGTACCGACGTGGAAAATATCTGTAAATGAAGATAGACGTTATTTTGTTAATGCGATGGAAGGATTTACTTTTTCTAGTAATGAAACGGCGTTCGTTGAAGAAGCCATTGAAACAATTATTGACCGGGTTGAGTTACTTGAAGACGACGAAATTTTAAAAGAAAATATTATATCATTTTTACGTGGGAAACTAGATCATTAACTGTTGGGGTGACATATAGTGAGTTTACGTTTTAGTGTGTTAGCATCGGGAAGTTCAGGAAATGCTTTTTATATAGAATCTAATGAAACACGTTTATTAGTTGATGCAGGATTGAGTGGCAAACAAATTGATCGTTTATTTCAAGAAATTAATATCGATCCACATACGTTAACAGGAATTTTAGTAACGCATGAACATAGTGACCATATTAAAGGACTCGGTGTCGTTGCTCGTAAATACCAATTACCAATTTATGCGAATCGAAAAACATGGCAGGCGATGGAGGATTCGCTTGGGCAATTAACAACTGATCAAAAGTTTGAATTTGCTGTTGACCAGGTGAAAACTTTTAATGATTTAGATATTCGTTCTTTCGCTGTTTCCCATGATGCTGCTGAACCGATGTTTTTTACATTTCATAAAGGGGATCGAAAAGTAGCTTTAGTGACTGATTTAGGTTATGTTTCGGAATCGATTAAACATATTGTAGCCGATGCTGATGCGTATATTTTTGAAGCGAATCATGATGTTGAGATGTTGCGGATGGGTAGGTATCCGTGGAGTGTTAAACGCCGGATTTTAAGTGATTCGGGGCATGTTTCAAATGAAGATTGTGGTTACGCCTTAAGTGAAGTTATTGGTAATAATACTGAGCGTATTTATTTAGCCCATTTAAGTCAAGATAACAATATGAAAGAATTAGCAAAAATGTCTGTCGATCAAATCTTGCAAAAACATGGGATTAATATAGATATTCACCATACTGATCCAAAATCGCCAACCCCACTTTTTAAAATTGGCTAAATGTATAAAAGCGTTGTAAAATAAAAAATAATTCCCAAAATAAATTACGTAAGGGAGATGAAGTAATGGACACATATAATCATAATCAAGTACCAAATCCAAATGATAATCGTCCGAAAGGCTCTTTACGTTGGTTAATGCCAACAGTTTTTGGGATCATAATAGGTGTAGTTATCGCGATTTTATTAATTCCAACAATCCTTGGAATAACCGATCAAGGAACACAAGAAGGAACAAATCAAGAAGCACCTTCTGAAACTCCTTCACAACCGGCGCAACAAGTAAATGTTGATGTTTCAACACAAATTACTGAAATTGTTGAACGGGTATTACCGACTGTTGTAGGTGTGACGAACATTCAACAGCGGGCAGATTTTTGGCGTCAGCAAGAAGATAGTGAAGCAGGTACAGGTTCGGGAGTTATATATAAAACAGATAAAGATTATGCATACGTTATAACGAACCACCATGTTATTGAAGGGGCCGACATGATCGAAGTTGTGTTATCTGATGAAACAACAGTTGAAGCGGAATTGTTAGGCAGTGATTTGTTTACCGATTTAGCTGTTTTACGAATGGACCGAAGCAATATCAAACAAACGATTGAGCTCGGTTCATCGGAAAAGCTAAAAGTAGGAGAACCAGCAATTGCAATTGGAAACCCGCTTGGGCATATGTTTTCAGGAACAGTTACTCAAGGAATCATTAGTAGTACTCAGCGGACAATTCCGTTAGATTTTAACCAAGACGGTCGAGCAGATTGGCAAGCAGAAGTTATTCAAACTGATGCGGCGATAAACCCAGGAAATAGTGGTGGGGCATTAATTAATATTAAAGGTCAACTCATCGGGATTAACTCAATGAAAATTAACCAAGCATCTGTTGAAGGTATTGGTTTTGCCATTCCTATCGATATCGCGTTACCAGTTATTGATGAGTTAGAAAAAACAGGTGAGGTAACTCGACCATATTTAGGGGTAGAAATTTATTCATTAGAAGAAGTACCAAAAGTAGAATGGGCACGAACACTTAAATTACCTGAAGAAGTAAAAGGTGGCGTCTATATATGGGGTCTTGAACCATTATCACCTGCCGATCAAGCGGGCTTGCAACGATTAGATGTCATTACCCATTTAGACGATGAAGAAATCTTAAGTACCATTGATTTACGTAAAGTACTTTATCAAGAAAAGGATATTGGTGATGAAGTAAAAGTTACCTTTTATCGTGATGGTAAACAGCACGATGTCACAATTAAATTAGGTGTTCAAAAATAAAACTAGATTACATCGAAACACACTCTTAGTCGCAATTTGGAAGCTAAGAGTGTGTTTTATTTTGTGAAAAGTTCACTCGTTTATTATAATTTACCACATTAGCGTATTTAAATAAACGAAAGAATGAAATTTAACCTTTAGCGTTGACAAAGTAAAAAGGTTGTCCTATAATAAAATTAACAAAACGCTAACGTGGTAATTATATTTTATTGAAAGGGTGCTTTCGCAATGATGATTGAAAAATATTGGAAAGTTGTTTGTCGGTATGGTCACGTCGGAACGGGTAATGAAGTAAATGTTTCTCGCTATTTAAAAACAGAAGCAAATGCAACTTTAATCGATGTTTTAACGATCGTTTCCAAAATGCCCGGTGTTAAAAAAGGCAATAATCTTTTACATTCGATTAAGAGTGCGTATGCTATTAATAAAGAAGAATATGAATATGGTAAAGAAACTGAGAAACATAATTTATATTTACAAAAGTTAATGAACTTTAGCAGTGGAAACATTGGAGAAACTGCTTAAATAGGAGTGTGGCACTTAATGGTAGACAATCACTTAGTAAACAAGGCTGAATTATTTTTCCGCCGTCGGGGGTTAAAGGTCGTAAAGGCAGATCAAAAAGGGCGCCCCCGTCCTGATCTGCTCATTTATAAATTCGATCAGGCAGAGGATAAAAAAGCGGAAGTTGTCGTTGAAATAAAAGCACAGCCGACACGAGAGGCGCAACAGCAACTTATGAAATACGTCCAAGATTATGAGGCGGAATATGCGCTACTTGTTACAGAAGAAAATTTTTACTGGTTTGATGGGGAAACCTTTTTACCGGTTGATCAGCCGGAATTTTTAGTTCAACAAAAATTTCTGTTTGAACATGAACCAATTAAAAATGTTTTGTTCATCGTTTCTGAAAGTTTACGTGGTAATTTTAGTCGTAAACAGATCGGACAAATTATGATTCAAGTTCTTCTCGTCAGAGCTTATTTAGATGAAAGTGATAAATTTGATCAATGGTGGGACATTCGAACGGAAGATCAGTTTTTAACACTCATTGAAGAAGCGATTAATTATTATCAATTAAATGTTCGTCCGATACAATACGGATTATCTGATGAATATATCCACTTATATATTAAAGAGTTAGGTGCTTTACCACCGCGGGATATCGTTTTAGCGGAAACATTTTATGATATTTTCCAACAAGAGTATCCTGAAAACCTTACGACAGAGACGATTCGTGAAGTGTTTGCAAAATTTACACGGGAATTAAATTTTGCTAAAGAAAAAGTCGTTGATTTAACAGCAGGTCTAGGGATGACAGCATTTGCCGTTATGGAAGCAAATCAATTTAGACAATTAACAAGCTTTGAAATTAATGAACAGACGACAACATTAATGCAAATGTTAGCGATTATTAGTAATTATTCAGTGCAAGCAATTTGTGCGGATTCTTTACAACCACATGAACAGCTTCAGCATAATAGTTACTCATTAACATTATTAACTCCACCCTTTGGTTATCGTTATAAACTTACCGATAAACAAAAGGACATGTACAATCTCGCTAAACATCGACCCCCTAGAGATGCGGCTGATTTATTTATGGAAAGAGCTATTCAAGTGACCGAACGAGGAGGCTACATTGTCGCTTTAGTCCCTGAGACGATATTATTTTCGAAAGCTTCACAACTAACAAGGGATTTTATAAAAGAACAGACAATTATTGAAGCAATTATTAGCTTACCTGCCCATGCATTAAAACCTTTCGCAATGGTACGTGCCAGTTTATTAGTATTAAGAAAGAAAACGGACGTTGATGAAACGGCAGAAAATTTATTTATTTCAGCTACGGAAAGTATTGAAGATATTAAAAAGATTGCTGAAGGATTTTCATTGTGGAAAAAAGGGGTTAATAACTTTGCTTAAAATAAAAGTGTTGCCTTATGATGTATTAAAAAGTGAAGAATGGTCAGCTAATATTTTGTTCGCTGAAGAAGAACTTGCTCAACTTGAAGGAACACCTTTAAACAAAATAGCAACGATTAATCCCGAACGTATTGATCTAGATTTCATTGAAAATGACCTTAACTATCAATACATTGACTTAAGTTGTATCGATGAAAGTCAAGGGCTTATAACAGAAGTTAAAACGGTGAAAGGAAAGGACTTTCCTGCCAGAGCACGGTTAAAAGTAAAAACAGGCGACATTTTATTAGCAACCGTTCGTCCGGAGCAAAATAATATAGCAATCGTTACCGATGCATATGATGGCAGTATTGTTAATAATACATTTGCCGTTGTTCGTCCGGAAAGTGTACCAAGTGAATGGTTGTATTTTTTATTGCGCAGTAACAAAATAAATAGTGTTTTGACGGCGCAAGCGACGGGAAGCTCGATTCCTACGTTAAAAATTAAGCAGATTACAGACTTAAAAATTCCCATCCCTGAAAATGGTAAACAAGTTTTTACCCAAGCTAAAGATTTGTTTAACCGGTGGCAACAACATCACGAAATGATGCAAACGATGGATGAAGTTGCAGAAGAGCAATTTTTACAAAACAAAATCGTTAAAAATATTGAAAAGAATGAGCGAGAGCAAAAACTTTTTCATATTCTTCCTTATGAAGATTTAGAAGATCGCTTAGATGTCATGTATTATTATGCGCAAGAACTGTATTTTGAATGGTTAACACAAGTAACTCAACTAGAAAAGGTCGTTCATAAGATCCGATCGGGTGTAGCGATTCCAAGAAGAAAGTATACGGAAACTGGATTACCATATATTCGTATTCGTGATCTCTCGGAAGGTAAAATTACGAATGGTGATTTAGCCTTCGTCAATGAAGGTCTTAAGAAGGAACATGAGCGAAATATAATCCATCCTGGAGAAATTTTAATTTCCCGTGTTGGAACGATTGGAAGGGCGGCAATTGTTTCTGAAGAGTATACAGGGGCACTTGTCAATCAACATATTTCAATTATTACTGTAGATGAAACACTTATGTTACCCGAGTTTTTAATGTTTTATTTAAATACCGAATGGGCCAAAGAACAACTTGAACAACGCTCGCAAGGAACGGGACAAAGGTTTGTTAATGCAAAATCAATATTGGAAATAGATGTTCCGTTACCACCTGTAGACGTTCAAGAAAGAATAGTTCAGCAAATAGAAGAGATAATTCAACAAATGGATCCGGCATCTTTAGAACAGGAAATTGCTCAGTTTATCGTACAGCTGTTTGAGTAAATAGATAATGATAGTTGAAGAACCGTACTATAGGTAAATGTCACTTTTAAACTTTACCGAAAGAAGTCTCCCATCTCAAGGAGCGTAAAGGGCGTTAGCTCAATGAGTAGATGGGAGAAAAATTTCGGTTGACGTTAACCAAGTGTTTTTATAAAATCAGTCATAAGTAGAATCGGGCTAATATATCAATAAAACTAGATAGTAATAATCACTCGGTGTTTTCGTTGGAAAGTAGTTGGCTGCCCTTATAAAAACTATATTACCTTACTCGGTTATTTACCTGTAACTTCGGTAAGCCACGTACCATTCGCCTGCCAATAGATCTTCTCAATTTCTCAACAGTTTCCACTTCGACCTCTGGACTGTTGTAAGCCAAATAATATATCTCTTTCATTCGACTTGTGTAATAACTCGACATTAACCAAAAATATATAAACCGTATTTGTTTCAATAATCTTTCTGCTTGCATTTGCGTAACCGGGTTTTTTTGGAAATTAAGTTTAA
The DNA here is from genome assembly GCA_035302425.1 of Bacillota bacterium. Lineage (GTDB taxonomy): Bacteria > Bacillota > Bacilli > Bacillales > Amphibacillaceae > CALAMD01. Next base: position 561 of record DATGSQ010000005.1, on the reverse strand, counting down.
TTCTATATGCTTGCAAAATAAACCAATTAGCTGTTTGGAAAATAAAGAAAATAATTATTAAAAGAACTAAAATTGCTTTTACTATTTCTTCCATAGTTATCACCTTTCTCGTATGATGTGCATAGTCAAATTTCAACGGCTATGTATATTCTTAATTTTAAGATTAAGAACTAAATTTTTTCCCTCCTCTTTGTTCTAGCGCTAGTGAAAAATCTATGTTTAATAAACCGATTGTACTACATTACTTTACATAAATTAAACAAAAGTAGTTTTTTATACCTATTTTCCAGCAATGGAGCGTCCAATACGCCCTTCGTCTGGGATTTTACGTTTGAAGGGAATGATGGAGCGTTCAATACGCCCTTCGTTTAGGATTTTGCTTGTGAAGGTAACGTTGGATCGTCCAATATGCCCTTCGTTTGAGATTTTCCGAATGAAGGTAACGTTGGAGCGTCCAATGAGCCCTTCGTTTGAGATTTTACGTTTGAAGGGAATGATGGAGCGTTCAATACGCCCTTCGTTTAGGATTTTGCTTGTGAAGGTAACGTTGGATCGTCCAAT
>DATGSQ010000004.1:0-17571 GCA_035302425.1 Bacillota bacterium | reverse complement strand
TTTTTAGTATAATTATGTTGAATCAATTTCATAATTCATCGATTTAAAAAAGTATACAAAATCAAAATTTTATATTTTGTTTAACTTCAATAGATTCTCTGTGTATTGTTCGGCTACACTGCGCTTTCCACCGGCACGGCCTCAGCCTCCTAAGCAAGCTTAGCTTGCTTAGGGGGGCTTCGGACATGTGCTGTATCAACGCCTAGGACGGACAAATGCTGACGTTGGTCACACAGGACGTGACCGTATTTAGTCGGCCGGCGGGAGTCTACGTGTAGTCGAACTGCACTAGTTTTTTAGATAGTTGTGATTAACTATCATTATATAAGATTTGGGGGGATTTCCTTTTTTGTACTTTGAAATCCATGCCCCGTAAGGAATGATAATTATGAAATTCACTCATGTTAAATACATTATTTGTTGTTTGTTTTAGTAAGCGCATACTTAATAATATTTTAAAGACGCAAAATTATTTATTAATATAATTTTTTTCAAAGGATGATAAAACATGGTAAGCATGGAGAAAGTGCGTGAATATGTTGCTAACAACGAAGATCAATTTTTAGAAAAATTGTTCGTTCTCTTACGGCAAAAAAGTATTAGTACGCAAAATATCGGTATTGCGGAAACGAGCGAAATGTTAAAGGAAATAATGGAAGCGATCGGTATTAAAACGCAACTCATCCCTACAGATGGTTATCCTGTCGTCTATGGAGAAATTATTAATGACCCTCATGCTTTTACATTACTCATATATGGACATTACGATGTCCAACCACCAGATCCAGTCGAAAAATGGGATTCCCCACCTTTTGAGCCAACGATTCGTGATGGACGAATTTATTGTCGGGGCGCTGGTGATAACAAAGGGCAATTGATGGCACAATTACTAGCCATTGAAACTTACCAAAACGTCGTTGGCAAGTTGCCAATTAACGTTAAATTCGTTTTTGAGGGTGAAGAGGAAAATGGCAGCCCACATTTAGCTTCATTTGTTGAAAAACATAAAGAACTATTAAAAGCTGATCTCGTTTATACATCGGATGGACCGATGCATGATAGTGGGGCACCCTTCGTTTTATTAGGTGTACGTGGCATGTTGTATGTTGAGTTGAACGCTAAGGGTGCTCATTGGGATAACCATTCAGGCAATAAAGGTAATATTGTCCCAAATCCTGCATGGGAGTTAATCGATCTATTAAAAACGATGCGTGATGATGAAGGAAATATACTTATTGAAGGGTTTTATGATGATGTTCGCAAGCCTACAGAGAAGGAAATTGCATTAATTAAAAGTTTACCCTTTAATCGAGAAGAACTTGCCGAACAAGTTGGTTATAAAGATCTTAATATGACAGGGGAAGAATATTACAAAAAATTAACGCTCGAACCGACTTTTAATATTGCTGGCTTTACGAGTGGTTATGGTGGGGAAGGAACAAAAACTATTATCCCAGCAACGGCAACTGTGAAAATGGATATGCGTCTCGTTGTCGATCAAGATCCAGAGGATATTTTTAAAAAGTTTAAACGTCATGTAAAAAAACATGCACCAAGTGTAGAAGTAAGTAATTTAGGGATGATGGATCCTTCACAAACAGCGGCTAATCTACCTGTTGTTGAAACGATTAAACGAGCGGTTGAAAAAGCATATCAACAACCACCTATCATGCAACCGAGCATGGGCGGTAGTTTACCGGATTATGTTTGGACGAAAATATTAAATACTCCATCGGTCGTAGTTCCATATGCTAACTTTGATGAAGCGAATCATTCGCCAAATGAAAATATCGGATTAGAGAACTTCTTTGATGGGATAATTTGTACGTGTCACGTAATTAATGAACTTGGAAAAAACGAATAGATAAAAAAGGAAGGTGACAATACATATTGCTGTACACCTTCCCTTTTTTTATAATAGTCCAGTTATTCTAAATAAATTGTACTTCCCGGTCCAAGCGGTAAACCGAGTAAAAACCAAACGGTAAACAAAATAATCCACATAATCGAAAAGGCAATCGTATAGGGCAAAAGTGAACTCATAAATGTTCCAATCCCGATTCGCGGATCATACCGTTTAGCAAAGGTTAACGCAATCGCAAAATAAGCTAACATCGGTGTAATCGGGTTTGTAATAGAGTCTGCGATACGGTAAGCGACTTGTGTTAATGCTGGGCTGTATCCAAGTAACATAAACATCGGAACGAATACTGGCGCAAGAATAGCCCACTTAGCCGAAGCACTTGCAACCATTAAGTTAATAATTGCGGCAATGATAATAAACCCAATTAAAAGCGGTAAGCCTGTTAAACCAATCGCTTGTAATAAATCTGCACCTTTAATCGCTACGATCGGACCTAAGTTACTCCATGAGAAAAAGGCGATCATTTGTGCAGCTACAAAGGCAATGACGATATAAACTCCCATACTTGACATTGACTGAGCCAGATGATCAGCAACATCCTTTGTTGATTTTAACGTTTTTACTGTAAAGCCATAAACTAAAGCGGGAACTAAAAACAATATCATCATAATTGGTACAAGCCCATCCATTAAAGGTGAATCTGTTAAAGAACCAGTTTCTGGATCTCTTAGTAGGGCATTTTCTGGTATTGTTAAAAATAATAAAATTACAACCATAATCGCAATGGAAATGACCGCTCGAATTAAACCACGTCTTTCTTCAGGTGAGACATCTTCGTACTCTTCAACTTCACCATCATATTCGCCAAGACGCGGTTCAACAATTCGATGTGTGACAAATACAGCGACAGGTACGAGAACAAATGTTGATGCGATTAAGAAATAGTAATTCATCGCTGGGTTAGCAACATAGTCTGGATCAAGAATTTGTGCCCCTGTCTGTGTAAACCCACCAACTAGTGGATCAAGTAACGTTAAAATTAAGTTTGCACTAAATCCACCCGCAACGGATGCATAAGCCGCAGCTAGTCCAGCAATTGGATGCCTACCTAAAGCGACGAATATCATCGCAACAATCGGTGGTAAAACGACCATAGCAGCATCGGCCGCCGCATTACCCATAATTGCTACAAGGACAATCGTTGGTAAAATTAATTTTCGTGGTGCAGCTAAAATTGTTGTTTTCATAACAGTAGAAATAAGTCCAGTTGATTCAGCAACACCGACACCTAACATAACGACTAGGACAAGTCCTAAAGGTGGGAAGCTTGTAAAGTTTTCTACAAGTCCCGTTAAAATCATGACAATACCTTCACCGTTGAGTAAATTGATAACTTGAATTTCCTCATCGGTACTTGGGTTTATAGCTGATACTCCTAAAGCGCCAAAAATGGCTGAACAAATTAAAATGACAACAGCAATAATGACAAACAACATGACAGGGTCGGGAAGTTTATTCCCGTATTTTTCAATAAAATCTAAAAATGCATTGAAAAGACTACGCTTTTTCGGTTCTTCTGGTTGTGTCTGTGGTTGTGCACTCATTAAATTTCACTCCTCACATATTTTAAACATTATAAATATGCAATTAAATGAGTATTAGACTAAGTTATCACCCTTTCCTTATTGAAAACTATATTTATAACAGCTTAATATGCAGCCATTCTCGCCAAACATAGTTTCATTTATGGAATTTTCTAAAATGTGGGAAATTAATTTTTATTAATATATCATGTTTAAAGAATAAAATCAAAAGGAATTTTTTTAAAAAAAGGAAGATAGACTTAGTCATAGATCTAAGGCTAACTTCCTGCTGTATTTGTTAAATTAAACGAATCGTTTACTCAGTAATTTTTGCATTCCAAAGGACGACTCCACCCGGACCTGTTTTAGCATTTTCAAGACGTTTAGAAAATGCGCTGACAGACCCAAAGCTACCTAATTTAGTCATCGGTAAATAATCTGTCCAGGCATACTCTTGCAACTCTTCCCAATATTGTTTAGCTTCTTCTTCTGATTCAGCTGTTCGGATGTTATTTAATAGTGCATCAGCTTTTTGATCATTAATACCACCAGCGAACTCTGGATTTAACTGGAGTAATTGAGTTGGATCAGATTTAAAGGGATAAGCGTTAACGAAAAGATCCCATTTGTCATCTTCTTCACGAAGATCAACAATTGTTGGCCAATCGTAAACTTCTAATTCCGCATTAACCCCAATTTTTTCAAGTTGTTCTTTAATGACGACGGAAGCATTGTAATAATGTTCATAATCCCGAGTTGTCATTAAAACAATTTCTTCGCCATCATAACCAGCCTCTTCAAATAACGCTTTTGCCTTTTCAGGATCGTTCATATTATAATTTTCTTTTCCAACTTCTGTTGCCCATTGTTCAATATCGACACTCATATAACTTGCATCAGCACGATATAAGTTTTCATTAACTAATGAAGCGAGTAAAATGTCGTCAATATTTAAAGCCGCATTAACGGCTTGACGCATTTTTACATCTTGCATTAATCCACCACGCTTGTTGTATAAAAGATCCATATTTGCCGTGTAAACCGTTTGAACTTCGATATCGGGATCGTTTAATAATTGATCATAATTATCTTCAGGCAAAGAATAAGCAACATCATATTCACCTGATTGAATGCCGGCTAAGCGTGTTGATGCGTCAGTAACAATATAGAAGTACACATCGTCGATAAACACTTCTTTTTTACCGGAAATACCATCCGGCTCAAGGTCAACAGGTTGGTAATCATCGTATTTGTTAAAGTGAATATATTGGTCTTGTTTCCATTCAATGAATTCATAAGGACCCGTACCGATAAATTCTGTTACACCATCTGCCGAGGCTGAATCAATAACTTCTTTCGGCATAATGGCAGCAAATTGTTCACTCGAAGAAATAACTCCTAAAGCAATACCTGATGACTGTGCAAGTTCAATTTCTACCGTATAATCATCGACAGCAACAAATTCCGCATCACCTAAAGTAGTACTAGCAACACCCGACATTTCCTTCCAACGATTCATCGAGGCAACAACATCTTCCGCCGTCATTTCTTCACCGTTATGAAATAAGACCCCTTCTCTTAAATGAAATGTAAATATTTTGTTATCATCGCTAACGTCAACAGATTTGGCAAGCATTGGCACGGGGTTATATTTTGAATCGATCGTTAACAATGATTCAAACATATATTTACTAACATCGGTTGTTGCTCCCGCTGTTGACATATGTGGGTCAAGCGTTGGTGGTTGGGCGTTAATAGCAATTTTTACTTCCCCACCTGAATCCGTATCATCGCTAGCATTAGTTGACTCCTTTTCTGTTGATTCACCGGTTGAATCAGAATCTACTGCATCTGAAGAATCATTACTACAACTAGCAAGTCCAAATAGAGTAACAAGAAATAGTATCCATACCCCTTTTCTGATCACCTTCATGATAGTTCTCCCTCCAAAAAGAATAATTGATTTTGATAATTTCCGGTTTCTAACAATTGAACATAGTTTATTGTAAATTCTGAAAATTAACGGCAACGATCAACACAGAAATATTTACAACGAAATGCTAGAAGTAAGGAAGTTATAAAAATATATGATAACTAAAATAATAATATGAATTTATAGAAAAGGCAATATGTTTTGTGAATTTTTAGAAAAATATCACACTATTTATCCGTTTAATATATTTAGCGAAAATATATGTTAAATCTTATTAATATTTTTCAAGAAATTTATAAGGCAAAATATTAATCGCTTTATTTTTTGTGAATATCATTGAATGATTCTTGTCATTATTTTATTCATTCCTATCCTTTGTGATTTTCCAAAAGTTGTCATGATGGGGTTCAACGTTCCCATCTTTCGTTATTTCTATAAAAGTGGTAACGCTAAGGCACCTAATTTATTTTTTCTAAGTTGGAAATTTTAAATAAAGATAACACAAACACGAGATTTATTTGAATTTTTTATAAAAGATCAACGCAAATAAAACAATAAATTTGTTACTGTAAAAAATTTTGCATTACTGTTATAAAAAGTTAAATATGTTTGGGATAGTATACTTCGATATCACTGGAGAGGGAATAGTTGAGAAAAAGTTTTTAATTTGTTAGTATACCTATTAGGGTATAAAAAGTTGAAAGGGGTTAAACATTATGGCGCTTTTTGATTTACGCTGTAAAGATTGTCAGGAAGAATTTACGACAATTGTTCCATTTTCAAAGCTTGCGGAAGCAAAATGTCCAGCCTGTGATAGCCAAAATCATGAACGTATTTATAAGGCAAATGTAAAAGGTCCATTAAAGGCTAGTTCGAGTAGTGGCCCATCAATGCCTACATCAGGCTTTACTTGAGCCAATTGTTAATCTGCGAGTTTCGCAGATTTTTATTTTTAAAAAAGAGACTGCTATTTCGTATCGTTACATAAGCAGTCTCTTTCATTTTAAGGACAATTATTTGACTTCAACCCATAATACATAAACAAAATCATCATCGACTAATTGTTGTAACTGTTCTTCGGTTTCAATGGCTACGGGACTAGATATAACATCTTTACCCGAATAAGAGATGTAACCGACGATAGCCTTTTCACCCTTCGTTAAATAAAGTGGCATGGAGACATTACCCCAAACAGCACCTAAATCTTCCTTTCGTTCTTTTGGCCAGTCGTTTTCAAATTCACCTGAACCAAATCCCTTTTCATCAAATATTGCTAAAACCCATCGCTCACTAATATCTTTAAAAATTTGTTGCACGTAAGCAATCGTTAAATCGTTTACCTCATCGATTGGCATTGAAAATTGCTGTATATCTCCAACAAGTTCCCCATCTTTATAATAATTAAGCGACACATGAACTTCTTCAATTGATTTATCTTTAATCTCTAAATCGTAAATAAATATGCGATCAGATAAAATGCTTAAAATTTGTTCATTTAGCACCTCAGTTTCAGTAATTATCGCATCTGCATTTTTAGAAGAATCTGTAGGTGAGCAGGCAATTAATAACATTAAGAAAAATGCTATTATTATTCGAGGCATAAACAAATCTCCCTTTCCCATTTTAAAAAGTTACTTCACATCTGTTATTGAGTATTACAGAGATAACTCAGCGATTAAATGAGCGAGTAAATTACAACGTTCGGTTAATGTCTCGATGACCATATACTCATTTTCATTATGAAGTTCGCCACCAACAGGGCCAAGTCCATCAATGGTTGCAACGCCTAAGGCTGATGGGAAGGATGCATCAGACCCACCACCTGTATGTACGTCCTCAATCGTAACACCGATTGAACTTCCAACCTCTTTAACAATTTGTAATAACTCTTTGTTTCGATCGTTTAATTCAAGGGGTGGGCGATTAATGCCACCTTCTAATGTAAGTTCTGTTCCAGGAACATCAGATGTAGCACAAATGTCTTTTATTTTTTGATCGATAACAGGTCCTTGATCTTCTCGTGTAATACGAACATCAATTTCAGCTTTTGCATAATCAGGAATCATATTTGTCGCTGCTCCACCATTAATGATTCCAACATTAATCGCAATGCCATTTTCATGATCATTTAATTGTTCAAGTTTAATAATTTTATGAGCGAGTTCTTCAACGGCACTAATTCCGTCTTCCGGGGCAACTCCAGAGTGGGCCGCTTTTCCTTTAACCGTTAATGTATAACCACCGCCGCCGCGACGAGCGGAAACGATTGCACCATTTGCTCGACCGGATTCCATCACGAGAGCATATTGTTTCCCTTCAGAAAGTTGTTCAATTAATTCACGGGATGTTGGTGAGCCAATTTCTTCATCACTATTTAAAACGATTTGTACATTTTTATAAGCATCGTTATTTTCTTCTTGTAAACCTTTAATTGCATATATGACAGATACTAAACTTGACTGCATATCAACAACGCCTGGTCCATAAGCACGTCCATCTTTAATTGAAAAAGGGCGTTCCTCTGCAGTACCTTTAGGAAAAACGGTGTCCATATGAGCAAGAATTAATACTTTTGGATCTTTCGCTTCTTTATGTTGTAAAACTAAATTATCACCATGATTTTCGTTTTCATGACGTTCTACTGTAAAACCTAACTTTTCATATTGTTCGATTAAAACATTTCCTACTTGATCGATTCCTTCTTTATCATATGAACCACTATCGATATTGACGATCTTTTCAATAAGTTCAAGCATTTGTTTTTCACTCTGTTTAATAAACTCCATTATGTCTCAACGCCTTTCAAGATTTAATATTATAAAGTCATCATAACATTTCTAGAAAGTGAGTTCCATTATGATAAAATTTTTCGTTTGCATTTTGGAAGTTAGTACTTGTTTGAACTTAAGATGAAATATTTACTCGCTATCAATTGAATATTAAACATGCTAAAATAATATTTAATATTAAGCGTGAAGTGACATTAACAATAGGGGGAAAAACAATGGTAGCGATTCCAAAGAAATTTACTGAACAGTTAATTAAATGGCGGAGAGATTTTCATCAACACCCAGAGCTCGGTTTTTTGGAAATGCGAACAGCTTCAAAAGTTGCGGGTATTTTAGACGATTTAGGTTTCAGTCTTGCAATGGGAAAAGAAGTTATGTCGGCGGAGCATATGATGGGGAAACCAAGTAATGCGGAAACAAAGGAGCATTATAAGTGGGCAAAGGAGAATGGTGCGAATTTAAAATATATTGACAACTTTGCTGAGGGATTTACCGGAATTGTTGCGACAATGAAAACAGACAACCCTGGTCCAACGATTGCTTTTCGCGTTGATATGGACGCTTTACCGATTCATGAATCTGAAGATGATGACCATTTTCCTTCCAATGAAGGGTTTCGTTCAATAAAATCAAATACGATGCACGCTTGTGGTCATGATGCTCATACGACGATCGGTTTAGGATTAGCGACATTAATTGCTAAAAATAAAGAAAGTTTAGCAGGGACGATTAAATTAATTTTCCAACCGGCTGAAGAAGGAACCCGGGGAGCGTACTCAATGACTGAAGCAGGGGTTGTCGATGATGTTGATTATTTTATTGCAACACATATTGGTACAGGCATTCCCCATAAACATTTCCTAGCTGCTAAAAATGGCTATTTAGCAACATCTAAATTAAATGTAACGTTTTCTGGAGTTTCGGCACATGCCGGTGGTCAACCTGATCAAGGAAAAAACGCCCTATTAGCAGCGGCATCAGCAACGTTAAATTTATATGCAATTGCTCGCCATTCAGAAGGGGCATCGAGAATTAATGTTGGTCAACTTCAGGCAGGTTCAGGACGTAATATCATTGCTGATGAAGCGAAATTAGTCATGGAAACCCGTGGCGAAACGACAGAAATTAATGAGTATATGTTAGAAAATGCGAAGGCAGTTATTGCCGGGGCCGCACAAATGTATAGTGTCGATTATAATATTGATGTCGTTGGTCAAGCGATGAGTAGTACGTGTTCTCCACAATTGGCTGAAATTTTACATAAAGTAGCTGAAGCTTCGCCATATATGGAGAAAAGTACTTTAAAGTCGGACGCACCAGCGGGTTCAGAAGATGCGACATATTTTATGAATCGCGTCCAAGAGTTAGGTGGGGAAGCGACCTATTGTGTTGTTGGTACGGATTTAGCAGCAGGTCATCACCATCCGCAATTTGATATAAACGAAGATTCATTGCTTGGGGCTGTTCACGTTTTATATTGTAGTATTTTAAAAATTAATGAAAACGTAAAATAAACCTGTAATAGAGTAACATAAACAACCATTGAGAAGTTGAAATTGAGGATTAACCTTCAACTTTCAATGGTTGTTTTTTAAAATTATAATTAAAAAATTCTCCTAATTATTTGTTCTGTTTACCTAATTCATCAATAACGTGACATGTACAATAAATACCATCAAAAAAGTTCTTTAGGCCAATATTTTCATTTGGTGAATGATTCGCTTCATCAAAATTAGCGTAAGGAACAACAACAGATGGTAGTTTAAGAATTTTTGTCCAGACGTAATCAGGTAAACTACCACCAGCGCTCGGTTTAACAAAGGGTGCTTGCCCATAGGCCCGTTCAACTGCTCGGCGAACAGACTTAATAATCGTATGTGATACCGAAGTACGAGATGGATCCATAGACGCTAACCGCTTCACTTCAACATGAGGTGCATGTTTAGCAACGTGACGTTTTATTTTTGCAAAAATATCATCAGGGTGTTGGTCGACGACTAGACGCAGATCCATTTTTACCGTGGCCGTCGCGGGAATAATCGTTTTCGTTCCTTCACCACTATAACCGCTGTGGAACCCATTTATATTAATTGTCGGTTTAAACATTAAATTTTCATAGTATTGTTTCTTCGTCATTTGGAGTTCTGGATAGCCAATTTGCTCACCGATATTTTGTTTATCAAAAGGAAGTTGTTCAATAAGTTCCCACTCTTCATCAGTTGGCTGTCGAATATGATCATTAAACCCTTCAATTAAAATGTTTCCTTCATCATCCCGCATCGTTTTTAATAGATCAATTAATTCCCATGCCGGATTCGGAGCGATATTACCTTTGTTTCCGGAGTGATTGTCAAAATTAGCTCCCTTAGCGGTCAGTTCAATGTCAATAATTCCTCGAACACCAAGTAAGATAATCGGTGTTCCCGTCTCATGCATCGGACCATCTGAAGTGTAGACGAGATCCGCTTTGAGTAACTGTTTGTTTTGTTCAACAAACTCCGCAATATGAGGACTGCCACTTTCTTCTTCACCTTCAAAGACAAACTTTACGTTAATTGGTAATTCACCGTAAACATCGCGATATGTTTTAATAGCGAGTAGTTGTGCCATCAATTGTCCTTTGTTATCACCAGCACCTCGGCAAAAAATTCGTCCATCACGAATCGTTGGCTCAAAGGGCGGCGAATCCCATTCGTCGATCGGATCCGGTGGTTGAACATCATAATGACCGTAAATAAGTAGTGTAAAATCGTTTGCTTCATTCATAATTTCACCATATACGACGGGATGACCCCGCGTTGGAATAATTTTTGTATCAATGTCCATTTCCATCATCATATCTTTCAGCAAATGAGTTGCTTCTGTGATCCCGATATTTTGAGCACTAATACTTTTTTGTCGTAGTAGTTTAAAAAGAGTATGTAAATATTCATCTTCTCGTTCAGAGATTAATTGTTTTATCGTTTGTAAAGTCACACATTTTCACACCTTTTTCTTTTTATTATACCTGAAAATTAAACGTTGTTAATGTTTTAAAGTTTAGAGAAAACTTTTTTTATTAAACGTGTTAAAATGATACTTATACATAAATAATTTTAAATGTTCAGCAAAAAAACATAAATGAGGAGACAAACGAATGACGAAAGAACATTTAGCAAATTTTGTATTAAAACGTATTGAAAAAACACCTAATAAAGTGTATTTGCAATTTGCAGATGAAAAAATTACATATGCCCAATTAAAAACGCGCATGTTTCAAGCAGCCCATGGCTTAACGCAATTTGGTATTCAAAAGGGCGATAAAGTTTGTGCAATGCTAGATAATTCACCTGAATATATTGATTTATGGTTCGGGCTTTCAATGATCGGTAGTGTTTTAGTGCCGATTAATACTCATTTAAAAGGTGAGGGTTTAAAACATATTATCGACCATTCTGATTGTCAAGTTGTTGTTACCGAAGCGGATTACGTAGAACGAATTGAAAAAGTTTTGGAGAAGATTGACCGTGAAATTGTTATAGTTGTTAACGACACACGTTTAGTTCATGGGTTAGCGACGGATTTACCTAAACTATCATCCTTTATGGAAGGTAAAATCGATCGACCATTGCCTAAAGTAGCGATAAAAAGTAATGACTTAAACAACATACTATACACATCGGGTACAACTGGCCCACCTAAAGGTGTTATGTTAACTCATGAAAATTATATTCATTCAGCTGAAAGTTTTGCCCATAAAATGGTTAGGGCATCAACTGATGATATTTTGTTTACGACGTTGCCGCTTTTTCACATTAATGCGCAAGCACATACGATTTTAGCGGCAATTGCTGTTAATGCAACGATAGCTCTTGAAAAGCGATTTAGCGCATCAAAGTTTTGGGAGCAAATTTATCATTCACAGGCAACTATATTTAATTCACTTGGGGCAATGATTCCTATTTTGTGCAAACAACCAGAACATAATCTTGAACGTAAACATCGCATTCGGTTAACAGCTTGTGCGGCGACACCGAAAAATGATTGGGAATTATTTGAAAAACGATTTAATTTAAAAATTGTTGAAGGCTATGGCTTAACAGAAACAGCCGGCTTTTGTGTAACACATCCAAAAAATAGTAACAAAATTGGTTCAATCGGGCGGCCTTATTCATATGTTCAGGCAAAGGTTACATCAGATAAAGAAGGTAGTAAAAGTGCTATTGGAGAACTCGCTTTAAAAGCAGAAGCAAAATATTTCATGAAAGGCTATTATAAAATGCCACAAGCGACAAAAGAGGCGGTAAAGGATGGCTGGTTTTATACAGGCGATCAAGTTTATGAGGATATTGACGGTTATTATTATTTTGTTGATCGTCAAAAACAAGCGATTCGCCGTCGGGGAGAAAATATTTCATCCTGGGAAGTCGAAAAGGCAGTTAATGAACATCCAGCTGTTTTAGAATCAGCAGCTGTCGGCGTGCCGTCTGAATTAGCAGAAGAAGACGTAAAGATTTATGTCGTCTTAAACAATAATCAAACACTTACTCCAGAAGCCTTGATCGATTGGTGTGTTGAGCGATTAGCTTATTTTATGGTTCCGCGATATGTAGAGTTTGTCGAACATTTACCGAAAACCGCCACAGAGCGAATTGAAAAATATAAATTAAAAAATTTAGGTGTAAATAACGCTTGGGACCGTGAAGAAGCTGGTTATGAATTGAAAAGGTCTTAATGTTTCTAGACCCTGTTGATACGAGCATCCAGATTGGTTAAGCGCTCATTAACCTTATTGAAGCGAGCACCGAAGCCGTCTAAGCGAGCATCAATCTAGTTTAAGCGAGCATCAATCCTATGTAAGCGAGCACACATGTTGTTTAAGCGCGCACCGACTCTATTTAAGCGCGCACCGACCCTATTTAACCGAGCATCAATCCTATGTAAGCGAGCACTCAAGCCTTCTAACCGAGCACCGACCCTATGTAAGCGAGCATTAACTCTATTTAAGCGCGCACCGACTCTATTTAAGCGAGCATTAACTCTATTTAAGCGCGCATCGACTCTATTTAACCGAGCACACATGTTGCCTAACCGAGCACCAACTCTATTTAACCGAGCATCAATCTAGTTTAAGCGAGCACCAACTCTATTTAACCGAGCACTCAAGCCGTCTAAGCGCGCATCAACCAGAGTCAAGGCAACTGTTTAATTATACGTTTTCTTCAGGGAATTTATAACTAACCGAAATATTTTGCTAATTAGTTGTTTCATGGTACGATTAATTTAACTGAATAATTTATAAACACTAGGGGTGCCTGTGATGCAGGCTGAGATCAAAGCGGATACTTTGGGACTCTTTGAACCTGATCTAGCAAAAGCTAGCGTAGGAAAGTGATTCATTTGTTTAATATACCACTTTCTTACGTTACTTATAAGAAGGTGGTTTTTATTTTTCAATAAGAAAGGTGTCGAAAATGGGTAAACAATTGCATGTCATTTCTTCAGGCAAACAATCGGTTAAACAGTTCGTTTCGATTGTCGAAAAAATACATCCATACGTTAATTTTATACATTTTCGTGAGCGTCAGTGGACAGCGCTAGAGCACTTACAGGCCATTGCTACATTACAGGAAAAAGGTGTTCCATCTGAAAAAATTATTATTAATGACCGTGTTGATATTGCCTTTGTCACAAAGGTAGCCGGTGTGCAATTGACCCATCATAGTTTAGATGTCGCAATTGTTCGCAAACATTTTCCACTTTTAAAAATTGGTCGTTCTGTACAAACAAAGGATGACGCCCAAACAGCTGAATTAGCAGGCGCCCATTGGTTAATTCACGGTCATATTTTTCCAACCGATTCCAAAAAGGGGATAACGCCCCGGGGCCTATCATCTTTAGAAAAAATTGTAGAAAACAGTAATGTTCCAGTGATTGCCATTGGTGGCATTACACCAGAACGAGTTAATAAAGTGATTCAAACAGGTGCACAAGGAATCGCTGTTTTATCGGGAATATTACTTGCAGATGACCCTGAAAAAGCAGCGATGCAATATCGGCAAGCGCTTAATACAGGGGGGTGATTGTTAATGAATTTACAAATTAATGGAGAACAAGTGCAAGTTCCGGAATCAATTGAAACGATTGCCGACCTAATTAATTATTTTGATATAAAAAATCCTGTATTTATCGTTGAACATAATGAAAATATTTTGGAAAAATCAGATCATAACCAAACAGTCGTCAAAGACGGTGATAAAATCGAGTTTGTTCAATTTGTTGGGGGAGGTTAATGACTATGTTAAAAATTGGTAAGTATGAATTTCGTTCACGTTTATTTTTAGGGACCGGGAAATACCCTAATTATGATATTCAAAAAGAAGCGGTGGAAGTATCAGAAGCAGAGGTGCTTACATTTGCTGTTCGTCGGATGAATGTTTTTGAACCGTCACAGCCGAACTTTTTAGAGAAAATTGATGTTGAAAAATATACTTTACTTCCTAATACAGCAGGAGCTTTTACGGCAAAGGAAGCTGTTCGTGTTGCTAAATTAGCACGCGCATCCGGTATTTGTGACATGATTAAAGTTGAAATTATCGGTTGTCAAAAAACATTACTTCCTGATCCAGTCGAGACATTAAAAGCGAGTGAAGAATTATTAAAAGAAGGTTTTACTGTCTTACCTTACACGTCAGATGATGTCGTTTTAGCTCGCCGTTTAGAAGAATTAGGTGTCCATGCAGTTATGCCAGGGGCCTCACCGATTGGTTCAGGCCAAGGAATTGTTAATCCACTCAATTTAAGTTTCATTATTGAACAATCGAGCGTCCCGGTTATTGTTGATGCTGGTATTGGATCACCGACTGATGCAGCGATGGCAATGGAATTAGGGGCTGACGCGGTACTTTTAAATACGGCTGTCTCTGGGGCAAAGGATCCTGTGAAAATGGCTCAAGCGATGAAACTTGCGATTGAAGCAGGGCGGTTAGGTTATGAGGCTGGTCGTATTCCAAAACAACGTACAGCTTCAGCAAGCAGTCCAATGGAAGGATTGATTCATGAATGAGTGATGATCGCTATTCACGGCAAACTTTATTTATGCCAATTGGTGAAAAAGGCCAAAAAAAGCTTGCCGAAAAACATGTGCTTATTATCGGTTTAGGGGCCCTTGGTTCGGGAAGTGCGGAAATTTTAGCCCGTTCCGGCGTCGGGGAGCTGACGATTGTTGACCGTGATTACATCGAGTGGAGTAATTTACAGCGACAGCAACTTTACACAGAAGAAGATGCGAAAAAACGTCTACCAAAAGCGGTTGCTGCTAAACGTCATCTTGAAAAGATCAACTCAGAAATTACGATAAATGCGCATGTCCTTGATGTGACACCGGAAGAGATGGAACAGCTAATTGATGGTGTCGATCTCCTGTTAGATGCAACAGATAACTTTGATATTCGGATGATCATCAATGACATTTCCCAAAAATATAAAATTCCGTGGATTTATGGTTCAATTGTTGGCAGTTATGGTATTACGTATACAATTATCCCTGAAGAAAAGCCATGTCTCTATTGTGTGATGAATGGTGTTCCTTCCGGGGGGCAAACGTGTGATACTGTCGGTGTCATTAGTCCAGTTGTCGGCATGGTCATTATGTATCAAACCGTTGAAGCATTAAAATATTTAACAGAAAACTTTTCCGACATGCGTAAAGAAGTTCTTTCGTTTGACCTTTGGACGAATGAACAGTCAAAAATTAATGTTGATCGATTAAAAAAATTAGACTGCCCATCCTGTGGCACAGATCCGACATATCCATTTTTACAATATGATAATCAATTAAAATCAGCAGTCCTTTGTGGCCGTGATTCTGTACAAATCCGACCACCGAAAAAAGAAACGCGAGATTTACAAGCACTTGCGACAGCACTAGGAAAAACGGCAGGCAAAGTTGAGTTGAATCCCTTTCTTTTATCCTATTCAATAGGTAAGGAACGGCTCGTTTTATTTGCTGATGGAAGAGCGATTATTCATGGCACGAAAGATATCGAATATGCCCGTACATTGTATCATCGTTATTTCGGTTAGTTTTCCTATTATAAAAGGAATTTTTCAATAATGAGGTGAATGTCATGGACGTTCAAACAATTAACAATCTCCCGCAAATGACGGATGAAAAACTTATTCACATGTATGAACAAATGTTACTCATTCGTGTTTTTGAGGAAAAAGTTGATGAGTTTTTCAAGCGAGGACTCATTTATGGAACAACACATTTATGTATCGGTCAAGAAGCAACAGCCGTTGGAACGTGTGCTGTTTTACAAGATGGTGACAAAATAACGAGTACACATCGCGGACATGGTCATAGCATTGCCCATGGGGCGAGCATCGATCGAATGATGGCTGAATTGTTCGGTCGTACAACTGGTTACTGTAAAGGAAAAGGTGGTTCCATGCATATTGCTGATGTTGATAGCGGTAATTTAGGTGCGAATGGAATCGTCGGTGGTAGTATTCCCCTCGCTGTTGGGGCGGCCTTAACAGCAAAAATGAAAGGTTTATCCTATGTAACGGTTTGCTTTTTCGGTGACGGAGCGACAAATGAAGGAAGTTTTCATGAATCATTAAATATGGCTTCTATTTGGCAACTGCCCGTCGTTTTTGTTTGTGAAAATAACCAATATGGAATGTCAAGTTCGGTTAAAGAGATGACGAACATTGAACAATTATCAACGCGGGCCAAAGCGTATGGATTTCCCGGCGTTACGATTGATGGTAACGATTTAATTCAAGTGATTAAGGCGGCTGACGAAGCAGTAAAACGTGCTCGCTCAGGCAAAGGGCCAACACTTATAGAAATGGAAACGTACCGCTGGATGGGCCATTCAAAAAGTGATCGCGGAAAATATCGCACAAAAGCAGAAGTTGATAAATGGAAGGAACGTGACCCTATTGGCCGTTATGAAAAGTTGCTATGTGAGGCGGGATTATTGACTCAGGAGAAAATTTCAGTGATTAAAGAAAACGTTGAACAACAAGTGCAAGCATCTATCGAATATGCTGAAAAGAGTCCGAAACCTTCACCCGCTGATGTGTTAAGTGATGTGTATGCTCCATGAAAAAACAAAGAATTATTACTTATTTAGAAGCTGTTCGTGAAGCGATGACACAAGAGATGCGACAAAATGAAGACGTATTTTTGCTCGGTGAAGATATCGGTATTTATGGGGGAGCTTTTGGTGTAACAGAGGGAATGATCGATGAATTCGGTCCCGAGCGCATTCGCAACACACCGATTAGTGAGTTAGGAATGGCTGGTGTAGCCGTTGGAGCAGCCTTAACAGGTATGCGGCCAATTTTGGACTATCAGTTTTCCGATTTTATAACGATTGGAATGGACCAAATTGTGAACCAAGCAGCAAA
>DATGSQ010000003.1:0-103134 GCA_035302425.1 Bacillota bacterium | reverse complement strand
AACAGTTTGTATACCGGTAATGTTCCCTTTATTCGTTGTAATCGTTTTTACTTTTTCGTAAATATAATTCGCACCGAGTTGTTTTGCTTTTCTTGCATATCCTTGCATGACAGAATAAGGATCTAAATAGCCATCTTCATGACAATACAATCCACTACTTAAGTCAGTAATATTTAATTCAGGAATAATCGTTAAAAGTTCATCTTTAGATACAATTTGTGAAGGTACCCCTAAGGATCGCTGCAGCTTTGCTTGTTTGATTAATGAAGCATTATTATGATTCGATGCAAGAAACAAATAACCGTGTTGGCGAAAGTCAATTTCAGCCTTTTCACCATTAATTGCCATATCTTCGGGAAAAGTAAGATATTTATGTAAACTATAACGACTTATTTTAATATTGATAGCTGTTGTAAAAAGCTGTCTTATACCACCGGCACTTCTAGGTGTTGATGAATATTCATATAAGTGATCCTTTTCAAAAACAGTAATTTCGCCTTCGTAACCATCGTTTAACAAATTGTAGGCAATACTTGAGCCAATGACGCCGCCGCCGACAATAATAATATCCGTTTTTTGCACCATGTCATCACCTCAACAAATGTCTGATAATTGTTAATGATAAATATATACGTCCTTAATGTTTATTGCTATGGGCAAATTGACTAAAATAAAGCGGTTTCATTTTTAAAAAATTTGTGATATATTGTTGATGAAAAAAGTTAATATGTGATGAATAAAGGGGTGAGAGTCATTTATGGATTAGTGCAACATGCACAAACAGTCATTGACAATATAAAAGAAATTTTACCGTTTCCGATTAGTTTAAGTGATCATAAAGGGTATATTATCGGTGATTCTAATTCAAACCGGATCGGTATGTTGCATACACCATCGATTGAAGTGTTACGGAAAAGGAAAGCTATTTCCTTTGATGAAGAAAAAATTAAACAATATGAAAATGTATTACAAGGTGTTGCTGTACCGTTAAATTTTCATGATGAAACGTTAGGTGTATTAGGAATAATTGGTCCGCCAGAGGAAGTTTGGCCGCATGTTGAATTAATAAAAAATTATGTAGAAATTATGTGGCAAGATACGTTTCAAAAGGAAGTAAAAGGGCTTGAAGAAAGAAGTTTAGAAACGTTTGTACAATATTTAATTCACGATGCACATTTACAAACGATTAAGGTGAAACAATTTTGTGATCTTTTTCAATTAAATTATCATTTAAACTATTATTGTATCGTTATTGATATTGGTGATGCGATTATTCATTCATTAACGAAAGCCCGCCCTTCGTTTCACATTAATAAAGAGCGGTTTATTTATCAAGCGGAGGAAATATTTCAATGTGTTGCGGGTGATATTTGCACCTTTTTAAACACAGAAAAAATTGTCGTCATTAAAGCAGCTCACAATCGTGAGAGTTATTATAAATTTATGCAACAACTAACAAAATTGGGAGAGCGATTTCAAAACTATTTTCAAAGATATACGACAAATACGTTTAAAATTGCTGCAGGTACATTAGTGGAAACGATTGAAAAGGTTAGTCATTCGTATGAAAAAGCGGAATGGCTATTAAGAAACGGACGGAATTTAGATTTAAATACGACGATTTACAATTATTTTAATTGGGAAATTTTAACGAAATTGTTACCTTTTCAACTTGATGATGACTTTTATTATAAAATCCGTGTACGATTAAAAAATCTTTTTGCAGATGAGTTATTTCCACAACTTAAAAGGGATTTTCTCGTCTATTGTGAATGTCATTTAAATGTAAGTGAAGCAGCTAGAGAACTATTTTTACATCGTAATACACTCATATATCGCTTAAATAAAATTGAAGAACTAACGTCATTAAATATGCGCAACTTCAATCATTGTGCTTTACTTTACATCGCTTTGAAAAAAATGACGGCAAAAACAGCTAAATAATCCGGTTATAAAAGACTATTCAACTAAACTAATTGCTAATATTTTTAATTGTTCGTTTTCATATCCGACGGTGAAATTAAAGGTAACTGTTTCAATGTCAGATAGTTCGCTATTTGTTGCATGACTTTCTAACTGAACGTCAACGTTTGCGGAAATTTCATCCTTTTTATGTTCATTATTTTTATCAAAAACAATGTCTTCGTAAGTTAGATCGATTATTTGAATATATTGATTGCGAAAATCAGTATAAGTCATTTGTAATTGTAAATCGCTTCCTAAAAGGGTGTAGGCACTAATGTAATCGCGTAACGATAAACTCTCAAAAAAATAATCGATCATATATATAGCATCTTCTTCCAATCGTTCTGCATCAACTGTAAAGACTATATCGTCCGTTTCGGGAAAAGTTAATTGGTTATTTTCGGTTTCATTTGACCATTCAGTTATTTGTTCGTGTACTAAATAAAGTGGAATACTAAAACCGATCGATCCATCTTCTGTACCAACAGAATTAATACCAACGACTTTTCCTGTTTCTCGTGCCAAGAGAGGCCCGCCACTATTCCCTTGTAAAATTTGTGCAGAAATTTGTAATACATTGTCATAATTAAAGCCATCAACAAAAAAGTTGCGTTCAATGCCAGAAATAATACCTGTCGTTACAGTATTTTGAAAACCGTGTGGGCTACCTAAGGCGATTATTTCATCACCAATTTCCATCGTATTTTTAGTTTCAATCGTTAAGGAAGCATAGTTTGCTAATTCGGGAACCCGAATAACTGCGATGTCAATTTCATCACTTATACCGACAACCGCTGCTGGATAAATATTTGCATTTGCCGTACGAACGTATATATAATCTGCGTCTTTAATGACGTGGGCATTCGTAACAATATCACCTTGGTCATTGAATAAAAATCCTGACCCTGTTAAAGTCACTTGATCTGAAATAGCTTCAATTTGCACGACGCTTTTGTTCGCTTCATGAACGATTGTTTTTAAATCAAGAAAGGTTTCTTCTTCTGTCACTTGGTGGATCATTGGTTTGTCAATGACAATTTCCTTTTCATGTAATTGTTTATTTATGTAAATAAAGGCGAGCAAACTTAATCCAATAATAATCGCTGTTGTGATAGTAGGGAATTGCCATTTTTTAATCATTTACTCCACCTCTATATTATTTGTTAGTCAATATACCAAGTGATTTTTTCAATGTCGATCGATAAGTCTTTGCGAGTACCATCGATTTCATAATGAGTGAACTCAAACGTACCTACATCTTTAGGGTACAATCGCTCCGGAAATGCAAAGACACGATTCGTCTCTAATATAGAACCATCGTCTGTTACAATTTTATATTCAACGAAAACTGATTGTATCGGAACCGTTGCTTGACTTTTTATTTCCCCGCTAACGACGAGTCGATCTTGGTCATCCTTCGTTAATGTTGCCTCTTTTACTTTAACTGCATCATTTTTATTGAAGGCTTGTTCTTCTTCTGCTAAATTAAGCGCTTGTTCAATTCGCTCTTGTTGGGCTGTTTCAAAAGCGACTTTTTCCTTTTCAATCGTTTGTTGTAAATTTTGGAGTTTGTCCGAGTAGGGGGCATATTTTAATCCGTCTTTTACGATTAATAAGGCATCATTAAAATGGTGCTTATTTAATTGTTCACTCGCTTCAGCAAAGGAATAATCAGCAATTTCTTGGCGAATGTTTTCAGCAATTGATTGAGCTTCATCGTTTTTGATCGCCGTAGCTTCCCATAAAACTACTTTTAAATCATCAACCGTATGGTCATTTTGCAATGTATTTTTAATTTGTGAAATATTAACGATGTCACGATATTTCGTTAAAAACGAGACTAACTCATTGACGACATCACCTTGATAATTATGTAATTGTTTATCCTTCTCATCAATGAGCGTTAGAGCTTTATCATATTGCTCATTGTCTAAAAGTACAGCAATGCCATCCATTTCCGACTTAATTTGCAACGCTTTTTGGGAAAATTGTAAAGCAATTTCTGCCTGTGTGAAATTATTTTTATACGTTAAAGCATCTTTAAAAGCAGTTATAGCTGCATCATATTTTTCTTCACTTAAATATTGTTCACCTATATCGTATAAACTTTTCGCTTCTGCCATTCGGTAATTTTGCACGAAATAATAAGTGACAATAATCGTTAAACATATTGCCAGGGAAATAATTGGGATTAACCAATAACGATTAAATGATCTGTCATGTTTAATTCGGTTTTTAATTTGTTGCGTCATCTTTTTTCCACATGTTAGACAATACGACTCATCTAATTGTAACTGTGTACCACAGTATGGACAGTAAAACATTTAATCACTCCCTTATCCTTAGCTGAAAAATTTATTATAAGAGTTATCATAACATATAGTTGCTTTATTTAAGAACAAAAACTTGTTATAATTAATAGTGAAATCGTAAATGTTAAAAGTAATACATATAGTTTTGCCTTAACTTTAGCGTAGGAGGTGCTCAAGTCATGGTAGAAGTTGCGTTTGGAGTAGTTTGTTTAGCGATTATCGCTTTAAATATTGGTTATTGTTTATTTGATCACGAATAAAAGGAAAGGGGCCGACATTCGTTTGTCAGACCCCTTTATTTTTTATCTTGTTATTGACCATTCGGTTATTGGATAATAAATGAATTCTGATTTACCAATTATTTCATCCTCGAGTATGAAGCCTAACCCATTTTGACCATTGCGACTATCTTTACTTACCGCCCGATTATCCCCCATGACAAAATAGTTTTTACTTGGCAATGTAATTGGACCAAAATTTCCCGTTTTTTCCCGTGCCTCTTGACTAATATATGTCTGCTCGACAGGTTCGCCATCAATATACAAAATATGATCTTTCATTTCGATCGTTTCCCCAGGAAGGGCAATGACTCGTTTAACGTAATATTTAAACGGTTTTTTTATAATAACGATATCCCCATGTTTTGGTTTTCCTACGTTATATACTAATTTGTTAAATATAATTCTTTCGCCATGGGAAAGTGTTGGATCCATACTTTCGCCCTCAACGATTGATGTTGAGAAAACGAACGTTTTTAAAATAAAAGCTACTAAGATAGCTACGAAAATTGCTTTAAGCCATTCGAGCAAACTATTTTTTTTACTTGCGGGCATTGGCGACATCCTCTCTAGGTCGATCAACGTTTTCTCTATATTTATCTTAACATAAAATGGGTTTAAAATAGCTATTAAAAATTAAAAAAATAAAATAATTTCTCTTAGATTATAAAGGTAGTTTTTTTGTTTTGGCGATTCGGTCATTTAATTGGATGAGAATAACCGCTCCGATAATCGCCGCCATACCTACCATTTGTAAAGGAGAAAACATTTCTTGGAAAACAAAAATTCCAATTAACGTCGCAACGACTGGCTCAACCGTCGTTAAAATAGACGCTTTTGATGCTTCGGTTTGTTTTAAACCATATGTATAAATAATATAGGCGAACGCCGTTGGCAAAAATCCTAGTCCGATAGAAAACAAGAGAACGTTTGGTTCAAGTAATAAGGCACCTTTTTCATTGTAAGGAAAAAAAGGTGTTAAAGCGATGGCCGCAACGACAAATGTATAGGTTGTAACCGTTAAACTCGTATATTTTTCAACCGCAAATTTACTAAAAATCGTATATAGGGCAAACCCAATACCTGAGCCTAAACCGAAGAGAATGCTCGCATAATTAATCGCATTGACGTTAAAAGGGATTAAACCAACGACTAAAGCTGTTCCGATTAACGTGATGACTAAAGCACTTATTTTTACACGATTCAGTGTTTCTTTAAAAATAAAATACGAAATAATCGTCACAAAGGCCGGCGCTGTATACAAAAGGGCAGTTGCAACAGGTAATGTCGATAATTCAATCGCTTTAAACATACAGAAATTAAAAAAGATAATACTAAAAATTCCCGTACCGATAAAATAACGAATATCCTTTGCGTTTTTTAATTTTAATTCCTTTCGAGAAACAATCCCTTGATAAACAATTAACATAAGGGCAGCTGACCATGCTCTAAGGGTAACGACTTCCATCGGTGTAAAGCCATAATCATATAAATGTTTAACATACCAGCCAATAGTACCCCACAAAGCAGCTCCTAAAATAATAAAAACATAAGCGCGATTCAAATATTTAACCTCCTACAATTTGTAAATATGAGAAAATACCTTTATATATTACTATAATTCGTATAAATTTAATAATCTATGAGCACAATGGTGACTAAAAGGGTAGGTGAAATAGTGATGAAACTTTATTATAACATTGTTTTGAACATTTCATTGTTAGATGTTAATAAATTACAAATATTAGGCGTTAAACCATCGT
The DNA here is from genome assembly GCA_035302425.1 of Bacillota bacterium. Taxonomy (GTDB): domain Bacteria; phylum Bacillota; class Bacilli; order Bacillales; family Amphibacillaceae; genus CALAMD01. The sequence goes on along the minus strand of DATGSQ010000003.1, from coordinate 96,816 downwards.
TGTTATATTATATTATATTTTCGAGTTTGTTTATTTTATGTTACTTATTCGTCCAACCTTTAATCGCTCTTTTAGTCGCACGCCATACTGTAAATCTATTAACATATTTAATGAGTAGTTTATTAATTATTGTTAGCAGTTTAATATTATTACAACTTCCCGATTTGTTACCGACTTCGAACCAAAATTTTCCTATTGAGCAAAGTCCGCTCGTTTTAAAAAATGCTTTACTTGCAGTTGGTACTCTTGGAATAATTATCGCGGGGTTTTATTATACAAAGCATTTGTTAAATTTAAAGAAACATTAAAATATATTCACTTTGAATCAATGTCATAATTCATCGATTTAAAAAAGTATACAAAATGAGAATTTTATATTTCCCTTTAATTTCGATAGATTCTCTGTGTATTGTTCGGCTACACTTCGCTTCTACCGGCACGGCCTCAGCCTCCTAATCAAGCTAAGCAAGCTTAGCTTGATTAGGGAGTCTTCGAACACGTGCTGTATCGACGCCTAGGACGGGCTAGTGCCGACGTAGGTCACAGGACGTGACCGTACTTAGTCGGCCGGTAGAAGTCTGTGTGCAGCCGAACTGCACACAGAACCTTAGATTTAATGAATTTGTGATCAAAATAAATATGACTTATGCAACTTGTTCCCTTAATTTTTTATTGATAAATAGGCATTTTTTGAACATATTTATCTCATTTTAAAGTAGGCTTTACAGTTAAGGTAGTGATTTATTAATCGAGCACTCTAAATTGAATGTAAAAATCGCTATCTAGAGTGCTCGTCTCTCTTTAAGACTTTCTCCATGATTTTGTCGGTGGCCATTCCATTTTACCGAGGGAAGAAGGAATATAATATGGAGAGTGTGACCGTGGTCGTCGCGATTTTGAGTGACTTTTCGGCTTATAGTCAATGTATTCGTAAATAATCTTTTTAGCTTGATTTAGGGACATTTGAATATGTGGATTTTGATGAGTGTTATCAATTGGTCCTAAATGTGGTAAGGTTTTGAAATCTTCCTTACTCGGTAATGTGTGAAAGTAATATTCACCAATTTTAATGAGTAAAATTGAATGTTGATGGCTCAATTTTGGGCGGTTAGAAAACTGAAGGCCAATTTTTTTAGCACGTTTTTCCAAGAGAAGTTTTTTAATCGCTTCATTTTTTAAAAAGTATAATTGTTGTGGTTCAGGTGCTGTTTTTGCATGCCGATTAACTGTATAAATAGCTTGAGCAATTTCTTTAACTGTTATGTGTTCACTCATATTTTTTCACTCCTTATATGTTGCTCCTATTTATAGTTTACCATAAGACTATTTTAGCGAAAAGAATTCGTTATGACAAAAATTGTCATCTGTAAAATTGACATAAAAAAAGTAGTTGTTAACACAAAGATACTAATCGTTATAAATTTATTTAAAGTGTATCTTCTTTTAACGAAAAAACTGAACTACGAAAAAGTTATATATACTGTTATTTATGGAACAAAAAACGGATTGAATTAAAATTACTTACTCATTCAATCCGCCCTTATCATTTAGCGCTAGCTTTATTTCAGCCCTTTACTTTATGCTAAAATAAATGTTATTTACTTTTTTTAATAAAGTCGACGATTTCTTCCATTGCCGCACGTTGTGTGCCATCAAAACGTGTAATTGCATGACCATCAGGTGAAACGATAAAAAAGCTTACCGTATGTGAAATTTGATCAGAGTCCGGTTCTTCAGCGAGATCAGATTTAAAGTATTCCCTTGAGAATTCTTTAATGTCAGCATATTCATAACCTGTTAAAAAATGAACTGTTTGATCAAATTGAATACCACGTTCTTCACCGTATTGTTTTAACACTTCAGGTTCATCACGTTCTGGATCAACAGAAAATGAAACTAAAATGACATCGTCGAGTCCTTCGTCTTTTAAAAGTTGTTGTAAATAAGCTTTGTTTGCAGTCATCGGCGGGCAAACAGTTTCACAGTTAGTAAAAATAAAACTTGCTACCCAAAATTTACCATCAAGATCACCTTTACTCACTTGTTCTCCATCTTGATTGGTAAAGGTGAAATCTCCTATTTCAAAGGAAAAATCTCCTTTATATGTTTTCCCACCACATGAAGCAAGAAGTATTATGAAAAAACTTAGTGCGATTAGTTTAATGACATTTTTCAAGTTCATCGATCCTCCGTATGAATAGTTGAAATCATTTTATCATAAAGAAAACGAAAAACTATGGATAAACTGTTACGAATTTCTAAACATTTCTCTGTGACAATGTAAATGTGTAAAATTGCGGTTGACAAAGAAATCTTAGTGGAAGTCGCGTCGTTCCGATTCCAGTGCTTACAAATAAAGTCATTTGCTCATCGTTAAATACATATTTTCCCCGGACATATTTTTCTGCATATGGTGGGGTGTATAAATGACCGACAAAGGGTAATCTAACTTGTCCACCATGGCTATGACCGGATAATTGTAAATCGACCGGATATGTTGCGACTCGATCAGCAATGTCGGGTTCATGGGCGAGTAAAATTGTATAATCATCACTATTTACATTGTTCAATGCTTGTTCTATATTTGGTTTGCCAAGCATGACATCATCAATGCCTGCAATGATTAATCGTTCAGATTCTTTTTCGATGACGATGTTATCATTTTTTAAAAGTGTAAAATTCGCTTGTTCCATAATTTCTTTAATCATATTCGTCCCGTAACCACCGTGATTATGATTGCCAAAGACCCAATATTTACCAGTAGTTGCTCGTAGATTTTTTAATATTTGAATGAGTTCATCTTTATTCGTAAAGTTATGTGGTTCATCGATTAAATCACCGGTAAACACGATTACGTCCGGATTTTCAACATTAATTGTTTCAACAAGTTCTTCAAGTTGTTGCAATGAATATTGAAAACCGATATGCGTATCAGAGAATTGGACAATTTTAAAATTATTAAACGGCTTTGGAACGTTACGCGAAATAATTTTTTGACGCTGATTATTAAGTAGTCGTGGCTCTATATAATAAGCATATGCATAGGAGCCACTTAATACTCCAATAAACGTAAGCAAGGCACCGATGATTGCTTTAAAAAAGTATCTTCGTGTCATAAATATCTCCCTGTTCGAAAAAACAATCTTTTCTATTATAACATGTTAACTCATTTATTTTACTAAAAATAAGAGGATAAATTATTTTTTAATTGTTAACGCTTTCATAAAGGTGCACTTTTATGATATAAATAAGATAGTAGCATTAATAAATATTATTCGTCGTTTTTCGTCGAACATAAATAACTGCTACCCCCATCAATTTATGATAAACTTAAAGTAATAGTTATGAGCAACTCCTTTTTTCCTGTTTTATAAACGGTTAGTAAAATTGAAAAGGAGCGTTTTATAATGAGTATGTTACAACGCGGAAAACAATTAACAGATATTTTAGTAAGAGATATTATGATTTCATCAGAAAAAGTTGCCCACGTGCAAATGAATAATCCATTAGAACACGCTCTTCTAGTTCTCGTTAAATCTGGTTATTCAGCCGTACCTGTATTAGATAGTTCGTCAAAACTTGTCGGGACGATTGGAAAGACGGTCATTTTAAATGAAATATTAGGTTTAGAGAGATTTGAAGTTGAAAAACTTTCTGAGATGACTGTGCAAGATGTTATGAAAAGGAATATCCCACTTTTAACAGAAAATCATTCCTTCACAGAGGCTTTGAAAGAAGTTATTAATACACCGTTTGTCTGTGTTGTTGATGATGAAGGATATTTTGACGGGATATTAACGCGACGGGCTATATTAAAGGAGTTAAGGAAGTATATATATTCAACATTTGATCATTAACAAATTGCGAAAACACCCTTTATTGTCAAAGAGGGTGTTTTTAAATCATTAACAACATATAGTAGAGGTACTTGTTTATGGATACAGTTCAAAGGGCAAAAGACAAACAAACGAGACGCCCCCTCGTCTTAGCATCAGTAATGATTGGTATGTTTCTATCAGCGATAGAAGCGACAATTGTTGCCACAGCTATGCCGAATATCGTTGCTGATTTAGGGGGTTTTTCTTTATATAGTTGGGTTTTTTCTTCATATTTACTAACGATGTCAACGACTGTTCTTATTTTTGGCAAATTATCAGATATTTTTGGTCGTAAACCAATTTATATAATTGGGGTAGCCATCTTTTTAACCGGCTCAACGTTAAGTGGTTTTAGTATGACGATGAATATGCTCATTGCCGCTCGCTTTATCCAAGGTGTAGGAGCGGGAGCATTAATGCCGATCGCTACGACAATTGTTGGCGATATTTATTCCATCGAAGAACGGGCAAAAATTCAAGGCTATTTATCGAGTATTTGGGGGATTTCTGCTGTTTCAGGGCCATTACTCGGTGGTTTTTTCGTCGATGTGTTAAATTGGCGTTACGTTTTTTGGATGAACATCCCATTAGGTCTTTTAGCTGTATTAGGAATTTACTTTTTCTTCCATGAACGAATTGAACGAGAGAAGCGTCCTATTGATTACTTAGGGACAGTTTTAACTGTCGTGATGATTAGTACTCTTATGTATATTTTAGTTGAAGGCGGCTTAAGTATTGCTTGGAATTCATCGATGATGATTACATTAATCATCGTTGTCGTTATATCCTTTATATTATTTTTATATCAGGAAAAACGAGCTGTCGAACCGATGATGCCCCTGTCGATCTGGAACAACCGTTTAATCGCAATTGCTAATATTGCTTCATTAACGACAGGTATGATTACAATTGGTGTGACGAGCTATTTACCTGCCTTTGTCCAAGGAGTAATGGGTAAATCAGCGACGATTGCGGGATTTTCCTTAACGTCAATGTCAATCGGTTGGCCAATTGCTTCAACAATAGCGGGAAGGCTTTTACTCATCATTGGTTATCGAAGAACGTCACTCATTGGAGCTACGTCACTTATTATTGGTGGAATATTTTTCTTTACGTTAACCCCTGATAAGGGACCTGTATGGGCAGGGATTGGTTCGTATTTTATCGGGACAGGTATGGGATTAACGACGACATCCTTCGTTGTTGGCATTCAAAGTCATGTTACTTGGGAATTACGTGGCATTGCAACAGCGACGAACATGTTTATGCGTTCCCTTGGAAGCGCAGTAGGAGTAGCTCTTCTAGGTGGGTTATTAAACAATTATATTCACCAATTAATTATCGAGCGAAATATGGAAAACGAAGTATCAGTTGATACGGTTAATCAGTTACTTGACCCCCATGAAGCGAATTTACTTACTGAAGAAATTACGAATTTGCTAAAAGAAGGACTTGCCGGCGGATTACATATCGTATACATCGGGTTACTTCTGTTAGCGATTATGACGATGTTATTCATTTATTTTATGCCGAAAAATGATACAATTACGAAGAAAAATAGTTAATTTCTAAGATGCTACAAGAAGGGTGAACGTCATGAAACGAGAATATGCAGTTATCGGTTTAGGCCGATTTGGTGGAAGTGTTTGTCGCGAGTTAAGTTTAGAAGGTATGTCTGTTTTAGCCATTGATAGAAATGAAGCGAAAGTCAATGAGTTTAAAAATATTGCAACCCATGCTGTCATTGCTGATGCGACGGATGAAGTGACATTAAAAGAACTGGGGATCACTGAAATTGATCACGTTATTGTTGGTATTGGAGATAATATTCAGGCGAGTATTTTAGCGACTGTTATGTTATCAGATTTTGGCATTAAGAAAATTACCGTTAAAGCACAAGATGATTACCATGAACGAATTTTGAAAAAAATTGGTGCCCATCAAGTCGTCCACCCCGAACGCGATATGGGAAGAAGAATAGCTCATAGTATAATTTCTAACAACATTTTAGATTATTTAGAGCTATCTGATGAACATAGTATTATTGAAGTGAAAGCAAGTAAAAAAATGCTCGGAAAAACGCTTGAACAATTGGCTATTCGCGCAAAATTTGGTTGTAACGTCGTGGCGATTAAACATGGAAATGAAATAAATGTTTCTCCATCTGCACAATTACAATTACAAGCAGAAGATGTTCTCATTGTCATCGGGTCCAATGATGACTTATCAAGATTTGAAAGACATTTAGTCATTGACGATTAAAAAAGAGCTCTTAAGCAATTTCGCTTAGGAGCTCTTACTATTTTCGTCTTAATTATATTTCCATTATAATCGGTAAGATCATCGGACGACGTTTTGTTCGTTCGTAAAGGAATGGTTGGATCGTATCGGTTATTTCGTTTTTAATTTCTGACCATTGTGTCGTCTGACGTTTCATTACAACATCTAAATGTTTCGCAACTAACTTTTCAGCTTCACTAATTAAATCCTCAGATTCCCGCATATAAACGAATCCCCGAGAAATAATGTCTGGTCCAGAAACGATTTTAAAGTTTTTCATATCGATACTGACGACGACGATGACTAAACCTTCTTCAGATAAAATACGACGGTCACGTAAAACAATATTGCCAATATCACCAATACCGCTACCATCAACATAGATCGAACCTGAAGGGATTTTTCCAGCGACATGAGCACTATCTTTACCAATGGCTAAAACATCACCATTGTCCATAATGAATGAATTTTCTCTATCAACTTCACAAAGCTCAGCTAAGTTGACATGTTGTTTCATCATCATATACTCGCCGTGGATCGGTACGAAATATTTCGGTTTCATTAAACGAAGCATAAGTTTTTGTTCTTCTTGACTACCGTGTCCGGATGCATGAATTTTGCTCGATTGACCAAGGATAACTTCAGCGCCTGCCCGTGCAAGCATATTAACAGTCCGGTTAACACTAACACTATTTCCAGGAATTGGTGTTGATGAAAACATAACCGTATCATTAGGCATAATTTGAATTTGCCGGTGCGTACCTTGGGCGATACGAGAAAGAGCTGCCATCGGTTCACCTTGTGAGCCCGTACATAAAATAACGACCTCATTTGCCGGTAAACTATTAATTTCATGAGCTTCAATAAAAGTATCCTTCGGAGCGGAAATATAACCAAGCTCTTGTCCGATATTAATTGAAGATTCCATGCTACGTCCGAATACAGCTATTTTTCGGTTAAATTTCATAGCAGCTTCAACGACTTGTTGTAAACGATAAATGTTAGAAGCAAAGGTCGCAAAAATAATTCTACCTTCAATACGGCTAAAAATATCGATAATGTTTTTGCCGACTTCTTTTTCTGACATCGTAAAACCTGGCACATTACTATTCGTACTGTCAGATAAGAGACAAAGAACACCTTCATTGCCAATTTCAGCCATTTTAGTTAAATTAGCGGGTTCGCCAACAGGTGTAAAGTCAAATTTAAAATCACCAGTATGGACGATATTTCCTGGTGGTGTTTTTACAACTACGCCGTACGAATCGGGAATACTATGGGTCGTTCTAAAAAAACTAACGGACGTTTTACGGAATTTAATAACATCTTCTTCTTTAATCGTAATAAGTTTTGCATTTCTTAATAAGCCGTGTTCTTCAAGTTTGTTTCTAATTAAGCCAATAGCAAGTTTTCCAGCATAAATAGGAATATTTACCTCGCGAAGTAAGTAAGGAATACCACCGATATGGTCTTCATGACCATGGGTAACAAATAATCCTTTTATTTTATGTTTGTTTTGTATGAGATACGTATAATCAGGAATGACGTAATCAATTCCGAGTAGTTCATCTTCAGGAAATTTGATACCTGCATCAATGAGAATAATTTCATCCTGGAATTGAATGCCATACGTATTTTTCCCGATTTCATCAAGTCCACCGAGAGCGAAGACAGCTGTCTGATCATTTTTAACAAATTTCATAAACTATACGCTCTCCACTTTAAAATTAGGTGACTTCTTTTCAAACGCTAAATGTATCTCATCTATTTGCTGGATATATTCAATATTGTAACCACGTTCACTTAATGTTTGACGTACTTCACGTACTGAATCGGCTTCAATAAACAAACTTTTTGTGCGCTCGCGAATAGGATATTCTTGCGCTGTTTCTTGATAATATACTTTAAAAATCATATCGACTCTCCTAGCCTTTTTATTTTATTAACAGTACTAATGAGCGACCAGTACTGTTTATTTTTATTTAACTTACAAATTCCGTCCGTATTAATTGTATTCCATAAAATAGCACATAACCGTCATTTATTGTACCATAGTTGTAGTAGTATGTGATTGGTATCGCATATTTGGTAGTTTTAATATTAATAATGAATGATATTTCGTTCGTATGACAAATATTTTTACAAATTATAATAGCTTTTCTACCCGCTATTTTTGAACGTTCTTTTGGCAACTCCTTTCACCGTTCATTTTTTAAGAAAAGCAAAAGATAACTTTCTACCGTTCCAATCCACTTATTTTATAGTATAGTATGATTTGAACATTTTTGAAATAAAAAACCATTTTTTAGTGTCGTTTATTTTTTTGTTTAAGGGATACTTAGTAATACTATTGATCATTAATTGATTTCTTATACAATTATTTTTTAAGTTTTCATGGGGGGATTTTTAATGGGAGAGAAAATTGTATTTTTAGATATCGATGGAACACTAGTCGATGAACGTAAAGTAATACCACCATCGACGAAGGAAGCGATTCAACGATTACAACAATCCGGTGTTCACGTAGCCTTGGCAACAGGAAGACCACCCTTTATGTATGAACATATTCGTGATGAACTAAACATTGACACGTATGTAAGTTTTAGTGGGCAACATGCAGTCGTTAATGGAGAGACGATTTACAAACAACCTGTTGATGCCAAGAGTATTATTACTTTACACGAACAAGCGATAGAAAGAGAGTTTCCAATGGTTTTTATGAGTGATACGTTAATGCGTTCAACCGTATCAGATCACCCGTATGTAAAACAAGCACTCGATCGTTTAAAGTTTCCGTATCCACACGTCGATACAAACTTTCCCTTAGAACATACCGTTTATCAAGCATTACTCTTTTATGAAGTAGGGAAAAGCGATTTAAAGAAGGAGCAATTTGCTTTACACTTTTTACGATGGCATAAATATGCGATTGATATTTTACCAGAAGGTGGATCTAAAGCGATTGGTGTCAATAAAGTGATGGAGGCATTAAATTTAGATCATGCGAATTCTTACGCGATAGGTGATGGGATGAACGATTTAGAAATGTTACAAGAAGTCGGTACAGGTATTGCGATGGGTAATAGTGTTGAGCCGCTTAAGGAAGTTGCTAATTATGTAACTAATTCTGTTAATAATGACGGTGTAATGCAAGCGTTAAAAAAGTTTTCCTTAATATAAAAGAGCAGTCAAAACTGCTTGACTGCTCATTAGTTTATTCGATCCTTTGTGCGTTTGCTGGGGCATTAAATGGATTGTTTGAGTCGATATGATCATAAAACATCACACCATTTAAATGGTCAATTTCGTGTTGAAAAATAATAGCTGGATAACCTTTTAGTCTTAATTTTACTTCTTGGCCCTTTATGTCATAGGCTTTAACAGTAATACGCGCATAACGAACGACGTAGCCTTCAATATTACGATCAACTGATAAACATCCTTCACCATTCGCTAAATAAGCTTGTTCAACGGAATGGCTAACAATTTTTGGATTGATCAGTTGATAACTGTGCAATTTGTCGTTCTGATCGGTATAATAAACAGCAATTAACCGTTTATTAATATTTATTTGTGGAGCGGCTAATCCGACTCCTGAGCGTAAATTGTATTTTTCAGCTATTTGCTCATCTTGGCTATTTTTTAAAAATGTTAACATTTTATCCAATGTTTCTTTAATGTCGTCTGAAGGTGGTAACTCAACTTCTTCAGCTGTTTTCCGTAATGCGGGATGTCCTTCACGTACGATATCTTGCATCGTTAACATATGTTTCACTCCTATATATAATTCTTTATTTAAAAAACAATAGTTAGCCTAACAAAAAAATATAAAAGTCATGATTAAACTATTAACATGGTATATTATAACATGGAATGATGTTAAGGGGAGAGATAGTCTTATGAAAGTTCCTAATTTTTTATTAGCAGTCATTATTGTATCTGTATTATTACTAACAGCTTGTCAAAAAGAGGATATTGAAGCGGAAATTTATAATTTTTTAGAAAAAACAGCTACCCATGAAGGGACATTAGGTGAGGTACGTGAACAAATGGCAAGTTTAGAGGCTGATGAACATACGTTATATACTGATTTGATCGACCAACCTTTTGATGATAAAGAGAAAATCGAACAATTTATTGAAAAAGCTGATGAACTCATTGATGAACGTTTGAAACTTTTAGACGAAGAAAATGAGAAAATGATTTTATCTAAGGAAGAATTTATCCAAATTGAGCCATTGATCGAACAGATTGAGACTGAAGATGTTAAAAATAGTGCTCAAAATATGTATGACATTATGATAGAAAGATATAATTTATATGATGAATGGTATGATTTATACATATTAAGACTTGATCGGGAAAAAGAGATGTACCATTTATTTTTAGAAGAAAAAATTAATTTTGAGCAAATTAATGACCAAGTGGTAATTGTAAATGAAACATATGATCAAGCACAAATTGTTTTAGATAATTTTAGTGAACAAACGAAAAAATATAATGATGCAAAAAGAAATTTTTATGAACTTAGTCATTTAAATGTTGTTTTCGATTAAAATTTGTTGTTCGTTAGTAATACAGTTTTCAAATTGATCATCGTAAATGAAAACCGAGCTTTATAGTTTCATAACTTGTATGCGCTTACGTAAAGAGGTGTGAGCATTTGTTGCTATGAAGGGATTTATGACCCTTTAAACAAATGTCACACTTTTTTCTTTGCCCACTGCAAAAAGATTATAAACGTTAAATATTTATTGAAAAATTTTTTAGTACGTTTTAAACAACCGCTTTTTATATAACAGTTTAAATTATTAACTATAACAGTTTGCAAATTATACAAATATACTTTTGAATTTAAAAGATTAATATTATAATAATCTTATAGATACAATAAATTTGACCGAAGCGCATGTTTTAGGGTACACTTTATTCAAACGTCAAAGTGTATCATTGTTATTAATAAATCCTATATAACAGTTTTGTTTTATTAAACAGATAAACTGAGTCATTAGGATTCATTTTACTTTTTAGAGAAAGGAAGAGGTGACTTGTATTATGCAACATAATTTAGAAAGTATTGAAAACAAGTTTAAAACTTTCCAGATTCTCAATGAAGAAGGAGAGATCGTTAACGAGGAAGCAATGCCCGATCTTTCAGATGAAGATCTTAAGGAACTTATGCGTCGCATGGTTTATACACGTGTATTAGACCAACGATCAATTGCTCTTAACCGTCAAGGGAGATTAGGCTTTTATGCGCCAACTGCCGGACAAGAGGCGTCACAATTAGGCAGTCATTTTGCTTTGGAAAAAGAAGATGTTCTTTTGCCGGGCTATCGCGATGTTCCACAACTTATTTGGCATGGGCTACCACTTTATCAAGCCTTTTTATTTTCCCGTGGACATTTTCATGGAAACCAAATGCCTGAAGGGGTTCATGCCCTTGCTCCACAAATTATTATCGGGGCCCAATATATTCAAGCTGCAGGCGTTGCTTTAGGGAAGAAATTAAAAGGTGAAAAAGCAGTCGCCGTCACTTATACAGGAGATGGTGGTACATCCCAAGGTGACTTTTATGAAGGAATAAACGTTGCCGGAGCTTATCAAGCCCCTGCGATTTTTATCGTTCAAAATAACTTTTTCGCGATTTCTGTACCAGTTGAAAAGCAAACAGCTGCGAAAACATTAGCGCAAAAAGCAGTCGCCGCCGGTATGGAAGGTTATCAAGTTGATGGTATGGACGTTCTTGCCGTTTATGCAGCGACACAACATGCCCGTGAAGTAGCTATTAATGGCGGTGGTCCAACGTTAATTGAAACACTCACATACCGTTATGGTCCACATACGATGGCGGGAGATGACCCGACGAGATATCGTACAGAAGATCTTGATAGTGAATGGGAGAAAAAAGACCCACTCGTTCGCTTCCGTAAGTTTTTAGAAGGTAAAGGTCTTTGGAGCGAAGAAGAAGAAAACGAGGTTATTGAACGAGCAAAAGAGGAAATTCGTGAAGCGATTCAAAGGGCCGATCAATATCCGAAACAAAAAGTTACTGATTTCATTGAACATATGTTTGAAGAGTTACCACATAACTTGCAAGAACAATATGAATACTATAAAGCAAAGGAGTCGAAATAACCTATGGCACAAATGACGATGATTCAAGCGATTACAGATGCCATGCGCACTGAGCTTAAAAATGATGAGAAAGTGCTCATTTTTGGTGAAGACGTCGGTCAAAACGGTGGAGTCTTCCGAGCAACTGAAGGTTTACAAGCTGAATTTGGCGAAGATCGTGTATTTGATACGCCATTAGCTGAATCCGCTATCGGTGGCTTAGCGATTGGATTAGCTATCGAAGGTTTTCGTCCAGTCCCGGAAATTCAGTTTTTCGGCTTTGTTTATGAAGTGATGGACTCATTAAACGGACAGATGGCTCGTATGCGTTATCGTTCAGGAAACACTGAACAAGCACCGATTACTGTTCGTTCACCCTTTGGCGGTGGTGTACAAACGCCCGAACTACATGCAGACTCATTAGAAGGTCTCGTCGCCCAACAACCGGGGTTAAAAGTAGTTATTCCATCAGGTCCCTACGATGCGAAAGGATTATTAATCTCAGCGATTCGAGATAACGATCCTGTTATCTTTTTAGAACATATGAAATTGTATCGTTCTTTCCGTGAAGAAGTACCTGAGGAAGCATATACAATTGAGATTGGTAAAGCTAACGTTAAACGTGAAGGAACTGATATTACGCTTATCGCTTATGGGGCAATGGTTCATACATGTTTAAAGGCAGCGGAAGAACTTGAAAAAGAAAACATTAGTGCTGAAGTGATTGACTTGCGTACAGTTTCCCCAATTGATGTTGATACGATCGTTCAATCGATTGAGAAAACAAATCGCGCAATTGTCGTACAAGAAGCACAACGTCAAGCAGGTATTGCCGCTAATGTTGTTGCTGAAATTCAAGAACGAGCAATTTTACATCTTGAAGCACCTGTTATGCGTGTGACTGCACCGGATACGGTCTATCCCTTTGCAGCAGCCGAAAGTTTATGGTTACCTAATGAAAAAGACGTTATTGAAAAAGTTAAAGAAGCAATCAATTTTTAAATAACTGAACGATTGGAGGTATTATTTTATGGCTTATGAATTTAAATTGCCTGACCTTGGCGAAGGAATTTTTGAAGGTGAAATCGTTAAATGGTTCGTCAAAGAAGGCGATGAAATTAAGGAAGATGACACATTATGTGAAGTGCAAAGTGATAAAGCTGTCGTAGAAATTCCTTCACCTGTAGAAGGAACTGTATTAAAAACGCATTTTAATGAAGGTGAAGTCGCAAGAGTAGGCGATGCACTTATTACCGTTGATGCTGAAGGTTATGAGGCTCCAGAAGAGGAAGCAACTGAAGAAGTAAGTGAGCCTGATGTAGAGGAACCGAAAGCGGAAGAAGTTGTTGCTACTGAAGCGAAGGTAGAAGAAGATTTAGGGAAACGTGTAATAGCGATGCCTTCTGTCCGTAAATATGCTCGTGATCATAGTGTCAACATTCAAGAAGTTGTTGGCACAGGTAAAAATGGCCGAGTGTTAAAGGAAGATATCGATAAATTCCTCGCTGGTGACGTCGAGGTTGCAACAGACCATGCCGATGTCGCAGAAGAAACTGAAGTGACGAAAGAGGAAAAATTCGTTATCCCTGAAGGAGAATTTCCTGAAACCCGTGAAAAGATTCGGGGTATTCGTAAAGTTATTTCTGAAGCGATGGTTCGCTCAAAAACTCGCGCACCCCACGTGACGTTAATGGATGAAGTCGACGTTACGGCGCTCGTAGAACATCGTGCAGCTTTTAAAGAAATTGCTGCAGAACAAGACATTAAATTAACCTATTTACCTTATGTCGTTAAAGCATTAATTTCAGCTCTGAAAAAGTTCCCGATGTTAAACGTAGCCGTCGATGATGAAACAGAGGAAATCGTCCATAAACATTACTACAATATCGGAATTGCAGCTGATACTGAGCGTGGTTTAGTCGTACCTGTTATTAAAAATGCTGACCGAAAATCCCTCTTTGAATTGTCAGAAGAGATAAGTGAATTGGCAAATAAAGCCCGAAGTGGTACACTAACAGCAGATGAGATGAAAGGTGCATCTAGTACGATCACAAATATCGGCTCAGCTGGTGGACAATGGTTTACACCTGTTTTAAACTATCCTGAGGCAGCTATTTTAGGCATTGGCCGAATTTCTGAAAAGCCAATTGCTAAAAATGGCGAAGTTGTCATTGCACCAGTTTTAGCATTATCCTTAAGCTTTGATCACCGAATTGTTGATGGTGCTAATGCCCAATTAGCTCTCAATCAGATCAAACGTATATTAAATGATCCACAATTAATTATGATGGAGGCGTAAGTCATGGTAGTAGGAGATTTTCCAATTGAAGTTGATACTCTCGTAGTCGGTGCAGGTCCTGGTGGTTATGTCGCTGCTATTCGAGCTGCTCAACTTGGCCAAAAAGTAACAATTGTCGATAAAGGTAACTTAGGTGGTGCTTGCTTAAACGTCGGTTGTATTCCATCCAAGGCCTTAATTCAAGCGGGTCAACTTGCGGTTAAAGCAGGTGGAGACGAAGAGATGGGTATTACGACTGAAGGTGTTTCCATTGACTTTGATAAAGTTCAAGAATGGAAAGGTAGTGTCGTCAACCGCTTAACTACAGGTGTTGAAAGTTTACTCAAAGGAAACAAAGTCGACATTGTTCAAGGTGAAGTATATTTTGTTGATCAAAACAATGTTCGTATTATGGATGAAGCAAAATCACAAACATATACGTTTAAAAATTGCATTATCGCAACAGGTTCACGTCCAATTGAAATACCAACGTTCAAATTTTCCGAACGTGTGTTAGACTCATCTGGTGCTCTAGCCCTTAAAGAAATTCCGAAAAAATTAATCGTCATCGGTGGCGGTTATATCGGTATTGAACTAGGAACAGCTTATGCAAATCTCGGGGCTGAAGTAACTGTCATTGAAGGTGAAAAGGACATTCTCGGTGGACTTTTTGACCGTCGCATTACACAAATGGTTAAACGTCGTCTCAAACAAAAAGGGGTCGAATTAATTACCCAAGCGATGGCTAAAGGTGTTGAAGAATCTGACGACGGTGTAACAGTTACTTATGAAGCAAAAGGTGAAGAAGCAACCCTTGATGCAGATTATGTACTCGTTACAGTCGGTCGTCGTCCAAACACTGATGAACTCGGCTTAGAACAAGTTGGCATTGAACTTGATGAGCGTGGTCTCATTAAGATTGATAAACAGTGCCGTACAAATATTGAAAACATTTATGCGATTGGTGATGTTGTTGCTGGTCAACCACTCGCTCATAAAGCTTCTTATGAAGGAAAGGTTGCTGCGGAAGCAATTAGTGGTGAAAAATCAGAAATTGACTATTTAGCAATGCCGGCAGTCGTTTTCTCAGAACCAGAAATCGCAACAGTTGGGTATACTGTCGATGAAGCGAAGGAGAAAGGATACAATGCGAAAGCTTCACGCTTCCCCTTCGCAGCGAATGGGCGTGCCCTTTCATTAAACGATGCTGATGGATTTATGAATCTCATCACAAGAGAAGAAGACGGACTTGTCATCGGTGCACAAATCGTTGGACCTAATGCGAGTGATATGATTGCTGAAATCGGCTTAGCAATCGAAGGTGGTATGACAGCAGAAGATATTGCTCTTACAGTTCATGCTCACCCGACATTAGCTGAAATGACGATGGAAGCTGCAGAAGTAGCTTTAGGCAAACCAATTCATTCCCTATAAAATTACTTAACAATATTGCTTGTAGGAACATTTTTATTCGTTCCTACAAGCTTTTTTATTTTATTTACTCATTTTTTGCATAAGGTGATAGCATAGAAAAACTATGGTATATTTGAAAATGAAACATATTTTATTAAAGGTTTAATGAGGGGTATTAAAAATGAACTTACATACACGTGTAACGGAATTGTTAAATATTAACTATCCAATTATTCAAGGTGGGCTTGCTCATTTAGCTTATGCTAATTTAGCAGCTGCCGTTTCTAATGCCGGTGGTTTGGGACAAATTACTGCGATGAGTTTACCTTCACCGGAACATTTACGTGATGAAATTACAAAGGTGCGTCAATTAACAAATAAACCTTTTGGCGTTAATTTTGCGATTGGTCAATATCGCCGTCCCTTTACACAAATGGTTCAAGTGGCTATTGATGAACAAGTTCCTGTCATATCAATTACCGGCGGCAATCCACAACCGGTCTTAGAAATGGTTGAAGGTCATCCGATTAAAACACTCGTTTTAGTTGCTGCTAAACGACAGGCGATTAAAGCTGAAGAACTTGGAGCTGATGCTGTCATGGTCGTTGGGCAAGAAGGTGGGGGACATATTGGTCGACAAGATACGGGAACGATTGTCTTAACACCTGATATCGTTGATCACATTTCTATTCCTGTTATTGCCTCAGGGGGAATCGTCGATGGCCGTGGTTTAATGGCTGCTTTATCGTTAGGTGCAGAAGGTATTGAAATGGGTACTCGTTTTATTGCGACTCAAGAATGTGTGCACGCTCATGATATATATAAACAAGCGATTATTGAAGCGGATGATCAATCAACAGTCGTTATTAAACGATCAATTGGTGCGCCTGCTCGTGCTTTAAAAAATGAATGGACCGAGAAAATTTTAACGATTGAACAAACTAATGGTAATTACGAATCCTTAAAGGACTATATAAGCGGCACAGCGAATAAACGATATATTCATGATGGGCATATTAACGAAGGGTTCGGTTGGGCCGGTCAAGGAGCTGCACGAATTGAAGATATCCCAACGGTTGAACAGTTATTTCAATCAATCATTAAAGAAGCGAAAACAACTTATAAACGGTTACAACAAATTATTGACTAAATATTTAAGGGACGATTGTAAAATTAGCGAGTCATTTCAACAAGGTAAAGGATTAATTAGGAAGAGCTAATTGCAATGTTCTGTGCATCAAGTGCGGCAAACCTGTGAAAATATCTTTACCCCAAAAATAGACGGTAATATGCTCATCTATAGGGTATGGAATAAGCCTAATTTAAAAATTCACCCCAAAATATAAAAGCAAATAAAAAACAGACGAAACCTTATCCCATATAGGTAATAAATGATTATCCTGTTCGAGCCGTATGAAATAACATGCAAGCGTGCCGCAGCATGTGAAGTCAAGCAGGGCATTCGTATTCCATTAAAAGAAAACCGCAAGCTTTTCACGCCTATCTGTGAGAATATAATAAGCGAACGGCTGTAGAATGTATAAAAAGTCGTTAAAATATATCCTTTGGATTTGAAAATTACACTATACGTGGAAAGAAAAAAATGCAAGTCAGAGTTGGTTTAGCTTTATGCTCGCTATTGATTTAGAAAGAATAAAAGACATCAACCTAATAAAATGCGTTCTTTAGTTACTTGGCAAATGACTTGAACGTTGGCAGGAGACGCCTGCGGGCCGACTAAGTACAGTCACGTCCTGTGACCAACGTCGGCATTAGTAAGGCCTGTACGTTGCCCAGCACGAGTCGAGGACCCCTGTAGTGACCCTTGGAAGCTACGGAGGCTGTGGCCGTGCCCATGGCAAGCGACCGCCTAAAGTGAAAGTCATTCATTAATCTATTTTTAGTAAAAAAGAAGCTTAGAGGATTTTTGTGCCCTTTTTAAGTTGAAAACGGAGAAATTTTAATAGAAGTTTATTAAAACTGATTTTTATTATCTTTTAAGAGTAGGGAACAAAAAACTATGTTTTGACGTACATTTTTTCTTTTTTAATGTTAAAAAAATAACATCGCAAAAATCCGAGGAAAATAATAAGTTGACATTTAAAGGGTTAAAGATATTCTCGAAAAAATTGGACAGATTCGACTATATTAGTATAAAGCGACTTAATGGGCACTTATGCTATAATTAACGAGAAGAGATTTATTAATTTTATTGGAGGCACAATAATTTGCACATAAAAGAGCAAAAGGAATTATTCGCACAAGCAAAACAATGGACTTTAGATGCCGGTTTAATGATTCGAAAAAATTTAAATAAACCATTGTCTGTAACGACGAAATCAAATCATAAAGATTTAGTGACGACAATGGATGAACAAGTAGAAAAGTTTTTCGCTACAAACATTAAACAAAAATATCCTGAACATCAAATACTTTCCGAAGAAGGCTTTGGCGATCAAGTCACTAACTTATCCGGATTTGTGTGGATTATCGATCCAATTGATGGGACGATGAATTTTGTTCACCAAAAAAGAAACTTTGCCATATCCCTTGCTATTTATTATGACAATGTCGGTTATATTGGTATTATTTACGATGTGATGGCAGATGAGTTTTACTACGCTTTAAAAGGTGAGGGAGCTTTTAAAAACGATGTAAAACTTCCACCTTTAGCAAAGGATATAGTTTTAAGTGAAACGGTTTTAGGTTTAAACCATTCTTGGCTGATGGATAATTCCTTCGTTCATGAAAAATATATGCAACAACTTATAAGAAAAATTCGTGGGTCGCGAACATACGGATCAGCTGCCTTACAATTCGCTTACGTCGCTGAAGGAAGTATTGACGGTTATTTATCGATGCGTTTAGCACCGTGGGATTTTGCGGCAGGTAAAATTCTCGTCAATGAAGTTGGTGGATTAACGACGAACATATACGGAGAATCCTTAAATTTATTAAATCGTTCCACAGTATTTACGGGCAATCGGCACATACAGCAAACCATTTTAAACGACTATTTAAAAACAAAATAAGTGACTCTTTATTTAAGAGTCACTTCTACGTTTTAAATAAAGACCATATCCCATTAAAACGTTACCTAAAATGAAAAATAATACGACTAGTAAAACATTTCGATAAGCTAAAGCTACACCGGCAAGGCCGAACATACTAATAATAACAATAGCTAAAAATAACATGCGAAAATTAATTGGAGCCATTTATTTCACCTCAACGATTGTAGTTTATCGAAAATAGCACTTAAAAGCAAAGACAACGTAATTAATGATGAAAAAATTAGCTAGAAAGTAAAATTTCTAGTATGATAAATGTAAGTTTTTCTAAAGAATTATGGTGGAGGATATTATGACACAACAATTTGGTTTCTTGCTTAATTTCGTTATCGAACATTATGGAACGGATCATATATTTTGGATTTTTTATATTATAAATTTTATCTTTTCAGTAATTGCCTATAAACTCGGGTTTGCTCGGGAACTCCCGTTATTAAAATCAGTTATCGTCTATATTTTATTGTTTATTGGTACATATATTACGACCATTTTCACGATTTTTTATTTGCCGATTACAGAAAGCTTAATTATTATATCCGTCGTCTTAGCCATTTATCGCTTTCGTATGTATAGACAGCGAAAAAAGGCAAATGAAGCATAATTATTTTCTAAAGGAAACATAGTTGCAAGTTTATGTTCGTTTTAAAACTTCGCAAACTATGTTTTTTATTTTCGCATAAATTTTACGTTTTAGTAAAAAATAATTAGGGAAATGTACGTATATATCGTGAAGGGGGTTATCATCTATGAAAAAGCGTTGGTTGTTATCACTTCTAGGAACTGCTAGTATGCTACTTGTCGTCCTATTCAGAAGAAAAAACAAGCGAAAAACCTTCTCGGAATTCTTCCCAATAAAAAGTGCGGGAAAACCCGATCAAACAGACCGTATTGATGATACACAAATAAATAATGCGGAAATGGTTTCTGAAGGATCAATATACGGTGTACAATATTATAATGAAATGGCTGAAGAACATAAGTAATTAAATGTTAGAAAAAATGTCTATTATTTTGGGTAAGTTCCCGAAACAATAGACATTTTTATGTTATTCCTCTGATTGTTCCTTTTGAATATCTTGTAACTTTTCTTGATCATCATCAGGTATTATATTTTCTTGATTGTTATCGTCTATAGGTTTATCTTCTTCAACAGGCATACTAGGCATATACCGACCGACGATAGCTGCTAATTCATCGATAACTCCTTGCACAGGTCGACCGTTCGTTATTTCTGTTTGCATATTTTTTAACCGTTGCCTTATATCACCGTCGGCAATAACGATAGCTGTTTTACCGTATGGATCTTCATGTAAAGCCTCTGTAACAGAATATTTAATGACGCCTACTGTTGTACGATCTAAATTTTTGTCAACATCGATACCAACGACGGCAAAGGGTCCCGCGATTAATGCGGTCGCTTGATTAACATCGGGAACACTCGTAGCAATGTTAGTTAAATGTTCTGCAATCGAATCGTTACTCGCCATATGTTGTTCAGTAGACATTTTACTAACGATATTTTGTTGGTTTTCATTAGCTGGTGCCTGTTGTGCTGTTTGCTGACAGCCTAGCATGACTATAAAACAAATATATACACAACTTCTAATTAATCCGTTCATTATCCAATCCTCCAACTTAAAGCGCATAATATAGTTTTATTTTGGATAGAATGGTTGTAATTATACGGATGAAAACTTAATTTCAATTATTATCCTTGCAAAATAATTTGTTGAACACCTTTAATGGGGTTGTCTTTGTTAGAGCCATCTTTAAAATATAAATAGACAGGTCCATCATCTTTTAACGGCTTACCTTTATAAGAAAATAATAAGTAGCAATCTTGTAATTGTTCGAGCGTAATTTTTTCATCACCAAAAGTTGTTTGAATGACGGCGTAGGTTGCATCAGATTCAACTTCAGCGTTAGCTAAAAACTCTTCAATTGGCATCGCATATGAATTCGCCAACAGCTCTTCGCCTCTTTCTCGTTTAATATTTCGGTTAACGGGTGGATTTTTAGCATTGAAAGCTTCTTCTTTTTTATGTCGTTCGAGCTCTCGTTGTTTTTGTTTCTCTTGGTCAAACAATTCTTCAAAAACAATTTTTCGCTTATCAAAAATCCAAACCGTTGGATCTAACGTTATGGCATATTTCACTTTTCCTTTTATTTGTACAATCATTTTCTCACCTCATCCTCGATATCATTAATTAAGAATAACAAACATTGATAATTTTTTCATGAAAGACATATTATGAAATTGTAACGACAATAAAAAAATATTATTTGCAATTTTTGTAACCAAGCGTTAATATAAAACTTAAGGACTTGTTAGTGGAGGGGATTTAGATGATGCCGGAAACTATTGTTGACCATCGTGAAAAAGCACAAGCCCTTCTCAAGGCAGACGCTGAGAAAATTTTACGCCTTATTGAAGTTCAAATTGAAAATTTAACGATGCCACAGTGCCCTTTATATGAAGAGGTTTTAGATACACAAATGTTCGGTCTATCTCGAGAAATTGATTTTGCTGTTCGCTTAAATTTAATTACCGAAGAACAAGGTAAAGAAATTTTAGGAAATTTAGAAAGACGTTTAAACATTTTACATGAAGCTACGCAAAATTCGAGCGATGATCTATAAAGTGAATGTATGTTTAAGTATGCAAAACTTTGCCTAGTAAATGTCTGGCAAGGTTTTTTTGTTTTTTAAAAAATAATATATGATCATTAATGACACAAAGAAACGAAATGTGTTATACTATTAAACAAATGTGCTACTCTAATCATTGCTTTTAGAAATGCGTGTGGAAGGTAGGTGCAACAATGTGAAAAGATTTAGAGATTTTGATTACACGTTAATGATCGTTCCAGTATTATTAGCAGCATTTGGTGTTGTGATGGTTTATAGTGCGAGTATGGTTACAGCTGTCGTAGTCGATGGTCAAGAAAGTACATATTATTTGTTTAAACAATTAACATGGTTAATCATTTCGCTCGTTGTGTTTATTGTCGTTTGTTTCATTCCATATAAATTTTATCAGCGAATAATGAAGCCGATTGTTTTAATAAGTATCGCCTTACTCGTTCTTGTTTTATTTTTTGGAGAAACGGCTTATAACGCCACACGTTCATTAAAAGTTGCATCATTTAATTTTCAACCAGCAGAGTTTGTAAAAGTTGTTGTCATCTTATATTTGTCGTCGGTTTATGCAAAAAAACAATCGTATATAAAAGATTTCGGAAGAGGTGTTTTACCACCGCTCATTTTAACCGGCATTATTTTGGGATTAATTCTTTTCCAACCAGATATTGGTACATCAGCTATTATTTTAGCTTTAGCAGCGATGATTATCGCTTCTTCTGGGATACGGTTGAAACATTTGTTATTACTTGCCCTTGTTGGGGCGGTCTTTATTTTAGCTGCTGCACCAACAATGGTGACCGACACACGTATTTCTCGTTTTACAGGAGCCTATCAACCATTTACGGCACCCGAAGACAGTGGCTATCATCTTATTCAATCGTATATTGCGATTGGTGTCGGTGGGTTAACAGGTGAAGGTCTCGGACAAAGTGTTCAAAAGCTCGGCTATTTATGGGGAGCACATACAGATTTTATTATGTCGATTATTGCTGAAGAATTAGGATTTATCGGTGTTTTCATTGTCATTGGGCTTTTAGCAACGATCGTTTTACGAGGTCTTTACATATCGAGACAATGTACTGATAGTTTTGGTTCCCTTTTAGCAATAGGTATTTCATCAATGGTCGGCATTCAAGCCTTTGTAAACTTAGGGGCTATAAGTGGTATTTTACCGATCACAGGTGTACCACTACCATTTATTAGTTATGGAGGCTCATCGTTAATCGTCATGTTTATCGCTATGGGTATTTTAAACAATGTTGCTCGTTCAGTAAAACAACAAGAAATAACAAACCATCCGCTGACAAAGCAAAGAAAAGAGCGACGAGACTTTTCAATTGATCACGGAGGGAAAAGATGGTCAAATTAAACAAAATTAACAAATTGTTAGTGGCAAATCGCGGGGAAATTGCTATACGGATATTTCGTGCTTGTACAGAACTTAATATACGAACAGTAGCTATTTACTCACAAGAAGATTCCGGTTCTTATCATCGTTATAAAGCTGATGAAGCATATTTAATAGGAAAAGATAAAAGTCCAACAGATGCCTATTTAGACATCGAAGGTATTATCGAATTAGCTAAAAGTAAAGATGTCGATGCTATTCACCCGGGCTATGGATTTTTATCGGAAAATATTGAGTTCGCCAAACGTTGTGAAGAAGAAGGATTAATTTTTATTGGACCAAAGAGTGAACATTTAGATGTCTTTGGCGATAAAGTAAAAGCACGCGAACAAGCAATTAAAGCAGGTATTCAAGTGATACCGGGTTCAGATGGTCCTGTACGTTCCGTTGAAGATGTAAAAAAGTTTGGTCATAAATACGGTTATCCAATTATTATTAAAGCTCTTCTAGGTGGTGGAGGACGAGGCATGCGTATCGTCCGTCACGAGACAGAAGTTACTGATGCTTATTCCCGAGCGAAATCGGAAGCTTTACATGCCTTTGGTAATGATGAAGTATATGTTGAAAAATTAATCGAACGACCAAAACATATCGAAGTACAAATTTTTGGGGATGAGTCTGGAAATATCGTCCATTTATATGAACGTGATTGTTCGGTGCAAAGAAGACACCAAAAAGTTGTTGAAGTAGCTCCGTCCGTTTCATTAACGGATGAATTACGTGAAAAAATTTGTGAAGCAGCTGTCCAATTAATGAAATCGGTTAATTATGTAAATGCAGGAACGGTTGAGTTTTTAGTAATAGATAACGAATTTTATTTTATTGAAGTAAATCCACGTATTCAAGTCGAGCATACGATTACTGAAATGGTTACAGGCGTTGACATCGTACAAACACAAATTAAAGTTGCTGAAGGGTTAAATTTACACGACTCAGCAGTAGGCGTACCACAACAAAAGAATATTCAATTGAACGGTTATGCCATTCAATCACGAATTACAACAGAAGATCCTGAAAATGATTTTTTACCAGATACGGGCAAAATAATGGTTTATCGCTCAAGTGGTGGCTTTGGCGTCCGTTTAGATGCGGGTAATGGTTTTCAAGGGTCAGTTATTTCACCTTATTACGATTCGTTACTCGTTAAAGTATCGACATGGGCTTTAACGTTTGAACAAGCGGCACAAAAGATGGTGCGGAATTTAAAAGAGTTTCGTATTCGCGGTATTAAAACGAACATCCCTTTTTTAGAAAATGTTATTAGTCATGAAAAGTTTTTAACGAGTGATTATGATACGACATTTATTGATCAAACACCGGAACTTTTCGTTTTTCCTATCCGGCGGGATCGTGGAACGAAATTGTTAAGATATATTGGTCATACGACTGTCAATGGATATAACGAAGTGTTGAAAAAGCAACGAATAACGACGGAAACACCAGTTATACCGGAGGTTCCTAAAGGATTAGATTATTTAGCAGGGACAAAACAATTGTTAGATGAAGCAGGACCTGAAGGAGTTATTGACTGGATTCTTAATCAAAAAGAAGTTCTTTTAACGGATACGACATTTCGAGATGCCCATCAATCATTACTTGCAACGCGCATTCGTACAAAGGATTTATTGAAAATATCCGAACCAACCGCCAAACTACTTCCCGAATTATTTTCTTTAGAAATGTGGGGCGGGGCAACATTTGATGTGGCTTATCGATT
Organism: Bacillota bacterium; assembly: GCA_035302425.1. GTDB lineage: Bacteria > Bacillota > Bacilli > Bacillales > Amphibacillaceae > CALAMD01. Next base: position 72,011 of record DATGSQ010000003.1, on the reverse strand, counting down.
TCTTTATGAAGATCCGTGGGAACGTTTAAAGAAAATACGTAAAAATGTACCGAATATTTTGCTACAAATGTTATTTCGGGGCAGTAATGCGGTAGGGTATACGAATTATCCGGACAATGTAAATCGACTTTTCATTGAAGAAAGTGCGAAGGCTGGAATTGATCTGTTTCGTATTTTCGATAGTTTAAATTGGTTGGAAGGTATGCGTTTAGCGATTAGAGATGTGCGCGATCAAGGTAAAATCGCTGAAGCAGCCATTTGTTATACAGGTAATATTTTAGATAAACATGCTACGAAATATGATTTAAATTATTACAAAACATTAGCGAAAGAACTTGAGCATGAAGGGGCACATGTTCTCGGTATAAAAGATATGGCAGGGTTACTCAAACCTGAAGCAGCTTATCAACTTATTACGACGTTAAAAGAGACAGTCGATATTCCGATTCATTTGCATACTCACGATACGAGTGGTAACGGAATATATACTTATGCTCGGGCCATTGATGCTGGTGTTGATATTGTCGATGTGGCGGCAAGTTCAATGGCAGGTTCGACATCACAACCGAGTGCGCAAACATTATATCATGCCTTAGAAAGTAAAGAGCGGCAACCGAAAATTAACATTAGCAATTATGAAGAAATTTCGAAATATTGGGAAGCTGTGCGAACACATTATCAAGCCTTTGAAAGTGGATTGCAAGCTCCGCATACAGAAATTTACACCCATGAAATGCCTGGTGGGCAGTATAGTAATTTACAACAACAAGCAGCGGCCGTTGGTTTAGGCAAACGTTGGGAAGAGGTTAAAGAAATGTTTGCCCGCGTTAATGATATGTTCGGCGATATTATTAAAGTAACTCCCTCATCAAAGGTTGTCGGTGATTTAGCATTATTCATGGTTCAAAACAACTTAACGGAAGAAGATATTTACGAACGTGGCGAACAAATTGACTTTCCACAATCAGTCATTGAGTTTGCAGAAGGGTTTATCGGTCAACCCTACAAAGGTTTTCCGAAAAAGTTACAACAAATTATTTTAAAAAATCGCCAGCCAATTAATAAACGTCCTGGAGAATTGCTAGAGCCGATCAACTTTGCTGAAGTGAAAGAGGAACTAACTGCAAAAATTGAACGTGATGTATCGACGTTAGATGTTTTAGCTTATGTTTTATATCCTGAAGTATTTTTAGATTACGATAAAAATTATGAGCAATATTCCGATTTGTCCGTTTTAGATACGTCAACGTTCTTTTATGGAATGGGCTTAGGCGAAGAAATAGAAGTAGACATTGAAGAGGGAAAAACATTGTTCGTTAAGTTAGTGTCTATATCCGAAGTACAGGATGATGGAACCCGGTTTATTTACTTTGAATTGAACGGTCAGCCCCGGGAAATTGTCGTCCAAGATTTAAATGTCGAAGCGAAAGTATTAAGTAAACCGAAGGCGGATCCGGAAAATAAACGTCATATTGGTGCAACGATGCCGGGTACAGTTATAGATATTATATGTACAGAAGGTATGGAAGTAATAAAAGGCGAGTCCCTCATTATTACAGAAGCGATGAAAATGGAAACAGTTATTAAAGCGCCCCTCGATGGCATTGTCAAATCTATTCACGTTAATAAAGGAGAAAGTATTCATACGAACGATTTACTCATCGAAATCAAATAAGAAAAACCGGGAAGCGATTTTAACGCGATCCCGGTTTATTTTTTAAGTATATTTAACGACTGAAGGGTCGTAGGATTTACCTTCGTCCTGTTGTAAAATACGTTCACTTTCTAGTTTCGCACTGCGGTTTGATAAGAGAATGAAATAACTTAACATACCGAAATATCCTGTAATAAATAGTGCGTGGAATAAAGCGACGCCTAAATTGAGCAATGTGAAAATGATTAACGCACCGAAAACGACTTGTAAAGTAATTAATATAAACGTTATGACCCATCCCCAATACATAACTGGAATGTGGCGATAATGTTTATGTACTTTAATAAAGAAAAGTAATGTCCAAAGGAATAAAATACCGGCAGCAAATCGATGACCCATTTGCACCCACTGCATAAAACTATAATCTGTAAAAGCGAACGGGGCATCATTGAAACAAAACGGCCAACTTTTACAAACTAAATTCGCATTTACGTGACGAACGAGTGCACCTGTATAAACGACGATAATCGTATAAAATGTCAATAAGTAAATTTCAATCCGGTGACGTTTTTGAATAAGTAATTTTGTCGTGTCAAACTTACGGTCGATTTCAAAAATGAGCAACATGAGTAAGAAAACGGCGGCAAAAGAAATTAATGAAATGCCAAAATGTGCTGCTAACACGAAATCAGATTGTCCCCAAACGACAGCTGCTGCTCCAATAAGTCCTTGAACGACTAAAAAAACGAAAGATAATACAGATAAAAATTTCACTTCACGAATATGACCGATATGACGCCAAGCTAATATTGCTAATAATAGTACAGCAATACCTACAATTCCAGATACTAACCGGTGGCTTAATTCAATGATGAGCGCTGGATTAATATCTGTTGGAATAAGTTGTCCATGACATAGTGGCCAGCTACTCCCACATCCATCAGCTGAATCTGTTTTTGTAACGAGTGCTCCACCAAGAAGTATTAAGATCATACCGAAAGTTGATATAACCGATAACCATTTTAACCTTTTTATCATTATGCAAGCCTCACTTTGTATATACATTAATTGTCAATTGTAAATAATAAGTTTAAAAATGTAAAAACAGTATATGTTATTAATAATAAGCTTTATTAGTTATAGAAATCAATCATTTCAATTTATGAAATACGGATGCTCGTTTCAATTGTTAAAAGTTTTTAACATTTTACCTTTTTCACTATTACAAAGGTGAAAAGCCTTGCAAAGCGATGTTAAATTTGCTAAAAATAAAGTAAGGCTTTCGGTAAGGACTTAATCTTTAACCGTTTCAAACAATTCATTTCATCATAATAATAAAGGATGAAGTTTTTTCAAAAAATGATTAAACGTTAACGAATAGTAAGAAAATCCTTATATTATTCCACTAACATATTCTTGTTAACAACATAAAAATATCCTAACAAAATTTTTAAAAGATACTTTAGTATTTTATCAATAAAGTTTTACGTGACAAAATAAACTTTTATACCTTTCATACTATTTTTATTATGGTATAATCTTACATACAACCATTTATAGTCATATGGAGAGAATAAATGTTAGGAATTACTATGTTTTAAAACGCTTAAGATTAGTGTCGTTACCTAAATACCTTCGTAATTATAACAAACGAAAATAGTTATTATTAGACAGTTTGCTCTAGATGATTTAAAATTAACATTTGTAGCTATCGTTTTTACAGTTTTCACTATTTGTAACGTTAAATCGGTAGCAACAAAAAGCTTTTCAATGACTATAAAACATTACATAAAGAACAGAAAGAGAGGTCTAGATTTTATGAGAGGCACTAATGGCAGACTAAAGATAACCTTTTTAGTCATTACACTAGCATTACTTTTATCTGGCTGCGGTAAAGAAAATTTATCAGCATTGATTCCAAAAGGATATAGTGCTGACTCTTCATATTACTTAATCGTTTTAACGACACTTGTCATGACATTTGTATTTTTAGCCGTTATGACGATCTACACAATCGTTCTTATACGATTCCGCAGAAAAAAAGGGCAGGAAGACTACATACCTAAACAAGTTGAAGGTAGTAAAACATTAGAAACTATTTGGACTGTTATTCCGATTATTCTCGTTATTATTATGGCAGTACCAACAGTTATGGCAGAATTTGATCTAGCTGACACGAAAGATCGAGATAAACATCTCAACGTTAAAGTAACAGGTTACCAATATTGGTGGCATTTCGATTATGTCGATGAAGGTGTTCAAACAAGCCAAGATTTATACATTCCTGTTGGTGAAACAGTTTATTTAGACTTAATTACTAACGATGTTTTACATTCGTTTTGGGTACCGGCTCTTGCAGGTAAAATTGACGTTAACCCAGAAAACGTCAATACGATGAAGTTAGATGCTGAGGAAGAAGGAGTTTACTATGGTAAATGCGCTGAGTTATGCGGACCTTCCCATGCGCTTATGGACTTTAAAGTAATTGCAGTTAGCCCTGAAGCTTTTGATCAGTGGATCAATGATATGAAAGACTTTGAACCTGAAGAGCAAGCATTAGATGCAGTCGCTCAAGAAGGTAAAGATTTATTCGAGGCGAACAACTGTATGAGTTGTCATGCCATCGGTTCATCTGAATCATCAATTGGACCAAATTTAACAGGTTTTGCTGATCGTACAACTTTTGCCGGTATTTTAGAACCAACAAAAGAAAACTTAATTAAATGGATTCAAGATCCTGAATCAATTAAGCCTGGCAATAAAATGACTGGCACTTATCCAGAACTATCAGATGATGAAGCAGATAAAATTGCTGAGTATTTAATGCAGTTAAAAGCATCAGATGTTACTCCTGAAACAGTCAGCAATGAGTAAGTCAATAGATTGATGTTAATAAGTATATTTATTAATGTTAAGGAGTTTAAGGGAGGTATATATTAGTGAGTATAGCAGCAACTCAAAAGCGAGGCTTTGGAGCCTTTCTTTGGGATTATTTGACAACAGTAGACCATAAGAAGATTGCCCATCTATACTTAGTAGGTGGAGGATTCTTCTTTGTACTTGGTGGTATTGAAGCACTTGTCATTCGTATTCAATTAATGTTTCCAAACAGTAACTTTGTCAGTGCACAAATGTTTAACGAAATGTTAACGATGCACGGAACGACGATGATTTTCCTAGCGGCGATGCCGATCGTTCTCGCACTGATGAACGCAGCTGTGCCGTTACAAATTGGAGCACGGGACGTAGCGTTTCCGTTTTTGAACGCATTAGGCTTTTGGTTATTCTTATTTGGAGGAATTTTACTCAATTTAAGTTGGTTTTTAGGTGGGGCACCAGATGCAGGGTGGACATCATACGCGTCCTTAGCAATGGATTCACCAGGACATGGGGTTGACTTCTACATTTCCGGCTTACAAATCGCTGGAGCTGGAACTTTAATGGGTGGAATTAACTTCATCGCAACGGTTGTTACGATGCGTGGACCTGGTATGACATATATGCGTATGCCACTTTTCACATGGGCATCTTTCGTTACAAGTATTTTAATTCTTTTTGCATTCCCAGCACTTACAATTAACTTATTCTTATTAATGTTTGACCGTATGTTCGGTACAGCATTTTTTGACGTATCACTCGGTGGTAACACGATTATTTGGCAACACTTATTCTGGATTTTTGGTCACCCAGAAGTTTACATTTTAATTCTGCCAATCTTCGGTGTATTTAGTGAGATATTCTCAACGTTCTCTAAAAAACGTTTATTCGGTTATACAGCAATGGTGTTCGCAACGATGTTAATTGCCTTTTTAGGATTTATGGTTTGGGCGCACCACATGTTTACAGTAGGTATGGGTCCAGTTGCAAACTCTATTTTCGCAGTTGCAACGATGGCGATTGCCGTGCCAACGGGAATTAAAATCTTTAACTGGTTAGCAACGATGTGGGGTGGAAGTATTACAATTAACTCCGCAATGCTTTATGCATTAGGTTTCATCCCATCCTTTACAATTGGTGGAATGACAGGAGTTATGTTAGGTTCATCCGTTGCTGACTACCAGTATCACGACACATACTTTGTTGTCGGACATTTCCACTATGTTATCGTCGGTGGAACTGTATTTGGAATTTTAGCGGCACTTCATTACTGGTGGCCACTTATGTTCGGTCGTATTTTACGAGAAGGGCTTGGAAAAATTACGTTTTGGTCATTCTTTATCGGTTTTCACTTAACGTTCTTTGTCCAACACTTCTTAGGACTAATGGGTATGCCACGTCGTATCTATACGTTCTTACCGAACCAAGGTTTAGATCTCGGTAACTTTATAAGTTCGATAGGGGCTTATTTAATGGGCTTCGGTGTAATTGTTTTTGTTATTAATATAATTGTGTCAGCGCGTGATCCACAAGCACCGGAAGATCCATGGGATGGGCGTACACTTGAGTGGGCAACGACATCACCACCACCATACTATAACTTTAAACAATTACCATTAACACGTGGACTTGATCCATTATGGGTTGAGAAAATGGAAGGTAATGGTAAGATGACACCCGGGGAACCATTAGATGACATTCATATGCCAAATGGTACAATTTTACCGTTTCTCATGTCTGTAGGTTTCTTTATTGCGGGTATTGGATTTATTTACCAAGTTGACCATAAACTTTGGTATCTCGCATTATACGGCGGATTGGCCTTTGGTATCGGTTGTATGTTTGTCAGATCATTAAAAGACGACCATGGCTATTATATTAAAAAAGAGGAACTTGAAAGGGAGGCAGAAGAAGGTTGAGTTACGATCACAGCTTATTTCCAGAAACAATGCCACATGAACCAGAAAAAGCCACCCTTGAAGGTCGCAATAAATTAATGGGACTATGGTTTTTCCTAGGCGGAGAAGCAGTACTCTTTGCTAGTTTATTCGGAACGTATTTAGCGTTAAAAGATTCCACAGCCGGCGGGCCGAGCTCAGATGAGATTTTCGGCCTGGGGCTTGTGTTTGTTATGACGATGTTACTTTTAACAAGCTCATTAACGAGTGTTTACGCAATGTATCATATGCGTAACAATGACTTTAAAAAAATGATGATCTGGCTTGGAATTACTGGTCTCTTAGGGATTGGATTCCTCGTTGGAGAAGTTTATGAGTTTGCTCACTACATTACTGAATATGGGTTTACATTCCGTTCATCTGCTTTTGGTTCAGCCTTCTATGCATTAGTTGGCTTTCACGGTGGACACGTAACATTCGGTATATGGTGGTTAATTGCTCTTATGGTACGTAATGCACGTCGCGGTTTAAACTTATACAATGCACCTAAATTTAACACATTTAGCTTATATTGGCACTTTATTGACGTTATTTGGGTATTTGTATTTACAGTTGTATACTTAATGGGGAAGGTGGGCTAAACAATGACAGAAAACACCAACACCAATAAATCAGATGCATTTATTAGAGAAGAACGTCGCGAGGAAATGAAAAAAAATACGATTTCATTTGTTTTAATGATCGCATTTACGATTATTGCCTTTACTTTAGTTGCAACAGGTAATTCGAAAGCAATGTTTATTATTCCAGTGTTATTAATTATGTGTCTTGTCCAAGTTGCCTTTCAATTTTACTTCTTTATGCATTTAAAAGAGAGAGGTCACGCTGTACCCGCTGCACTAATTTACGGTGGAGTATGGGCAGCATTCCTATGTATTGCAGGATTAGGCTACGTCTCTTGGTGGTAAAATAAACGGTAAAGTTAAAGATCGGGAAGTAACCCCGATCTTTTTTGCTGTTTATACATATCGCTTTTAATAAATTTGTACTTAAAATGTCATAACATTAACAACTAATTTTGTTAAAAAGGTGTATAATAAACATTTCAAAGATAACTTTTAGTTATAATAAACGAGGTGCTTCAAAGATGTGGCTTAACATACAAATATTTGGATTTCGAGCATTATGGAGTCCATATTTTATCGCTTTTGTTTTAATCTTAGCTATTTCATATTACTTAATAACAGGTCCTTATCGTCATAAGTTTACTGATGCTGGGCGACCAACGGCTTTTCAACAATTTTCTTTTTATAGTGGTTTACTTTTACTGTATTTTGTAAAAGGTTCACCCGTAGATTTATTGTCTCATATTATGCTATCAGCACATATGATCCAAACGGCGCTTCTTTATTTCTTATTCCCAATTACGATGATTAAAGGGTTACCAAATTGGATGTGGGAAAAAGTAGTTTATTTACCGAAATTAAATCCGTTGTTAAACTTTTTTACAAAACCACTCATTTCATTGTTTTTGTTTAGTTCGATTTTAGCGTTATATCATGTACCCTTTATATTTGATTTTTCGAAGTCATCAAAAATTGCTCATGCATCAATTTTAATTTTTATTTTAATAACAGCATTTCTATTTTGGTGGCCAATTTTAACGCCGTTTAAAGATCAGGATAAACTTATGCCGTTACTAAAGATTGTTTATTTAGTTGCTAGTGCGGCAATTATTACAATTCCATGTGCATTAATTATTTTCGCACAAAAGTCTTTATTTATGGCTTATAGTGCTCAGGGGGCATGGCTTCAAGCAATGGCGCTCTGTGTTCCGAATGATGTTTTAACAGGTTTAGCGCCACAGATTAGTGGACCGGAAATGTTTTCTCCCTTTAGCTTAATTCACGACCAACAACTCGGCGGTATCGTTATGATGTTTACACAACAAATTATTTATGGTATTACATTTGGAAGAATATTTTTCAATTGGTCAAAGGAAAATCGGCAAACAATCGATCCATTACCTGAAGATTTCCGACACGAATCTAATCATTAATATAAAAAATGACGTTGATGATTTTATTCATTAACGTCATTTTTTGTCTGTTATATTTTAAATTCCCACTTAATAATTTCTGCTTCTTTAGCTGACTTAATAATAATAATGAGAAGTGGACCGAGAACAAACCCGAGAACCCCTAAAAGCTTCAATCCTAAAAACATTGCGATTAATGTCGCCAATGGTGAAAGACCCATATGTTGTCCCATCACTTTTGGTTCAACGATCCGCCGTATAGCTAGTAAGATGATTGCTAAAATTGTTAATTTAATTCCCATTGATGTATCGCCTGCTAAAAACATATAAAGTGCCCAAGGCCCCATTATAATAATCGATCCGATAATTGGGATGAGATCAATAATCCAAATGATCAATGATACAATAATCGCAACATCCGGTGCAATAATTAACAAACCTATTAATGATGCTAAAAAGATAATAACACTTAAAAGTAGTTGTGCTTTTAAAAACCCTAAAAGTACACTTGATAAACGGTCATTCATAAATGTCACTTTTTCCGCTGTTTGATCAGTTAATAAATTATACAGTTGTGTTCGAATGGCAGGTAATTCGAGCATAAATAAAAACAATGCAATTAAATAAACGAGAAAACTTATTAAATAACGCGGAATCTTTGCAAATACTTGGGCAACATTTTCTAGCGTTATTTTTTCTTTAACAACTTCACTCAAGGCGAGCAAATTTTCTTCGATACTCATTGAAAGTTGTCGGACGAATTCAGGCGGTAAGTCTTGAGCAAATTGTTGAAAATCAAACACTAACTTGTTATATAATTGATTTAATTGATTGAAGTGAAGCGGGATGTCTTCAACAAAGTTAACAACTTGTGCAACTGCTTTTGTCACTAAAAAAGTACCGACGAAACCTGTTAAAAATAAAAACAAGAAAAAGACGATTGTAACGGAGAAAAGTCGACTTATTTTCATTTTTCGCTGTAACCATTTTACGAGAGGATTAAGAGCAAGTGCTGTTAATAATGCAATAATTAAGGGGATTGCAATGGGCAATAAAAAATAACCTATAATTGCAACAAGTACTAGAATGATAATTGTCCATTGGCGTTTTGTAATTTTACGAATCAAGCTGTCCCGTCTCCTTTCCCTATATGCAATGCCTTATATAAAAATATAACATTAATTAACATTTTTGAACAGATTAAAAAAAGCTAACTACCAAAATAATGGCAGTTAGCGTCTCATTTAAGATTATGTAACTAGGCAACAATTATTAGTTGTGCTTATATCCTTCAAGAGCTTCATTTGCTCTTTTTACAAGCCCTTTAGCACGTTCAATTAAATTTTCCGGGAAATTTTCTTCTTCACCATATTCAACACCGTGTGGATAGTAATGTTTACCAAGCAATGGAGTTAATATTTTAACGACAGCTGTACCGCGATCGATATCTCCCTCTAATGCATAGGCTTGAATACGGATATAGTAAGTAACATTTTTCTCTTGAGATCCAATTCTATAATCATATGTGATTCGTTCATAATCCCATGATTCACCTTTTATAAAGGCATGTTCTCCCATTAATTTATTTAATGGTTTAATATCGATAACTGTACCATCAATTCCTGTGTTTTCTAATTTCAATGGATTTCACCTCACATTTTATACTCACTTACAACAATCATAGTATGAAATAAGATAAGTTTCAATTGAAAAGTTGTTTTTAGTAATAAAAGTCTGTTAAATAACAGATACATATGCAAATGAAAAAAATATAAATAAAAATAATGTTCACAACGGCTCATACATGGTAATATAGTGTATGAGGTGGTTATATGATAGCGACATTAGAACATGTCGATATATTAGATCGTGCTGAACAACTTGGGCAAAAAATTTTACAATGTGAAGTTGTTAAACAATATAAACAAGCAAAATACGATTTACAAAAAGATGAGTATGCACAGCAATTAATTCGTGACTTTGTCGCAACGAAGGAAGATTATGATGATGTCCAAAGATTTGGAAGATATCATCCAGATTATAATCAAATTATGAAGCGCGTTCGTGCAACAAAACGTAAAATGGATTTAAACGATAAAGTCGCTATTTATAAAATAGCTGAACGTAATTTGCAAAACTTGTTAGACGAAGTTAGTGAACAAATTGCCTTAAGTGTCAGCGAGCAAATTAAAGTGCCTAAAGATAGTGCCTTTCTAAGCAACAGCAGTTGTGGTGGCGATGGCTGTGGGTCTGGTGGATCATGCAGTTGTCAAGCATCTTAAATATATATTTAAATGGTGTGAGGTATTTAAATGATTGTAAAAAGACAAGGAATCATTGTGTGGTATAAGCATCATAAATTTTTAAATCAATTCAAACGCTATGGTCATTTAGTATACCATTCGCGTAAACAAAAATATGCTGTAATATATACAGATTTAGATAAAGCAACAGATACAAAAGCCCGTTTGAAAAAGTTACCTTTTGTTAGAAAAGTAGCTTTATCTGAAAAGCCGAACTTAAGAACATCCTTCGAGAAAAAATCACTCGTTAAAGTGAAAGAATATGATTATCATTTAGGTATTTAAAAGAAAAAACCTGCAGACACACATCTGCAGGTCCTTTTGTTTTTAGCAAACAAAAAGGCAAAGGGAGAGGAGAAACAAGAGAAAACTTATGGGGAAGAGTAAGTTTTCTCTTTTTTGAAACATCATTTTGCGTTCCGATGTTTCAGTGAATAGTATTGGTCAATACATTCGAATTTATACATACATTATTTTTTCACTTTGTAAAGGATTTGAGTTTTTGATTATATATAATTATGGTAGTATAGTGACTGAAACAAATGATAGAGGTGAAAGTTTTGCGTATCATTGCAGGTAAATATCGCGGACGAAAATTAAAAACGTTATCAGGGCGTCATACAAGACCAACGACCGATAAAATTAAAGAATCTATCTTTCAACGTCTAGGCCCCTTTTTTTCCGGTGGTACATGTCTTGATTTATTTTCCGGAAGTGGAGCATTAGGAATTGAAGCCCTCAGTCGTGGCTTTGACCGAGCAGTTTTTGTTGATAATCATCGGCAAGCGGTGCAAACGATTCGCCATAATATACAATTATTAAAGCTTTCACAGGAGCAGGCAACGATTTTACAATCAGATGCTTTTCATGCCTTGCGACGCCTCAATAGGCAAGGAAAAGTTTTTCAAATGATTTTTATCGATCCGCCTTATTATGAAATAGACTTTTCAAAATTGTTAACAGAAATTAGTGAGCAAGCTTTACTTTCGCCAGACGGTATTGTTTATTGTGAACACGGGGTAGATGAAATATTACCAAAGCAAGTCGCTCATTTGACCCGATACAATCAATTTTCATATGGAAAAACGACGAGTATAAGTCTTTATCATAACGACAGAGAAAGTGATTAACTTAATTTAGCATGAAAGGAGAATGTTCTCTTGCGTCGCTTAGCTATTTGTCCTGGAAGTTTCGATCCGATAACAAATGGACATCTCGACATTATTACACGTGGTGCGAAAATATTTGATGAAGTAATTGTAGCCTTATTTTATAACAGCTCAAAAGCTCCTTTATTTACGGTTGAAGAACGGCTTTATTTAATGGAAGAAGCGGTAAAACATCTTCCAAATGTAACCGTCGATTCAAGTGAAGGATTACTCGTCGATTATGCCCGTAAAAAAAATGCTCAAGTCATTTTACGGGGGCTTCGAGCGGTGAGTGATTTTGAATACGAAATGCAAATAACTTCAATGAATCGCAAACTAGAAGATGAAGTTGAAACATTTTTCATGATGACGAACAACCAATATTCATTTTTAAGCTCAAGCATTGTTAAAGAAGTCGCGAAATACCGCGCTTCTGTCAGTGATTTAGTTCCACCCGTCGTTGAAAAAGCTTTAAAAGAAAAGTTTGCAAACCGTCACTAATTATTTTTTTGTAACATATTGAGTGAATAAATGATTATTCCTACCGTCAATGTTAATAATGTTATAAGTGGACCGTATTTATGTAAGATACATAAAATTTTTGATGAATATAAATGGGTTGCTTGGTGAAAGGTTTCAATCGTTTGGTCACCAATCGACTGATCCTTCTCAAAGAACAATCGATAAAACAAAACGGTTAACAATGCTCCGATAAATCCGTGAATAATGCGGGCGAAAAAATACGGTTTAAAACGAATATCCGTTGTCGTCATTAAACTAGCTACCTGAGCTTGTACAGAAAAACCGTTAAATCCGAGTATAAAACTAACGATGATCAATTGGGCGAGAAGTTCACTATTAGTTACTTGGGAAACTTTTTCAACACCACTCGTTATTTCAAATAGTCCAGCTAACAAAGGAATATTTAATTCGGTTGGTAAATGGAAAGCTATAAGAAATATATTAAAAATAGAACTAATAATTGCTGCAATACCGATTGTAAAAATTAATTCATTTAAAACTGAAAAAATTATAATAAATCCACCGACGACAACTAATGTTTGTATAGAGCTTAGAAGCGCATCGCCTAAAAGTTTTCCGATAACCCGACCATCTTTTCGTCTTGCATTATGCATGTTTTTCAAAGCACGATGCAAGACTTTTCCATGAAAATGATCTGTTATCTGTTGAGATTTTTTCGTTTGTTCATCCATACCGTAAAATCTCATAAAAATACCGACGATCATGTTGCTTACATAATGGCATAGGGCAATGAGTAAGCCAACCTTTGGATTATGAAAAAAGCCAACAGAAATTGCCCCGAAAATAAATAGTGGGCTTGCAGCGTTTGTAAAGGCTATAAGACGTTCTGCTTCAATTTGTGTTAGTTCCTTTTCTTCACGAAGACGAACACAGATTTTGGCGCCTACTGGATAACCACTTGCCATTCCGATAATTAATGCAAAACTACCTGATCCGGGAACATTAAAAATTGGTCGCATAAACGGTTCAAGTAATGTCCCAAAAAAGTGGACAACACCAAAAGCAATGAATAATTCTGCTAAAACAAAAAAAGGTAATAATGACGGGAAAACAATTTCAAACCACATGTTTAACCCACGGATACTTCCATGTAACGCTTGGTCGGGAAAGCTTATAAGTAATATCATGAAAAAGATGACAAAGGATGCTAAGATAATTGATCTAATCATGTATTTTTACATATCTTCCTCTCAAAGTGTATTTCTGTATTACGAAGATAAAATTTAGTCTAGTTTATTTTAAAATTATTTGTTATGTTTATATAATATACGCGAATGAAGTTAGAAAATATGCCATACACTTTACTGTTGTTTGTAAGTGGAAGGAGATTTACTATGCAAATTTCGAGACGTCATTTATATATATTATCGATAGTCATCGTCATATCAACACTATTATCGACATTTAAAATGCCTTATTATATTTATAAACCCGGTCGTGCAGATGCCCTTGATCCTATGGTTGAAATTGACGGTAGCTATAATAGTGTGGGGGATATGCACCTTGTCACAGTTAGTGGTATACAAGCGACCCCGGTTCAATATGCTTGGGCAAAAGTGTATCCACATCATGATGTCGTGCCATTAGAACAAGTGCGCCCAGAAGGTGTCTCAGATGAAGACTACCGACATGCACAGCTGCAATTAATGGAGAGTTCACAGCAAGCTGCTATGGTCGTTGCCTATGAAGCGGCTGGTGCTAATATAACGATTGATTATGAAGGAGTTTTTGTCGTTTCAGTTATCGATAATATGCCTGCCCAAGGCCATTTAGAAATAGGCGATTTAATCGTTTCTGTTGATGGTCAAAAAATGGAAGCTTCAGAAGACATTATTAACTATGTAACAACAAAAGACGCTAATGAAACTGTTGAATTAGAAATTATTCGAGAAGATGAGCCATTGACGAAAACACTTACCTTAAAACCTTTCGCTGATCATCCGGATAAAGTCGGTATTGGCGTCCAACTTGTAACTGACCGAAAAGTAAGTGTTGATCCGGAAGTTCGCTTTTCTAGTGGTAATATTGGTGGTCCAAGTGCTGGTTTAATGTTTTCGTTAAAAATTTATGACTTATTAACGGAGGATGACTTAACGAAAGGTTACGAAATTGCTGGTACGGGAGAAGTTGATTATGAAGGCAACGTTTTACGTGTTGGTGGAGTTGATAAAAAAGTAATAGCTGCCAATAAAGCTGGTTGTGACATATTTTTCGTTCCTTTTGAAGGTGGTGCAGCTCATTCAAATTTTGAACTAGCTAAAGCAACTGCAGAAAAAATAAATGCATCGATGGAAATCGTTCCCGTCGATACATTTACTGAAGCAGTCGAATATTTACAGCAACTACCAGAAAAACAAAATTAATTTGTTACGATGCCGTTAATGATAAGTATCTATTATTTAGTGCATAATAAATAGACAAAATAAATTTGTTAGTTAATTATTATTGGTCGTTGTAAATCTTTTTGTTGAAAATAATTTTGCTGTTCACTTGGCAAAACAGAATAGTAAACATTGCTCGCCCTTTCATCTAACATTAAACTAACCTGTTCCTTTCGGCTAATTTGTGTAATAAGCGGCACAGTTAATTGCTTTTTCACTTGATTTAAATATCGTTGACCATTTTTCGTAAACCCGAGCAGTCGAAGGTAGGGTACTGTTCGTTGCTCATGAACGTTTAGGATGTCGGTTTTTAATGTATTCGTTAAAATGTGAACGAACATTCGTTGTAGCCGTGTCCACGTGTAACGTTTCGTTTTCATCAGTTGCATCCAATGTTCAAAGGAAGTTGCTCGTTTGGCTGTTTTGACAATACGATTTTCTAACCCTTCATCAACATGGTGGATAGCTGCTAATTGTTCAGAAGACATCGTTAACACACGATATTTTAAGAAAGGGTAGTAATTTTCCCAACTATGCCAAATTGACGCCTCATTGCGGTAATTTTCTAATGTGTTGATAGATGGTTCTGGTAACGAATGTTTAATTTTTTCTGTGATCGATTGATAGTTAAACAATTGTTGGCGAATACTTGTCGCACTTGCAATTGCACCCTTTATCGTTTGATCATGGTAATCACTATTCATACGTTTAATCGTTAACAATTCAATCGGCAACTTATCATCCAATACTCTTGTCACATAACTTAAGCCAAGAATATTGTTCGGTTTCGTTAAATCGATTGGCAAACTCCCTTGCATTAATTGTTCAGTCACAGCTGAATGGGCCGCTGGATAAGACAAACCCTTTGCTAAATGTTTCTTTAAAAGGCTTTTATAAGTGACTGACTGTTTTTTTTGAATATGGTATGCTGTTATAAAATCATCAATATTACCTTGTTCACTACCAAAGCAAATCGCCGAAACACCGATTTCATTTAACGTTCGAACAGAACCTAAGGCAAAATAATGACTGCTTTGTACGGCATAAGCAAAGGGTAATTCGATGACGATATCAATACCAGATGCTAAAGCAGCTTTTGTTCGCTCATATTTATCAATAATTGCCGGCTCACCACGTTGTAAAAAGTTACCACTCATCACTGCGATCATACAGTCAGCTCGAGATTTATCCCGTGCTCGTTCAAGATGATATTGATGACCGTTATGAAAAGGATTGTATTCAACAACAACACCACATGCTCGCATGATATCCATCTCCTAATTTACAGACTAACTGTATTGTAGCAAATACTACTAAAAAGTAGCAATATTCATCTTTTACACTTATTTTTACTAAAATAACGGGAAAATGTTGACAAAATTGCTTTTACCTTTTAAAATAAATCATGTTGCCTAGAGGTGATTATCATGAAATTTGCATTATCGCATATTCGAAAAAATGCTTTTGAAAAACCTTTTAATTTTTCTGGTGAAGTTGATGTTTCAGACGTAGCTTCATTAAATAATGATATTCGTCAAGCGACGACAGCAAACGTATCGGGAAGTTGTGTCATTGAAGGCGATGAATATGTTTTTACACTTATGATCTCAGGACAATTAATTTTACCTTGTGCGAGAACATTAGTTGATGTCAATTATGAATATTCAATTGAAGCGATCGAAGTCTTTTCTGAATCGCCCCATTATGGACGTGAAGAAGAGGAAAATGATATTCACCCTATTGAAAGTGAACTCATCGATCTTTCACCATTAATTAAAGAAAATATTATTTTAAATTTACCTTATCGTGTGTATTCCACGAATAAAGAAGATTTTGAAGCGGCCGTTACAGACGGTGAAGGTTGGGTACTAACGACAGAAGATGAACTAGAAAAGCAAGAAGTTGCCCAGGAAAGTACTCAAATCGATCCACGCTTAAAAAAATTGCAAGCATTGTTAGATGATGAAGAAGAAAAATGACTTTACCATTTATGCTAATTATTGAAGGGGGTGTAGGACATGGCAGTACCAAAACGTAAAACTTCTAAAAAGGTTAAAAGACAACGTCGTACACATAAAAAATTACACGTACCAAATATGGTCGAATGTTCTAACTGTGGTGAATTAACACGACCACACCACGTATGTAAATCATGTGGACATTATGATGGAAAAGAAATTATAGCTGAATATTAATTCGTATTAAAACAGATTGCACGTTATATGTAATCTGTTTTTTATTTTAGCTCATCTAGGACATATGTTATTATAGAATGCAAAGCTATTTTAAAAAAGAAGGTGATTTATATGGAGAAGATCATCTTTGAGCATGATGCGAAAAATGAATATGTCACAATTACACTTAATCGTCCACATAAGAGAAATGCTATCTCAAAAACGATGATTGACGAATTAGCTTCAGCTATTGACAAAGCGAAAATGTTGAACATTAAATGTTTAGTTATAATCGGAGCAGAAGATAAAATGTTTTGTGCCGGTGGCGATTTAAACTATTTTCATAGTCAATTAACACGGGATGAGTCATTTAAACGATTGTACGAAATGAAAGAGATACTTTATGAGCTCGTATCGTTTCCAGTGCCAACGATTTGCCTACTAAATGGTGATGCATTAGGTGGGGGTTGTGAATTAGCGACAGCTTGTGACATCCGGATAGCTAAAAATAATACGAAATTCGGTTTTGTACAAGGCGCTTTAGGCATTACGCCAGGTTGGGGTGGCGGTGTTTTGTTATATGAAAAAGTAAATCCAAACTTTGCTTTGCAATGGCTCAGTGAAGGTATCACTTATACGGCCGATGAGTTAAAGGAAGCTGGCTGGGTCCATCAAGTAGTTTCGGAAGTAGATTTTTCAAATATAAAATTACTCCTTGCTAATTATTTAAATAAAACAATCGAACAAATGCAACATTTTAAACAACAATACAAGCAAAAATTAGCAACAATAAGTCTCGCAGCCTTGATGAATGAAGAGGTTCGGCAATGTACACAATTTTGGGGATCACGGATACATCAACAAAAAGTAGCAAACATTTTTCAAAATAAATAATAGATATGTTCAAGTTCGATTCTATCAACCTAATGACTTGCATACATTGATAGCAAAGTTAATTAGGGGGATAAAGATGAGTGAAATTCGCCAAAGTGCTTGGACAAAGGAAGAAGATACTTTACTTGCAAATACTGTCTTACGTTATATACAAGAAGGAAAGACACAATTAGATGCTTTTGCTGATGTTGCAACAAAACTATCACGAACGGCTGCAGCTTGTGGCTTCAGATGGAATGCAACATTACGTAAAAAATATGCCACAGACATTGAACGAGCAAAAACATCACGAAAAAAATCACCGCAAAATAAGAATTCAGATGATCGTACATTACCGTATACATTAACGAATATTAATGAACAAATATATACAGCGATATCATTGCTAGAAACATTAAAAGTTTCTGCAAGGCCTTTTACGACTCAAGGTGATGCTAAAAATATTATCGAACAGTTACAAGCTGAAAATAGTCGCTTAAAAAAGCAACTTTTGCGTTATGAGGCCGCTTGGAAAGAGATGAAAAAAATTGGTGAATGGGTTTATGAAGAAAAAAGTAATTAGACGATTATCCTTTAGTTCGCCCATTTTAATTATAAAATAGGTGTAGGCATTGCCACCGTATGTAGTGCGCAATGCCTTTACCCTTGTATAGTTACTTTTTCTCTTGTACTCCTTCAGGAAGCCAAAGGAGTGGATTTTGGCCAAGATCTCGTTCGATTTGGTATGTTGCTTGTTTAAAGCCCATTTTTACCCAAAAGCCATGGGAATTAATACGCGGACTCGTCCGAATTGGTAAATTAAATGATTTGGCAAAATCTACGAGCGCTTTTCCATATCCTTGTTTACGGTAATCGGGTAAAACTTCTAATTTCCACAATTCTAAATAATCATGGGGCGGCTCAAAATAAGTATCATATTTTTTATTTACTTTGTACAAGCTCATTCGTGCGATGAGATTGCCACCATAATAAATACCGTAAAAGGGTGATTCACTGTCATTTTCAACGATGTTATTTTTTAAATCTTGCTCCATCGATAGTTCTTGATGACCGTATTCTTTAAACTGTTTAAATTCTTCAAGTGTTTTATAATTGATTAAAAGCCGTTTCACATCATTGTTAATAGGTTTCAATAGTTTCTAACCCCTTTATATATTTTCCAATTCTTTCTTTACTTTAGTATAATATAAATAATACGAGATTTGAATGGACAATATGAAAAATCTATGAAAGTTAAAGGCTTAAATTAATGTAACAAAAGGGAACGAATATAATGAATCGTATTTGGATTAAAGTCGTAAGATAAATAGCTATTTATTCGCAGTTAGTAAGTCATTATTGTTAAAAAACTAGTAAAATAAATCGACGAACTGATGTTGATGTAATAAACGGTCCACATCTAATGAAAAACTTTATCCAACATTTGTATACACTTGTATAATAACGATGGAAACAAGAGGTCATTAAATGGAAACGATCAAATTATTTTTAATTTATGTTTTAAGTGGACTTGTCGTCCTACCGTTAATCAGTACATATGTTGTTTATTTATTAAGTAAAAAAATATATAACCATAAATGGCGGGCGATTCATCAGTCTGTTCAATTGACGAATATTTTTTATATTTTCGCATGTATCATTATGGGGCAAGTGTTATTTGATATATCACTGTTCTGGCTCATCGTTTTATTACATTTGTTCATGTTAGTTGTTATCATTATATACCAGTGGAAAAAGCAAACAGACATTTCTTTACAGCATGGTTTCAAAATAGTTTGGCGTATATCGTTTTTAATATTTTTTATAAGTTATTTTGTTCTTGCGACATATGGCATTTTAAAGCATATTTTTCTTTTGTAATTAAGTTAAGTATATGTCATCGATTTATTATATAAAGTAATTATCGAGAAGTGATAAGGAGTGCATAGCATGCAAATTGAATCGATTCATATAAAACAAAACAATCGCTTAATGAAAGATTACTTAAATAATGAGCGACAAATAAACGATTTTGTAGATTATCCAACATTAGATTTACAGCAGAGGTTGCAAGACCTTCAAGAACAAACGTTTGATCGCCAATCTTTAACAAACGTTTTAGAAAAGATGAATCGACATTGGCAGGCACCAAAACAGTCATTAAACAATATCGAACGATTAAAACAAGCAAACAGTGTAGTTGTAATTGGTGGGCAACAGGCTGGACTGTTAACAGGTCCGTTATATACCGTTAATAAAGTTATTTCATTAATTCAATATAGCCGAAAACAAGAAGAAACATTAGGTGTTCCTGTTATTCCCGTTTTTTGGATAGCTGGTGAAGATCACGATTTTGCCGAAATTAATCATGTGAATATGCTTAAAGGAACACGTTTGGAAAAACAGACGATTTCGCAATTTGTACCTGAACGCACACCTGTTAGTGACATTGAAATCGACCACAAACGAGCGAAAGCGTGGATCAATGAATTGTTTTTATCACTTCCAGAGACGGTTTATACGAAAAAAACCTACGATGAATTGATCGATCGTTTACATTCATCTAAGACGTATGTTGACTTTTTCGCAAAACTTATTTATTGGTTATTTCCAACAGAGGGAGTCGTTCTAATAAATTCGGGTGATGAACATTTACGAAACATTGAAAGTAAGTACTTTTTAACGATGATTGAACGACAAGAAGAAATATCTCAAGCAATTTATCATACTAACACACGTTTAAAACGAAATGGTTATGCAACATCCGTTGATATAGAACTAGACGATACACATTTGTTTTATCATTTAAACAATGAGCGAATTTTACTAAAGCGTGAACTAGATGGCCCTTGGGTGGGAAAACAAGATGAAGTTAAACTGACGACAGATGAAGTAATAAATATTGCTAAAAACAATCCTGAACATTTAAGCAACAATGTCATGACCCGTCCATTAATGCAAGAATTTTTATTTCCTACATTAGCTTTTATTGGCGGACAGGCTGAAATTGGCTATTGGATGTTACTTCGTGAAGCGTTTCATCTATTAAATAAAAACCTTCCACCTCTTGTGCCGCGACTATCTTTTACGTATGTTAATCGTAAATTAGATAAGATTTTACAAGCTTATCAGTTAACAGCTGAGGATGTCATAAATGATGGGGTTCATCAAGATAAAATGAATTATTTAAGTGCTTTACAAGAACCTGCCCTTGAGCCAATGTTTACCCAGTTAAACGAAACGCTTAAATATATTCATCAGCCAGTTCGCGATGTCGCTTACAATTTACGAAAAGATGTTGGCCAATTTGCTGATCGAAATTTATACCATTTGCAAACGACACTTAACGATTTAAAACATCGTATGGAAAGAACGATCGAAGAAAATTATGAACAAACGATTAATGACTTTGACTTGTTGCAATGTTGTTTGCAACCAGATAATGGTCTACAAGAACGGATGTGGAGTATATTACCGTTTATTAATGAACATGGACGATCCTTTATTCCAACATTAGTGAATGAACCGTGCTCATTTAAAGAAGACCATTTTGTCGTCTATCTTTAAAGGGTGCCCCACAATCTCCCACATTAATTAAAAAATTATAAAAAATAGCTGAACAAATCGTTTAAACTAAAGGTTAGTAACGTTTTCTAGCCTTTAGTTTTTTTGTTTTTTTCTTTTAAAAAAGGCATTGAATGAACTGTTACAGAATTTGGATATAACTTTTTTAAAAAAATAGTGGTGAATAGTGGGGGCTTGTGGTAGAATAAATTAAAGAAAGTGGGGCGAACGGTATGTTCATGGGTGAGTTCCAACATAATATCGATGAAAAAGGCCGTATTATTGTACCTGCTAAGTTTCGGGGAAGCTTAGGAGATACCTTTGTCGTTACCCGTGGGCTTGATCGATGTTTGTTTGCTTATCCAATGGACGAATGGAAAGTTTTAGAAAAAAAGTTAAAACGATTGCCACTCACTAAAAAAGACGCCCGAGCCTTTACGCGTTTTTTCTTTTCCGGGGCTGTTGAATGTTCAATCGATAAACAGGGGAGAATAAATATTCCGAACCCCCTTAGAACTTACGCCTCATTAGAAAAGGAATGTGTTGTTATCGGTGTATCAAACCGGATTGAATTTTGGTCAGAAGAAATTTGGGACGATTATTTCCAAGCGTCTGAACAATCCTTTGTTGATATCGCAGAAAATTTATTAGATTTTGATATATAGTTTTTTCCATCATTAAAGTAGGTGGCATTATGTTTGAACATGTTACAGTATTAAAAAATGAAACAGTTAACGGTTTATTAGTGAAACCATCGGGTACGTATGTTGATTGTACAGTTGGTGGCGGTGGTCATTCTCATGCTATTTTGCAGCAGCTACATCAATCAGGTAGGCTTATTGCGTTTGACCAAGATGTTAACGCAATTGCTGCGGCAAAAAAACATCTTAAGGAATATATTAATCAAATTACATTTATTCACTATAATTTCAGACATTTAAAAGAACAACTACAAGAACATGCAATTGACGACGTTGATGGTATTGTTTTTGATCTTGGTGTTTCATCACCACAATTAGATGTTGATGAGCGTGGTTTTAGTTATCAAACAGAAGCAGTTCTTGATATGCGTATGAATCAAAACGAGACGCTTACTGCCCAAATAATAGTTAATGAATATTCGGTAAAGGATTTAACGTTTATTTTAAGAGAATATGGCGAAGAGCGATTCGCCCATCGTATCGCACAGACAATTGCTCGTGAGCGGAGTAAACGTAATATTGAGACGACCCATGATCTTGTTGAAATTGTCAAACAAGCCATTCCAGCACCTGCGCGGCGAAAAGGTGGCCATCCAGCAAGGCGTACTTTTCAGGCTCTACGTATTGCTGTTAATGATGAATTAAACGCCATTGTCGATGCATTAAATCAGGCGGCCGAAGTCGTTAATGTTGGAGGACGTATCGCTGTCATAACGTTTCATTCTTTAGAAGATCGTATTTGTAAACATGCTTTTCGCACATGGAGTACGAACAAACCTGTACCGAGAAATTTTCCAATTATACCTGATGATCATCAAGCACCCTTTAAATTAATTACCCGTAAACCAATTACTCCAAGTGCTGAAGAAATTGAACATAATAAACGGGCACGTTCCGCTAAATTAAGAATTGTTGAAAAAGTAAATGAATGGTCTAATGATTTTTCATATGAGGAAGGGTGGAGAAAAACATGAACACAGAACGAGCGAGAAATTGGCGTAATACATATAGTACCGTGCAGCCGCAAGTTGAACAACAACGAAAAGTTAAAGTAATTGTTAGGCGAAGAAGCTGGATTACGAAAGGTGAAAAAGTTATTTATTCATTTATCGGTATTGCTTTAGTCATTGCTTGTTATTTTATCGTTTCATTCTCGGCACAAACCGATCAAATGAATCGCGATATTCAAAGTTTAGAACAAACGATTAATAATCAACGTGTTCATAATGAAAATTTACAATTTAAAATTGATGAATTAAGCAAGCCTGATCGCATTATGGCAATAGCAGAAAAACTCGGTTTAAAAATTCAAGATACGAAAGTGAAGCGAGCACAACTTATTAATGAGTAAAATCAGGTGGTCAACATGGAAAAAAGTAAAACAACTCAATTCATGACAGCTGTACTCATCGTTAGTTTTGTTTGTATATTTGTCGGCTTATCGGGCCGTTTTTTATACATACAAGCAACAGGTACCGTTGATAATGTTTCATTAAAGGAGTGGGCGGAAGAAAAAAGAGCATCTCGATATGAATTAGCGGCCTCACGGGGTGCTATTTATGACAAAGAAGGAATCACTTTAGCCTACGACCGCCGGACTTATCGTTTGTATGCAGTCATTGATGAGAAACAAACCGTACATAAAGATAATCCGCGACACGTTGAAGATGTCGATCATACAGCAGAAGTACTGGCACAACATATTGATGCTGATGAATCTTACATTCGCGAACGATTACTAAACGGTATAGAGAAAAACTTAACTCAAGTTGAATTTGGTCTTGCTGGCAAAGAATTGACGATTGAACAAAAAGAAGAAATTGAAGCTTTACGACTACCAGGTATTAACTTTTTTGAAGAAGCCGTTCGGCACTATCCGAATGGTTTATTTGCCTCTCATGTTTTAGGATTTGCTAGAGAAGAATATATAGAAGCGGAAGATAAACATCAAACAACAGGTATGATCGGAATTGAACGTAAATATGATGAATATTTACAAGGTGAACCTGGTTATGTGATTTATCAACGCGACTTTTTTAAAAGTAAGTTACTTGAAGCGAATGAAAATGTTAAAAGCTCGTACGATGGTAACGATATTTATTTAACGATTGATCAAAAGATGCAAGTTTTGTTAGAGGACACAATGTCGGAAGTTGAGAAAAAATATTCTCCGGAAAGTATGTCTGCAATTATAATGCATGCTAAAACCGGCGAAGTACTCGCCTTAAGCAATCGACCGAGTTTTGATCCTAATAACCCTAAAGATGTCCAAAACTGGTATAATGATGTTATTTCATCACCTTTCGAACCTGGCTCAACGATGAAAATGTTCACATGGGCTGCAGCGATTGATGCAGGGGTTTATGATGGAACCGAACAATTCCAGTCGGGAAAATATCAAATTAATCCTGTCGTTGACCCTGTTCATGACCATAACCAAGGTCGTGGCTGGGGGAAAATACCCTTTGATGAAGGTTTTCGTCGCTCATCAAACGTCGCAGCATCGATGTTAGTTTGGGAAAAATTAGGACCTGAAACCTATTATGAATATTTACAAGCCTTTGATTTGGATAAACCGACAAACATCGACTTACCTGGTGAAATTCCTGGTCAAATATTGTTCAGTTGGCCCCGGGAGAAATTGTCAACATCCTTTGGTCAAGGATCAACCTTAACACCGATACAACAAGTAAAAGCTGCAACAGCGATCGTTAATAGCGGTGAAATGTTGCAGCCGTATGTTGTGAAAAAAATAATCGACCCTGAAACAGAAGAAGTCATCATCGAAAATGAACGCACTGTTGTTAGCCAACCGATTTCTGAAGAAGCTGCTAATGAAACATTACAATTACTTGGTGATGTCGTTAATTCAGACGATGGAACAGGACGTCCTTATCGTTTAGATGCATATACAGTTGGTGGCAAAACAGGTACAGCACAAATTCCTGATCCAGAAGGTGGCTATTTAAAAGGACGAGAAAATAACGTTTTTTCTTTTTTAGGTGTTGCCCCCCTTGACGATCCAGCTTTAATAATGTTTGTCTCTGTTACAAAGCCCGAGTTAGCTAATGATGAAGTTGGCTCAAAACCAGTGTCATATATATTTAAAAATGTTATGGAAAATAGTTTACACTATTTAAATATTGAACCAGATAAAGAAGAACAACGTGATTCAATAGCAGTAACTATACCATCATTAAACGGGCAACCGAAAGCCGTAAAGGAACAATTAGAAAAACTCGGTTTAACCGTAACAGTTATCGGTTCAGGTGAAAATATCGTCGCTTCAAACATGCAAGAGGGTGATAAAGCTTTTGCTCGCCAACGTATCATTTTAGTGACTGATAAACCAAAAATGCCAAATATTATCGGTTGGTCTTTACGAGACGTTTACCAATTGGCAGAACTCCTTGAGCTAAATATCGAAACAATTGGTAATGGGTATGTTATTACCCAAAGTATTAAAAAAGGTACAAAGTTAAAACAAGATGATTATTTAGGCGTTGAATTTAATTTACCTAATGAACAAACAAAGGAAGAATAACCCGTAAGCATACATGGTCTAATCCTTTTTAATCGTGCATATATTTGATACAAGCTATATGACGTTTAAAGGAGTTTTCGCATGTATCGAGTGACAAATGTTACGGTTAAAAAGAGAATTTTATTCGTTTTTATCGTTAGTTTAGTCGTTTTTTTAACAATCGTTATTCGTTTAGCTTATGTGCAACTTTTCTTAAATGAAACATTAACAGAAAAAGCAACTGACTCTTGGTTACGCGATATAACATTTACCGCCGATCGTGGTTTAATTTTAGATCGACAAGGGGAGATATTAGTAGACAACGTCTCGGCTCCATCAGTGATCGTCGTACCAAGACAAGTCGTCAATGCGGAAGAAACGGCTCAACATTTAGCTACTATTTTACAAATGTCTTATGAAAAAGCGTTTAATGATGTAACAAAACATGCTAAAAGTGTTAGTATCCATCCCGAAGGACGCAAATTGTCAGAAGAACAAGCAGAAAAGTTACGGGAGTTAAACTTACCAGGTGTTTATTTAGCTAAAGATTCTAAACGTTTTTATCCCCACGATCATTATTTAGCCCACGTATTAGGGTTTACGGGTATTGATAATCAAGGGCTAATGGGGCTTGAGTTGTATTATGATGATGAGTTAAAGGGTGAACAAGGAAGTTTATCTTATTTTTCTGATGCTAGACAACGGCGTATTGAACGTTTAGCTGATGTTTATGATGAACCGGTTGATGGCCTAAATTTACAGACGACGATTGATTTAAACGTTCAATCGATTATTGAACGGGAATTAGATCTTGCGGTGACAAAATACAATCCTGATGGGGCTTTAGCGATTGCTGTTGATCCAAAAACAGGTGGGATTTTAGGAATGGCAACTCGGCCGAATTTTGCACCGGAAAATTACCAAGATTACGCAGCTGAAATATTTGATCGTAATTTACCTATATGGAGTACCTTTGAGCCCGGTTCAACGTTTAAAATTATTACATTAGCTGCCGCATTAGAAGAAAATTTAATCGATTTAGAAAAAGATCATTTTATTGACAAGGGGAGTATTACTGTTGGCGGGGCGAGACTGCGTTGTTGGAAAAGTGGTGGACATGGTCGACAGTCTTATTTAGAGGTTGTTGAAAATTCCTGTAACCCGGGATTTGTTAACTTAGGATTATCCCTAGGAAAAGAAAAATTGTTTACTTATATTCGTGACTTTGGGTTCGGGACTAAAACAGGCATAGACTTAAACGGTGAAGGAAGTGGCATTTTATTTCAATTACAAAATGTTGGCCCCGTTGAACTAGGGACGACGTCTTTCGGTCAAGGAGTGTCTGTAACACCGATCCAACAAGTGATGGCCGTTGCTGCGGCGATTAACGGAGGTTATTTATATGAACCGTATATCGCTGAAAGCTTTATTAATCCGCTTACGGAAGAAACCGTTGCAACGAATAGCCCTAAACTTAAAAAGCGAGTTATTTCCAAAGAGACATCTGAACAATTGCGCGAAACATTAGAAAGTGTAGTCGCCAATGGGACGGGTAGACCAGCTTATGTGCATGGTTATCGGGTAGGTGGAAAGACGGGAACTGCGCAAAAAGTAGGTCCTGATGGTCGTTACATGCAAAACAACTATATCGTTTCCTTTATCGGATTTGCCCCTGCGGATGATCCAGAAATTGTCGTATATGTAGCGATAGATCATCCAAAGGATACTGTTCAATTTGGTGGCGTCGTTGCTGCACCTATTGTTGGGACGATTATTCACGATAGCTTATCCTCTTTAAACGTCCCGAAAAGAGATACTGGATTAGAGAAAAAATATGTGTGGCCGGAAAACCCACCGGTTGAAGTTCCCAATGTCACCGGCTTAACGACGGAAGAATTGACGAGTCTTTATACACATTTAACATTGGAATTTTCTGGGGAAGGAAAGTATATTATCGACCAAGATCCAAAGCCGGAAACAGTTGTTGAAGCAGGTTCGACATTAAGGTTATATTTAGCACCAAAAAATCTTCGTGAATGACAGTAAAGTTTGCTATAATAAAAACAATGTTTAAAAATTAGCGATGCAGGATAGATAGGAAGGATTTTATGAATTTAGCAGAACTTGTTACGGCTTTACCGATTTATCAAACCGAGTCAATACTTAAGCATGTAAAAGTTAATTCATTGCAAGTCGATTCACGGGAAGTGAAACGAGGAGATTTATTCATTTGCATTAAAGGTTTTACTGTTGATGGCCATAATTTTGCGAAACAAGCAGAAAAAAATGGAGCGGTTGCTGTCGTCGCCGAACGGGAACTGCAGCTATCGATTCCGACAATTATCGTACCCGATACAACGCGGGCTCTAGCGAAAATGGCGACGAAATTTTACAATCATCCAACTGAACAATTGCAATTAATCGGCATTACCGGAACAAACGGGAAAACGACGATTACATATATTTTAGAAGCTATTTTCCAAGCTTATCAACAAAAAACTGGTGTCATAGGGACGATTCAAATGAAAATCGGCAATCAAAGTATACCAATCGTTAATACAACACCCGATGCTTTTCAATTGCAACGTTCCTTTAACGAAATGGTCAAACAAAAGGTCGAAGTAGTTATGATGGAAGTATCTTCACACGCTTTAGATTTAGGGCGGGTTGCTGGATGTAACTTTGATATAGCTATTTACACAAATTTATCACAAGACCATTTAGATTATCATAAAAATATGGATGATTATTTACGGGCGAAGACGTTACTGTTTTCTCAACTCGGAAATAGTTATGCCCATGAGCAACCGAAATTTGCAATCGTCAATGATGATGATCCCTATCGTGATGCAGTCATTAAAAGTACAACACAAAATGTTATTACATACGGTTTAACGGACAATGCTCTTATTTATGCTACAAATATAAATTTACAGCCTACAGAAACGATGTTTGAATTACATACACCAAAAGGTTCTGTTGCGATAAATAGTGAACTCATCGGCAAATTTAACGTTTATAATATGTTAGCAGCTGCTAGTGCGGCTTACGTTAAAGATGTTCCGTTAAACATTATTAAACAGGCTTTAGAAAAAATTTCTGGTGTAAGTGGACGTTTTGAGCGGGTTGATGTCGGGCAAGATTATACTGTCATTGTTGATTATGCTCATACACCGGATTCTTTAGAAAATGTTTTACAAACGATTAAACAATTTGCGCAACATAAAATTTATGTCGTTGTTGGCACAGGTGGCGATCGTGATCGAACGAAACGACCATTAATGGCTAATGTAGCAATTGAGTATGCTCATTATACGTTTTTTACATCAGATAATCCACGAACGGAAAAGCCTGAAGCGATTATCGATGATATGGTCAGTCATTTAACGGATGAACATTACACAGTTATCGTTGATCGTCAAGAAGCAATATATGAAGCGATTAAACGAGCTGAAACAGATGATATTGTATTAATCGCTGGTAAAGGCCATGAAACTGGTCAAGAAATAAACGGAAAAATTTATCCTTTTGACGACCGTGAAGTAGCCAAAAAAGCGATTAAACGTAAGGGGTTTTAACGATGTTATATTCTACACGTTGGTTAGCGACTATTTTTCCGAACAATGAAGGGAAAATAAGTGACAATCAAATTATTGAATCCGTCTCAATTGATAGCCGCAACATTGAAGGTCGTACACTTTTTGTGCCTATTGTTGGAGAAAATTTTAATGGGCATGACTTTGTAGAAGATGCGATCACAAAGGGAGCGATTGCGTTTTTCTGGGATAAGTCCTACGATTTACCGGTAAATATTCCAAATGATGTTGCGATTTTTTACGTTAACGATACAATCGATGCTTTGCAATTGCTTGCTAAAGAACATCGTAAAAAAATAAATCCCTTTGTCGTCGGGATAACAGGTTCAAATGGGAAAACGACGACTAAAGATATTGTTACCGCCGTTATCAATACGTCCTTTAAAACGTATGGAACTAAAGGGAATTTTAACAACCATATCGGATTACCGTTGACAATTGTCAATATGCCAACAAATACTGAAGTGCTCGTCTTAGAAATGGGTATGAACGATTTTGGCGAAATTGAACAATTATCCCGTTTAGCCGAACCGGATATCGGCATTATCGTTAATATCGGTGAATCACATATTGAATTTTTAAAATCCCGGGAAGGTATCGCTAAAGCGAAGTTAGAAATTGTTAGTGGTTTAAAAGAAGATGGCTACTTAATCGTTGATGGAGATGAGCCACTTTTACAACATTTACACGAAAAACCGTGTACGATCACTTGTGGATACGAACAAAACAACGATGTCGTCATTTCGAATGTCAACCAAAAATCGTTAACTGAAACGACCTTTCAATTAACGAGTGGGGAAAAATATACATTACCTTTAGTCGGTACACATAATGTTCTTAATGCATCGTTTGCGATTGCGATTGGTAAACGATTAAAAATAAAGCCGAAAACGATTCAACAAGGACTTAATAATTTACAGTTAACGTCCATGCGCATGGAGTTTTCCCAAGGTCAAAATGGTGTGACGATTATTAATGACGCTTATAATGCATCACCAACATCGATGAGGGCGGCTATTAATATCGTCAAACAACTTGACGAATATTCGACGAAAGTGCTCGTTTTAGGTGATATTTTAGAATTAGGCGATTATGGCGAACAATTTCATAAAGATGTCGCCAAAACAATTAACCGACCTATTTCAGCTGTCATAACCTATGGTGAGCTGTCGCAAATAATTTCTAATCATGTTGCAGCATCGTCTGACATGATCGAAACAGAACATTTTACTGAAGCGGATCAATTAATCGACCATTTACAACAATATTTGAATGAAGATACAGTTATTTTATTTAAAGCATCACGAAGTATGTATTTTGAAAACCTTGTAAAAGCTATTCAATAAATGTTATGTACGATTTGTCGTTAATATGCATTGGACGGTTTCAGTAGAGGAGGAACATTTGTGGATATATATGTCATCTTAGTAACAATTGCAATCTCATTTTTAATTACCGTCCTACTTTCACCAATTTTTATTCCATTGTTTAAACGGTTAAAATTCGGACAGAGCATCCGTGAGGAAGGACCACAATCCCATATGAAAAAGAGCGGTACGCCGACGATGGGCGGAGTGATGATCGTTCTTAGTAT
Organism: Bacillota bacterium; assembly: GCA_035302425.1. Taxonomy (GTDB): domain Bacteria; phylum Bacillota; class Bacilli; order Bacillales; family Amphibacillaceae; genus CALAMD01. The sequence goes on along the minus strand of DATGSQ010000003.1, from coordinate 41,144 downwards.
TATTATGACGACATTAATCGTTGTTAATAAAATTTTACCGGAAAAAATGAGTTATGAAGTGTGGTTACTTTTATTCGTGTTAGTAGGATATGGGTTATTAGGTTTTCTTGATGATTTTATTAAAGTTGCATTAAAGCGAAATTTAGGATTAACGTCAAAACAAAAATTACTTGGGCAAATTGTTATTGCACTCATATTTTATTTTGTCCTTCGTCAAGTCGATTTTGCTACGACGATACATATTCCCGGAACGAATATCGAGTGGGAATTAGGCATCTTTTACGTATTTCTTATTATATTTATGCTCGTCGGTTCATCAAATGCCGTTAATTTAACAGATGGACTCGACGGTTTACTCGCCGGTACAGCAGCGATCGCTTTCGGTGCTTTTGCTATTTTAGCTTGGTTTACCCAAGCTAATGATGAAATTACTATTTTCTCATTAGCTGTCGTCGGAGCTTTATTAGGATTTTTAGTCTTTAACGCTCACCCGGCAAAGGTGTTCATGGGTGATACGGGTTCTTTAGCTTTAGGCGGAGCGATTGCAGCTGTTGCCATTTTAACGAAGCTAGAAATCATTTTAGTCATTATTGGTGGCGTTTTTGTCATTGAAACGTTATCAGTCATCATTCAAGTTATTTCGTTTCAAACGACAGGAAAACGTATTTTTAGAATGAGCCCGCTCCATCATCATTATGAATTAATCGGTTGGTCAGAATGGCGCATTGTGACGACGTTTTGGTTTGTCGGCTTATTATTTGCCATTTTAGGAATATATATTGAGGTGTGGTTCGCTTGAAAAATCTTTCATCAATCCCCGACAACATTTTAGTATTAGGTCTTGCGAAAAGTGGAACAGCAGCAGCAAAAATTTTACTAAAACACGGTAAAAATGTCCGTGTTAATGATTTGAAGTTTAACGACGACCGAGTCATTGAAACATTGACGGCATTAGGAGCAGAAGTCATTATCGGTTCGCATCCAATCTCTGTTCTTGATGATGTAGAAATAATCGTTAAAAATCCGGGAATTCCTTATGATAATCCACTTATTAAGCAAGCTGTTAAAAGAAATATACCGATTATTACGGAAATAGAGATCGCTTATTTATTAGCAAAATCGCCGATTATTGCCGTTACAGGTTCAAATGGCAAGACGACGACAACAACATTAATTGGTGAACTTTTAAAAGCTGCTTCCGAAAATGTCAAAGTTGCTGGAAACATTGGAACAGTCGCTATTGAAGTGGCGCAACATACGATGGAAACTGAACGACTCGTTTTAGAGTTATCTTCCTTTCAATTGTTAGGCATTAAAAAATTTCGCCCACACATATCTGTTTTATTAAACATATACGAAGCCCATCTTGATTATCACAAAACATTTGCCAATTACAAAAGGGCTAAAGCAAACATTTTTGTAAACCAACATCAATCTGATTATTTAATTTATAATGCCGATGATATAACGACGGCAACAGTAGTTAAACAGGCAAAAGCAACGTTAATACCGTTTTCTGTTCTAGGGAAAGTTAAAACAGGAGCTTGGGCCGATGAACAGGCCATTTATTATAAAAAGGAAAAAATTATTAATCGCTCACAAATCGCTCTAGTCGGTTCACACAATTTAGAAAATATATTAGCGAGTATATGTGTTGCGAAACGTTACAATGTAGCGACTGAACATATACAACACGTCTTAAAAACGTTTTCTGGAGTGGAACATCGTTTGCAATATGTCATGACAAAACACGAACGAAAGTTTTACAATGACTCGAAAGCGACAAACATTTTAGCGACCCAAAAAGCGTTAGCTGCCTTTACCGATCCAGTTATTTTGCTTGCGGGTGGATTAGATCGGGGTAATGAATTTACCGATCTCATTCCATATTTATCTAACGTTAAAGGGATGATTACATTTGGGGAAACAGCCCATAAGTTACAAGAAGTTGCTACTCAGGCAAAGGTTCCTTTTATCAAACAAACGAAGGATTTACAATCTGCTGTAAAAATAGCTTATAATCACTCAGCACCTAAGGATATTATTTTATTATCACCAGCCTGTGCGAGTTGGGATCAGTACCGCACGTTTGAAGAGCGGGGAGACATGTTTATCGAAGCTGTGCATAACCTTTCATAAGAGGATTTTTTGACAAATGGTCTTTAAAATCCCCTAAAGTTTACGAAACGGGGTGTTCTTCTTGCGAAAGGTTTTTCAACAAAAATATGTACCAGATTTATCGATATTTATATTAACTTTAATTTTATTATTAATTGGCACAGTGATGATCTACAGTGCATCTTATGTTTGGGCAGATTTTACTTATAACGATGCTTATTATTTTGTTAAACGACAATTGTTTTTTGTTAGTTTAGGATGTCTCCTATTAGGAACGATAGTTTTTATTCCTTATCAATTTTGGCGAAAATATTCATTAACGATTTTAATCATCTGTTTTATTTTATTAACGATCGTTCTTATTCCGGGTGTTGGAATAATTCGTGGTGGTGCCCGTAGTTGGATTGGTGTTGGTGCTTTTAGTATCCAACCGGCAGAATTTATGAAACTAGGAATTATTATTTATTTAGCTGCTATTTTATCTCACAAACAAATGAAAATTACTTCTTTTTTTAAAGGCTTTTTACCTTTAACATTACTCATTTTTTTCGTGTTTGGGTTAATTATGTTGCAGCCGGATTTTGGGACAGGTTTAGTGATCGTTATCACGTGTATGCTCATTTTATTTATTGCCGGTGCAAAATTGTCGCATCTTTTTAGTTTAATGATTGTAGGTCTTATCGGTTTTGCTTTTTTAATAATTTCCGCACCGTATCGGTTGAAACGAATTACCGCCTTTTTAAATCCGTGGGAAGACCCTTTAGGAGACGGTTTTCAAATGATCCAATCGTTATATGCAATTGGCCCTGGAGGTTTAATCGGTTCAGGTTTAGGTAATAGTTTACAAAAATATTTTTATTTACCTGAACCACAAACTGATTTCATTTTTTCAATTATCGCTGAGGAAGTCGGTTTCATCGGAGCGACGGTTGTCCTTATACTTTTTTTACTCATTTGTTGGCGTGGTATCGTCATCGCTTTACAGACGACTGACCGGTTTGCTGCTCATTTAGCGTTCGGTATAACAGGGATGTTGCTCATTCAAGTGGCAATTAATATAAGTGTTGTCATTGGCCTAATTCCTGTAACAGGCATTACATTACCTTTTATTAGTTATGGCGGCTCATCTTTATTGCTCAATTTAGGGGCTATAGGGATTTTATTAAATATAAGTAAATATACAACGTATTAATAAACATAAAATTTGTATTATTAGATGTATCTCTTATGCTATAATTTAATCATGCATATTTATCGGATTTTTACATGAAGAAAGTGGGACTTGTATGGAGAATAAAAATATCGTTTCCATCGAAGATCGCATTCCAAAATTAAAAGAAATTCGTCGTAGAAAAGCTAATCGGCGCCTCATCTTTTATTTATCAATATTTTTTATTCTTATCGGGTTAATCATTTATTTACAATCACCTTTAAGTCATATTAAGCAAATTAATGTATTAGGAAATGAAATAGTTTCTGCAGAAGAAGTTATCGAACAAAGTGAGTTGACGAACGAAACGAATATTTGGTCAATGAAACAAAATAGGGTTATTGATTTACTAGAAAAACATCCATTTATACATACGGCTGAAGTAAAGAGAAAATTACCAGCAACCGTTGAAATTAATATAAACGAACATAAACGAGTAGGCTATGTAAAAAACGATCATGAATACTTTTTATTACTCGATAATGGACAACTTATTAATAAGGATGACATCCAAATAAGTCAGGCGCCATTAATCGTTGATTTTAAAGAAGACATGTATAGTAGTTTAGCAGAACAGTTGAGTCAATTACCAAAAAGTATTTTACAACTTATTTCCGAAATTCATTGGCAACGTGATGCAGAGATAGATAATAAAATATTTTTATATATGAATGATGGATTTACCGTTAATGCATCATTAAGAAGTTTCGCGGAACAAATGAAAGCATATCCATCAATCGTCTCACAGCTAGATGAAGAAACATTAGGAATGATTTATTTGGGTTTAGATGCTTACTTTGAGCCATATCCTGACAAATAATTAATTGTTATAATTATTTAGCACAATATAAAAAATCCGATAAAATATTTAACGTTTCCTACTAAATGTTAAACTTTGGCAAAGGTGTTTTACAAATAGTTTAGAAAACTACTTTCTTTTTTTATAAAATACTTTAAAATGATATAGTAATAGTTAACATGTAATTTTATTTATAAATATATATGACGTATAGATAAGGGGGTGCCTTTCATTGAGTAACGGCGAAATGCTCGTCAGCTTAGATATAGGAACATCACAAGTAAAAATAATTATCGGTGAAGTTTTACAAGAATCATTAAATATTATTGGCGTCGGAACAGCTGATTGTACCGGAATGAAAAAAGGTGCCATTGTTGATATTGATCAAACAATTCAATCAATTCGCCAAGCGGTTGAGCAAGCTGAGCGAATGATTGGAATGGGAATAAAACGGGTTGTTGTTGGCATAAACGGTAACCATATTCAATTACAGCCTTGTCACGGGGTCGTTGCTGTACAAAGTGAAAATCGCGAAATCGGTGATGCCGATGTGCAACGAGTGATCGAAGGAGCTCAAGTTGTTTCTATTCCACCTGAGCGGGAAATTATCGATGTTATTCCAAGGCAATTTATCGTTGATGGATTAGAGGAAATTACTGATCCGCGTGGAATGATCGGTGTTCGTCTTGAAATGGAAGGAACGATTATTACTTGTTCAAAAACTATTTTACATAATATTTTAAAATGTGTTGAAGGGGCAAATTTAGAAATTTTAGATATCGCCTTACAACCACTTGCAGCAGGAACAATTGCATTATCGAAGGATGAAAAAAACTTAGGTGTTGCTCTTATCGATATTGGTGGTGGGAGTACGACTGTTTCAGTTTTTGATAATAATGAACTCGTTGCAACGAGTAACATTCCACTTGGTGGAGACAATATAACTAAAGATGTTTCCATTGGTTTAAGAACATCAACAGAAGAAGCAGAAAAAATTAAATTGAAATATGGACAAGCTTATTATAATTTAGCACGTAAAGAAGAAACCTTTGATGTAACGATTATCGGTAGTGATCAACGAAAAACCTATTCCCAAGTTGATATAGCCGATATTATTGAAGCACGTTTAGAAGAAATATATACATTTATTATTCGTGAATTGCAAGCTATGGGCTATCATGATTTACCAGGAGGCTACGTCTTAACAGGTGGAACGATGAAAATGCCTGGTGTGTTAGAGTTAGCTAAAGATGTTTTTCAAGCAAATGTTAGAATCGCTATTCCCGATTTTATTGGTGTGAGAGAACCCCAATATACAGCAGGTGTTGGAATTTTGAAATTTGCTTATAAAAATGCCAAAATACAGGGCAAACAATTGTACCCATCCGTAAACATACATACAGATGAACAGCATGGAGAATATATTCAAAATGAACCGATGCAAAGTAGGAAACCAAAACAAAAAAAGGAATCTAGAATTGCTAATCTTTTCAATCGTTTTTTTGATTAAAAGCGTTCCAAAGGATGTACGATTTAATCATATATAGTGAAGATAGACGATGCTTATTAGCTTCTAGAAAAAGTTTTCATTATGCACATGGAGGAGGAACGAATTTATGTTAGAGTTTGATACAAATATGGATCAACTTGCAACGATTAAAGTCATCGGTGTCGGTGGCGGCGGAAATAATGCGGTCAATCGAATGATCGAGCATGGCGTTGCAGGGGTTGAATTTATTGCAGTAAATACAGATGCTCAAGCTTTAAATATGTCAAAAGCTGAAACGAAATTACAAATTGGTGAAAAATTAACCCGTGGACTTGGCGCAGGCGCTAATCCAGAAATTGGAAAAAAAGCAGCGGAAGAAAGTAAAGAGCAAATTGAAGAATCTTTACAAGGTGCTGATATGGTATTTGTCACCGCGGGAATGGGTGGCGGTACGGGAACAGGTGCAGCCCCTGTTATTGCTCAAATTTCTAAAGAATTAGGCGCTTTAACAGTCGGTGTCGTTACTCGTCCCTTCTCTTTTGAAGGAAGAAGACGTTCGATGCAAGCTGTTTCGGGAATTGATGCATTAAAGAGTAATGTTGATACATTAATCGTCATTCCGAATGATCGCTTGTTAGAAATTGTTGATAAAAACACCCCAATGTTAGAAGCTTTTAAAGAAGCGGATAATGTTCTACGCCAAGGAGTTCAAGGAATTTCCGATTTAATTGCCAAACCAGGTCTAATAAACGTCGATTTCGCCGATGTGAAAACTATTATGTATGATAAAGGATCGGCTCTTATGGGAATTGGTGTTGCTACAGGTGAAAACCGAGCATCTGAAGCTGCAAAAAAGGCGATTTCCTCTCCATTGCTTGAAACATCAATTGATGGTGCTCATGGAATTTTAATGAATATTACTGGCGGCGTTAACTTGAGCTTGTTCGAAGTTCAGGAAGCTGCCGATTTAGTTACATCAGCAGCGGACACTGAAGTAAATGTTATTTTCGGTGCAGTCATTAATGATAATTTAGAAGATGAAATTATCGTCACTGTCATTGCGACAGGTTTTACCTCTAGTAAAGAACGAAAACCTGATATACGACCAATTAGTCAACAACAACCGACGATTCAAAAAACTAAACGAACGAAGGTTGAAGAAAAGACTTATCGGCAACACGATGAGGAAACATTAGACATTCCAACCTTTTTAAGAAATCGTAATCGATAAAAATAAAATAATATATTTTATAACTGTGGGTCTTTTGATTCACAGTTTTTTTGTGTGCAAAATTATCCTTTAAGCCTAAAGAAGTAAAAAACATTCGACAAAATTTATGAAAAGTAGGGAAAATTAGTCGTTTATTATTTCAGAGTATGACACACTTTTTAGCTAATCTTTTTTATACTACTACATACAGCTATTAAACGTGCAAATATTATCTACTTACAAATAAAGAAGTGAGGCAAACTAAATGACGATTTATATCGATGCTGTTATGGCGCTAAATTTCTTAATCGATATGATGTTGCTTATGTTAACGAATTATTTAGCTAAAGCAAAGGCGACACGATTAAGAATTTTTCTTGGTTCATTGTTCGCTTCTTTCATCGTTCCTATTCAATTATATTTTCCACAATCATTTTTAACGACAACCTTTGGAAAGATTTTTTATTCAATAGTAATCATCATTATCGCCTTTCGTTGGATTACATTTTTTAATTATTTAAAACTACTTATGATTTTTTATTTCGTCACTTTTGCGATCGGAGGTGGACTTATTGCAAGTTATTACATGTTTGAACATCCTTTAACATCAATTTTAAATGATTATGCTATTCGATCGAATTATGGGGATCCCCTAAGCTGGTTGTTCGTTTTAATCGGATTTCCCATCGTGGCATTTTACGTTAAAAAACAAATGGACAGGCAACGAATCGAACAATTTTTTTCCGAACAATTGTACACAGTTAACATTCACATAAATAAACGGTCCTTTCAGACGAATGCTTATGTTGATACGGGGAATCAATTAATTGATCCACTAACAAAACACCCCGTTATTATTTGTGATGCAACGTTTTTACAACAATGGTTTACAACCCATGAATGGATGGCTTTAAAAGAAGCTCACAGGAAACAAGACTTTTCTTTTATTCCAGAAAATTGGGTTAACAAAATACGTCTCATTCCTTACTACGGAGTAAGTGGAAAACGGGAATTGTTAATGGCTCTTAAACCTGAACAGTTAATCATTTTTGTTAACGATGAAAAGTTAGTTATTAAACATGTACTCGTCGGTATTCAATTTGGGACGTTATCAGTTGATGAATCTTATCACTGTTTATTACACCCACAAATTTTTTCGCAACCTTTACAAGTAAGTTAAATTTATTATGGAGTTGATGGGTTAGATGAAAGTTAATAATAGATTACGTATGCTGTTATATAAAATACTTAAATCCCTCGGTTTCAAAGGAGATAGCATTTATTATATTGGTGGTCATGCTGCATTACCACCACCATTAACGAAGGAAGAGGAAAGTGAATATTTACAATTGTTAGCAACCGGTGATGAACAGGCACGTTCAATGCTCATCGAACATAATTTACGTCTCGTCGTTTACATTGCCCGTAAATTTGAAAATACCGGAATAAATATTGAAGACTTAATTAGTATTGGTACGATCGGACTTATAAAAGCTGTTAACACGTTTGATACAGGTAGAAAAATAAAATTAGCAACCTATGCATCAAGATGTATTGAAAATGAGATTTTAATGTATTTACGAAAAAACAGTCGTCTAAAAACGGAAGTGTCTTTGGAAGAGCCGCTAAATGTCGATTGGGATGGTAATAAACTACTGTTAGCCGATGTGTTAGGGACTGATATTGACATTATTACGAAACAATTAGATTCAGAAGTTGACAAACTTTTACTAACAAAAGCACTTTCACAATTGACAACCCGAGAACAAAAAATAATGAAATTACGTTTTGGCTTAATGGGGCATGAAAGTAAAACACAAAAAGATGTCGCTGATCTTTTAGGAATCTCACAGTCATACATTTCCCGACTGGAAAAAAAGATAATTTACCGACTAAAAAAGGAGTTTAAGAAAATGGTTTAAAGAAAAATTGTTAAAAGATACATCTTTTCTTCTTTGCATAAAAACTTCCAAAGCGGGAGATACTGTCCTTGAACAGCATCACCAACTTTGGGAGGTAAAAAGCAGAAAATGTACAGACATAAGGTTGAAATATGTGGTGTTGATACATCGAAGTTACCCGTTCTTAAAAATGAAGAGATGAGAGTACTTTTTAAACAATTACAAAATGAAGGGAAATTATCAGCTCGAGAAAAATTAGTCAATGGAAATTTACGTCTCGTCTTAAGTGTCATTAAAAGATTTAACAATCGTGGTGAATATGTTGATGATTTATTTCAAGTTGGTTGTATCGGCTTAATGAAATCAATTGATAATTTTGATTTAAGTCATAATGTTCGTTTTTCGACGTATGCTGTTCCGATGATTATCGGGGAAATTAGAAGGTATTTACGAGATAATAACCCGATAAGAGTATCCCGTTCACTGAGAGATACTGCATATAAGGCGTTGCAAACTCGTGAACAACTCATTAGAGAAAATGATAAAGAACCGACGATTTTTGAAATCGCAAAGGAAATGGAAATTCCCCATGAGGATATCGTATTTGCCCTTGATGCAATCCAAGATCCTGTGTCATTACACGAACCGATTTACAACGACGGTGGTGATCCTATTTATGTTATGGATCAAATAAGCGATGATGAAATTTCAGAAGATAATTGGGATAACAACTTATCAATTAAACAAGGAATCGATCAATTAAAGGATCGCGAACAATTAATTATTAACAAACGATTTTTTCAAGGAAAAACACAAATGGAAGTTGCAGAAGAAATCGGTATTTCCCAAGCTCAAGTCTCCCGCTTAGAAAAAGCAGCTATTGAACAAATGAACAGAGATATGTTTCAGTATTAAATTCGTTAATACTATTTAAAAAATTAAAATGAATTATTAATCGTTGAAGGTATATTAAGGTCATATATCTTCAACGATTTTTTTATTGGTAAAAATAAATAATACATTCATATAACATTCCATATAAATTTATTATAGGTGGTGAGTATGATGATTAGGTTATCGGAATTACAAAGAAAAGAAGTTATCATTATTAATAACGGAAAACGATTAGGGTATATTTATGATTTACATATCGATTCAACTAATGGTACGATTATTGCTATAATATTAATTAAACGCGAAAAGACTAGCTGGCTTTTTCATAAACCTGTTGAGCTATTTGTTAAGTGGTCACAAATTGTTACAATAGGTGAAGACATTATTTTAATTAGAGATTTCACAACGATGTAAACGATTAACGATAAAAAGAGAGGTTGATGACGATGAGTGAGCCTTTTACATTAACAGCACAAACGCATTTATCGCTTGAAAGTTGGCAAAAAGTAGATCAACGATTAAAAGTCGGATTTTCAACACGATGTGGTGGAGTGAGTGAGGGGTTTTATGAATCGTTAAATTTAGGATTACACGTTGCTGATGAATCAAGTCGCGTCATTGCAAACAGAGAAATTTTAGCTAAGCAATTAACAATTCCCTTACAACATTGGGTTTCCGGTTCACAAGTACATGGTAGTGAAATAAAGATCGTCACTGAAAACGACCGTGGGCTTGGAGCGACTAATATGTCAACGAGTATCCAAGGAGTTGATGGGCTTATTACCCGGGCAAAAGACGTCCTATGTACAGCTTTTTTTGCCGATTGTGTGCCTTTATATTTTTTTGATCCAAAAAGTAAATATATAGGAATCGCTCATGCCGGCTGGCGTGGGACAGTACTCGGTATCGGTCAACGTATGGTAGAGACGTTTCAATCGCTTGGCGTTTTAAAGGAAAATTTGCTCGTTAGTATCGGACCTTGTATTAGTGGAGAAAAATATGAAGTCGATGAAACGGTTATTAAGGAAATTCCTAAGCAATTTTTAAAAAGTGTAACTAAACAAAAGCAAAACAAAAAATATTTACTTGATTTAAAGCGGTTAAATAGCGAAATTCTTTTACATTCAGGTATCTTACGTCATAATATAAGTATAACAAATTATTGTACCCATCAAAATGATGACTTGTTTTTTTCTTATCGACGTGATCGTGGAAAAACAGGTCGGATGATAGGTTATATTGGATATAGTATAAATCAATAGGGGGATATAGTTAAACATGAGTGTGCAACAAAACTTACAACAAATTCAAGCAAATATTAAACAAGCATGTGAGAGAAGTAATCGAGATCCTGACGAAATAACTCTCATCGCCGTGACAAAATATGTTACAATAGAACGAACAAAGGAAGCCATAGAGGCAGGTGTTTTACATTTAGGCGAGAATCGTACCGATGAATTTTTAAAAAAATACAAAAATGTAGATCATGAAGCTATTAAATGGCATTTTATCGGAACATTACAGTCGCGAAAAGCGCGCGAGATTATTCATGAAGTGGACATGATCCATTCATTAGATCGCCTATCTTTAGCTAGACAAATAAATAATCGAGCAGATGAACCAATTGATTGTTTTGTCCAAGTAAATGTGAGTGGTGAACAATCAAAACACGGCTTGGCACCGGAAGAAGTCATGTCCTTCGTTGAACAACTGGCAGATTATGAAAAAGTGCGTGTTGTCGGTCTTATGACAATGGCGCCACATATTGATGATGAACAAAAATTGCGTGAAGTTTTTCGACATTTAGCTTCTTTACGTGATGACATAAAAGAACGAAACTTCAAACATGCACCCTGTGAATTTTTATCGATGGGAATGAGCAATGACTATGAAATTGCGATTGAAGAAGGTGCAACACATATTAGAATAGGATCAAATTTAGTTGGATCGTGAGGTGAGATTATGAGTTTCAAAAACAAAATCAAATCTTTTTTCTCAGTCGAAGATGAATATGAGTACGAATATGTCGAAGAGCCTGAACAATTACGAGAGGAAACGACACCACCTGTTCAAAAAGAACACCGCAATGTTGTCAATTTGCAGACGATGAAACAGCCGACTTCGAAAGTTGTTTTACATGAACCGAGAACATATAATGAAGCACAAGAAATTGCTGATCACATTATTAATCGCCGCTCTGTTGTCATTAATTTAGAACGTGTGAACCATCAGCAAGCGAAACGCATCGTTGATTTTTTAAGTGGAACCGTTTATGCGGTCAATGGTGATATTCAAAAACTCGGCGCTCATACATTTTTATGTACACCGGATAATGTTGAAATCTCCGGCTCGATTACAGAAACATACTTAGATGAGGAAGATTTTGAAAGAGGATGGTAAATTGTGTTATTCCAAATATTTAAATTAATCGATCTAGCTTTAGTTATCTACAGTTACGCACTAATCATATATATTTTAATGTCATGGTTTCCTGGCGCTCGTGAATCGGCCTTTGGTGAATTTTTAGGCAATATTTGTGAACCGTATTTAGAGCCGTTTCGCCGATTAATCCCACCAATAGGAGGTATGCTTGACCTTTCGCCAATTGTTGGGATCTTTGTCCTTCATTTTGCTCGCCAAGGTTTGCAACCCCTTTATGAATTTTTATTAAAGGTTGTGTAAATGTGGGAGTATATCAACATTTTCGCGAGGAAGAACATCCATTTCTTGATCAAGTTTTTTCTTGGCTTGAACTCATCCAAAGAACGTATGAACGCCGTCTAACAGATTTTTTAGACCCGAGGGAACAAACAATTATCCAATCGATCATCGGCCCGAATAATAGCGATTTCCAATTACGTTTTTTCGGTGGAGCGAAACAAAGTGAACGCCAACGAGCAATTATTGCCCCATTTTATGAAGAGATAACTGATGAATGTTTTGAATTAGTTTTACTTGAAGGGGCTTTTCATGAAAAATTCATGTCATTAAATCATGGTGATGTTATGGGAGCTTTTTTATCGTTAGGGATTGACAGAAGTAAGCTTGGTGATATTATTGTTTCAGATGGTGTTTTTCAATTTATAACCGATGAAACGATTGTCCCTTATTTATTAACAAATTTTGTCTCAGTGAAACGAGCGAAGGTAAAATTACAACGACAACCATTAAGTAATCTCCACGACTCAACTGAACAATGGCAATTCTATGAAAAGGTCGTTCCATCTTTACGACTTGATGCAGTCATTCGTTCGTTATTTAATATATCTCGAAAACAAGCAACATTATTAATTGAAAGAGGACATGTTAAGGTAAATTTTAAAGTTGTTGATCAACTTGCTTACCCGTTAAATGAAGGTGATTTAATGTCTGTTCGTGGCAAAGGACGCGGAAAATTTATTGAAATATTAGGACGAACTCGAAAGGATAATTTGAAAATTAAAACAGCTCTTTTAAAAAACAATTAATGAAATATCGCAAAACATAGTTAATTTATGGGGAGGGTTTAAGCATATGGCATTGACACCACTTGATATACACAACAAAAGATTTACGAGAGTTTTACGCGGTTACGATGTCGATGAGGTCGATAAATTTTTAGATCAAGTGATCAAAGACTATGAACTCGTCATTCGTGAAAGTGAAGAACTCGAAAAAAAGGTAGCTGATTTAGAAAATAAGCTCGGCCATTTTACAAACATTGAAGATACGTTAAACAAATCGATTTTAGTCGCTCAAGAAACAGCTGAAGAATTACAAAGTAGTGCAAAAAAAGAATCAAAATTAATTATTAAAGAGGCAGAAAAAAATGCCGATCGAATCGTAAATGAAGCGTTAAGTAAATCACGTAGTATTTATATAGAAATTGAAGATTTAAAGCGTCAAGCAAAAGTGTTTCGTACCCGATTCAAAACATTAGTTGAGGCACAACTAGATATGTTAAGCAGTGATGATTGGGATGATTTAAATGAGATAGATCTCCCGGAAGTTTTGGAAGAAGTGGAAGAAGTTGAATAATATTCAATTTTAAATCATCATTCTTGACGTTAGCTATAATTTTACATATAATTCAAGCACATGTAAATATTAAACGCGATGAAAGAGACATTCTAAAAATAGTCACTGTTTTAGCGAACTAGGGACGGTGCAAGCCTAGTACAGTACGTTTTAGAAAGATCACTCTTGAGTATTCATTCGAAGGAAGTAGAATTGAACGCCTAATTTCATGTTACGAAATGAGAGTGAGTTTACTTGTTGAATATAAGTAAACTTACAAGGGTGGTACCGCGAGTCTTCTCGTCCCTTGAGGGATGTTGAGGACTTTTTCTTTTTATATTTTTTAAATGGAGGTTTAGACGGATGAACTACAAAGATACATTACTTATGCCGAGAACAAAATTCCCTATGCGTGGTAATTTACCGAATAAAGAGCCTTTACGGCGTCAAGCTTGGGAAGAAGAGAAATTGTATGAGAAAGATTTAGAACGTACGAAAGGAAGGCCATTGTTCGTTTTACACGATGGTCCGCCCTATGCTAATGGTGACTTACACATTGGGCATGCCCTTAACCAAATTTTAAAAGATTTTATAACCCGTTATAAAGCGATGTCAGGTTATCATGCACCGTATGTTCCAGGTTGGGATACACACGGGTTGCCGATTGAAACAGCGTTAACACGCGACCAAAAAGTTGACCGTAATAAAGTAACAGTTGCTGAGTTTAGAGAAATGTGTGCAAACTACGCTTTAGGCCAATTAGATAACCAGCGTGAGCAATTTAAAGAATTAGGAACCCGGGGCGACTGGGATGACCCGTATATTACATTAACAAATGACTATGAAGCTGCACAAATTCGTGTCTTTGGTGAAATGGCGAAAAAAGGATTTATTTATAAAGGATTGCGTCCTGTTCATTGGTCACCATCCTCTGAATCTGCTTTAGCAGAAGCGGAAATTGAATATCACAATATGCGCTCTCCATCAATTTATGTCGCATTTAATGTTGTAGATGGAAAAGATTTATTAGATGATGATGTAAAATTTATGATTTGGACAACGACACCTTGGACGATTCCAGCGAACTTAGGAATTAGTATTCACCCTGATTTAGAATATTCCGTTGTTTTAGTAAACGATGAAAAATATGTCGTTGCAACAGACTTAATTGATCGTTTAGAGACAGAATTAGATTGGGAAAATATCGAAGTCGTTCAAACATTTTTAGGCCGGGAAGCAGATCGTATCGTTACGAAACATCCGTTTTACGATCGTGAATCCCTCGTCATGCTCGGACAGCACGTTACAACAGATGCCGGGACAGGCTGTGTTCATACAGCTCCAGGACATGGGGAAGAGGACTTTTATGTATGTCGCGAATACGGTATCGATGCGTTAAGTCCAATTGACGATCAAGGATACTTTACAGATGAAGCACCAGGTTTTGCTGGTCTATTTTATGATGAAGCGAATAAAGTAGTGACGGAAAAACTTGAAGCAAATAACGCTCTATTAAAGTTATCCTTTATAACTCACTCATATCCACATGATTGGCGAACGAAAAAACCAACGATTGTTCGAGCAACATCCCAATGGTTTGCATCGATTAAAGATTTTCGTGATGACATTTTAGAAGAAATTAAAAAAGTCAAATGGATCCCTAATTGGGGAGAAACTCGTCTATACAATATGGTTCGCGACCGTGAAGACTGGTGTATATCACGTCAACGGACATGGGGTGTTCCAATTCCAGTATTTTATGGCGAAGATGGTACACCAATTATTACTGATGAGACGATTGAGCATGTAGCGAATTTATTTGAACAACACGGATCAAATATTTGGTTTGCTAAAGAAGCTGCAGAACTTTTACCAGAAGGGTTTAGTCATCCGAGCAGTCCAAAGGGTACTTTTACAAAGGAAATGGACATTATGGACGTATGGTTCGATTCTGGTTCATCCCATGAAGCTGTATTAGAAGGACGCGAGGAATTGCGCCGTCCGGCAGATGTTTACATTGAAGGTTCTGACCAGTATCGTGGATGGTTTAACTCATCATTAACGACATCAGTAGCTGTAACAGGTAAAGCTCCTTATAAATCTGTCATTAGTCATGGAATGGTTTTAGACGGTGAAGGTAAGAAAATGAGTAAATCCTTAGGTAATGTGATGGAACCTGGGAAAATTTTAAAACAATATGGGGCAGATATTTTACGTCTGTGGGTTTCATCAGTCGATTATCAAGGTGATGTTAGAATTTCTGATGAAATTTTACAACAAGTTGCTGAAAGTTATCGAAAAATCCGTAATACGTTTAGATTTATGCTCGGAAACTTAGCTGAATTTAATCCAAATGAGGACCGAGTACCTGTTACTGAGTTAGAAGAGATCGACGCATACATGTTCCATAAATTACAACAACTTTTAAAAGATGCTCATGAAGCGTATGAAGCCCATGAATTTGCGACGGTTTATCATTTAGTCCATGATTACTGTTCAATTGATCTAAGTTCATTTTATTTAGATTTTGCAAAGGATATTTTATATATCGAACCGGAAAACGATAAACGTCGTCGTAGCATTCAGACAGTTTATTATGATACATTAGTCGCTTTAGTTAAATTAATTACACCAATTATTCCACATACAGCCGAAGAAGTTTGGGAGCATATTCCACATGTAGAGGAAGATTATGTCCAATTAACAGATATTCCTGAACCAAAGGATGTCGTTGCTGAAACCCTCGTTAACAAATGGGATCAGTTTATGAATATTCGCGACGATATTTTAAAAGCTTTAGAAGAAGCCCGCGATGCAAAAGTTATTGGAAAATCGTTAGAAGCAACATTAGCGATTAAAGCAAAGGATGATGCAACGAAACAATTGTTAACATCAATTCCACATTTACATCAAATGCTCATCGTCTCAGGTGCAGAGGTTGTCGATGAATTACAAGATGCACCGACATATAAGTATGTTAGTGTACTCGTTGAAAAGCATCCCGGTGAAACGTGTGATAGATGTTGGGTCGTTTCTGAAACGGTCGGAGATGATGAAAAGCATCCGACATTATGTGCACGTTGTGTTGATGTCGTCGAAACTCATTACGCATAAATAAATAAAAAATCGTTGAAAATACACTTTGTTTTCAACGATTTTTTTCATTTGACCTATTTTCTAGTGAAATATGTTATATTATTAAAGAAACAAATTTTGAAATGATTAGATGGGGGCTTTTTTTGTGTATAAATATTATTTAATCGCTTTAATCGTCATTGCACTCGATCAATGGACGAAATGGCTTATCGTAAAATATATGGAATTATATGAACAAATAACCGTTATTGAAAACTTCTTTTATATTACTTCCCATCGAAATAAAGGAGCAGCATGGGGTATTTTACAAGGGCAATTTATCTTTTTTTACATTATTACGGTCTTATTTACGATTGGAATCATTTATTATTTACATAAATACGGAAAAAATAACCGTGGCTTAGCGATTGCCATTAGTTTTATTTTAGGTGGGGCGATTGGAAATTTCATCGATCGTCTATTTCGCAAAGAAGTTGTTGACTTTTTAGATTTTATTATTTTTACATACGATTATCCGATATTTAATGTCGCTGACTCCTTTTTAGTTATCGGTGTAATTTTATTTGCTTTTATTACTTTTTTTGATGAGCGAAAGGAAGTTAAAAGTTAACGATGACGGCTTTCAAACACATTGTAACAAATAAAGAAACGAATATAAGACTAGACAAACTTTTAACACAATTAAATAGAAGTTATACACGTTCGTACATTCAATCATGGATTAAAGAAGGTTTAGTTTATGTCAATGGAAAAAACGTTAAAGCAAATTACTTAACAAAGAAAGATGATGTTATTACATGGTCGATTAAGGAAAAAACAAAAATCGAATTGCTACCTGAAAACATTCCCTTATCAATTATTTTTGAAGATGACGATTTACTTATCCTCAATAAACAAACGGGGCTCGTCGTTCATCCATCTGAAAGCTATCCGAAAGGAACCTTAGTCAACGGTTTATTAAATTATACGGAAACCCTCGCAGATGCAGCGGGGGAACATCGTCCGGGTATCGTTCATCGACTTGATAAAGATACGAGCGGTTTACTCGTTGTCGCTAAAACGAATGTTGCCTATAAACTTTTAACTGAACAGTTTGCTAATCGAACCGTCACCCGTAAGTATCAAACACTCGTACACGGTTCATTAAAACATGAGCAGGGAACGATAGATGCTCCTATTGGGCGGCACCCAAAAAAGCGCCAACAAATGGCTGTTATATCGGATGGTAAACAAGCAATTACACATTTTAAAGTTATTGAACGACTAGCAAATTTTACCCGTATTGAATGTCAACTTGAAACTGGACGAACACATCAAATAAGAGTTCATTTAGCACATATTGGTCACCCAGTTGTTGGTGATCCAATTTATTGTCGTAAAAAGCGATTTAACAATAATGGCCAAATACTTCATGCATTTTATTTAAGTTTTAGACATCCGATCACAAACGAAAGAATGTCCTTTAAAACGAATTTACCAGCTTATTTTAAAGAAGTATTACAGCAAATTAGGAAATTTTAAGTGGAAAAATTCATCATGCATTTTACATTGTTAAGTTGTTGTTTATAACGATTGAATCAATTTCATAATTCATCGATTTAAAAAAGTATACAAAATCAGGATTTTATATTTTACTTAAGTTTCACTAGATTCTCTGTGTATTGTTCGGCTACACTGCGCTTTCCGCCGGCACGACCTCAGCCTCCTGCTTGCTTAGGGGGGCTTCGGATACGTGCTGTTCCGACGCACAGGATGTGCTAGTGCCGACGTTGGTCACAGGACGTGACCGTACTTAGTCGGCCGGCGGGAGTCTTCGTGTAGCCGAACTGCACACAGAACCTTAAATTTAATGAATTTGTGATCAAAGTAAATATGACTTATGCAGCTTGTTCCCTTAATTTTTTATTAATTCGATCAATGGCTAATTTTGCGGCATTGTAAATAAGCGTGACTATATCGAAATGGGCTTTAGCTCGTTTGCCCGTACGATAACGGACGTTACTTTTAGATAGGCAATTACACATTCCACCAATCCTTTTGGATAGTCTTTGCTAACTGCCTTTATACAAGATTTGGGGAGATACTTCCTTTTTTGTACTTTAAAACCCTTGCCTTGTAAGGGCTGATAATTATGAAATTCACTCAATTAAATATTTATTTTATCTTTTTATTGTTTAATTTGTGATAGTCCGTATAAAGATGGCGTAGTAATCCAAAAAATACAAAAAACCATACGGAAATTGCAATATATATCATACCGTACGATATGTATGATAAGAACGGAAGTCGCAATGCATTTGATAATTGGAAAGTGCTCGTCGTATACATGGCCAGTGGGAAAGCCATCCCCCAAAGTTGTGGGTCATACGTTAGTGGATACTTATGGATAGCATAACGCCAAATCATCAAAATAAATAGTAATGGTATCCACCATGTTCCAGTTACCCAAAAAAATGTCGTAAACCCTTTTAAAAATGGTGTTATTTCATTAAGTAATGGAAAATGTTCGGCATGTAAAATTAACGTAGAACCGGCGAGAGTTGTAATGGCTACTGCCCCCATATTGATCCAATACGGTGGGGTGAGGGCTGAAAATTTTAACTTTAAAAATGTAAAACGATAAAAAATTAGAGTAATAATGTTTAAATAAAGCATGCAGCCTAAAAAATACATGCAAAGGGTAAAAAATAATAGTATTTCTTTACCCGTATGTATGTGTGGAGAAATTAATGTTCCGAGGATTGAAACGGATTGGGTTCCAACAGCAGCTATTAACCAAGCTCCATTAATGCCTTTTGCTAAACTAGGCTTTTCACTACGAATTGTAACCGATGTGAAAAATGTGTACATAACGATCATCCATAAAACAATTCCTAAAATCCATAAACCGAGAGCAATTTGTACATTTCCTGTGACTGTTATTATTTGACTACCGAAAACGCATGTTCCAGCGACTAAAGTAAAAAAACCGGGACCTTTTTCATGGCTCGTTAAATCACTAACTAAATTTGGAAAAAAATTAAACAAGCGAATTAACGTTAATAGCCATAAAGTTAAATATGCGACAATATTAATGACAAATAAAGTTTTGGAAAGAGCAATCATCTCTAGCAAAAAAGCACCGATCGATAAAGCCCCCGCACTCATGACGAATGCAAAATAGGCAGGAAATAAATTTTCGGCTTTATGTTTTAAATATGCCATATCATATCAATCCTTGTAGATGATCTATAAACATTTTCTTATGGCTCAACTGTAACAGAAAAATACATTTTTTTCATATGTTATTAGTTTCATTGTTAAAAAGTTAATATTCATGTCAATTTTTGACGGTTAATATGTTTTCTAAAAAAGACGTATGAAATGCTTGACATCATTGTTCAACTATGTGATGATTGTCCTTAATAACATATTTATCCTTTAAAAGATGTCCTGTGAGACATAAAAGGAACTTGCCAATTTAATGGCATACCTATGTGCATTTTAACCCTTTTTCTCACGGAAAGAGGGTTTTTTTGTGGGATTTTTACATCGCGAAAGGAGCGTTCAATGAGTGAAAAAAAAGACAGTTATTTTAAATGAATCAGCGATCAATCGTGCATTAACACGAATTGCCCATGAAATTGTCGAACGAAATAAAGGTGTTGATAATGTCGTATTAGTCGGCATTAAAACGCGAGGCATTCCGTTAGCGAAACGATTGCAAGAAAAAATATATAACATTGAACAAATCGAGGTTCCGATGGGCGAATTAGACATTACGTTGTATCGTGATGATGTAAAAAAATCTTCACAAGCAGGTGAACCTGAACTAAAGCAGACGAACATTAAAAGCGATATTACTGGTAAAGTTGTTATTTTAATCGATGATGTTCTCTATACAGGGAGAACCGTACGTGCGGCAATGGATGCGATTATTGATAACGGCCGGCCAGCACTTATTCAATTAGCGGCACTCGTAGATCGGGGTCACCGCGAATTACCAATTCGTGCTGATTATATTGGCAAAAATATTCCAACGTCTAAAAGTGAAGTAATCGTCGTCCAATTAAAAGAAACGGATCAATATGAAGAAGTGAGTATTTATGAAAATGAATAAAAAGACCTTTAAGTAAATCCAGAGAGGTTTATAAGGTCGTTAAAGATGCATGTTTTATATGAAGACATGCTTATCTCTTTGCGACCTATGCAAAGAGTTTTTTTATTGTCTAAAGGAGAGAAAAACATGTCACAAAAAGTAGAAATGGATGTTCATGAAGTACCGAAATTACAACAATGGTTTTTATTAAGTATTCAACATTTATTCGCAATGTTTGGCGCAACAATTCTCGTACCGTTTTTAACGGGTTTATCACCGGCCGTTGCTCTCGTCTCTAGTGGGTTAGGAACAATTGCTTATTTATTTATTACGAAAGGACAAATTCCCGCCTATTTAGGATCTAGTTTCGCTTTTATTGCACCGATTATCGGAGCAATAGCTTCTGGTGGACCAGCAGGAGCAATGATCGGTGGCTTTTTAGCCGGAGTCGTTTATGGAGTAGTTGCATTGTTCATTTACAAATTTGGCATTAATTGGCTCATTCGCCTTTTACCACCAATTGTCGTCGGCCCTGTTATCGTCGTTATCGGATTAGGTTTAGCGACAACAGCGATTGATATGGCGATGTATGTTCCTGGAATAGATGAGCAAGTTTATAGTAGTACACATTTTTTAGTCGCCTTAGTAACATTAGCGGTAACGATTATCGCCGCCATTTTCTTTAGAGGGTTTTTCGGTCTTATTCCTATTTTAATCGGAATTGTTTTTGGATACATATTTGCTTTAACACAAAAAATTGTTGATACATCAGGTATTCAAGCAGCATGGCAGGAAATCGTTAGTGCATCATCAATAACGGAGTTTTTCACAGCATTTTTTCAAAAACCAGATTTTATTATTCCGTTTATTCATTATTCACCGGGAGAAATTATTAATATTGAAATAATATTATTAATGGTTCCTGTAGCCCTTGTAACGATTGCTGAACATATAGGTGACCAAATGGTTTTATCAAAAGTCATCGGTCGTAATTTATTAGCTAATCCCGGTTTAGATCGCTCCTTGCTAGGGGATGGAATTGCAACGATGCTCGCAGGATTAATCGGTGGTCCACCAAATACGACGTACGGTGAAAATATTGGTGTTTTATCGATTACCCGTGTCTTTAGTGTGTTCGTCATCGGTGGGGCAGCTGTTTTAGCGATTATTTTCGGTTTTACAAGTTTAATTACAGCAACAATTAGTTCGATTCCTCAAGCTGTCATGGGCGGTGTCTCTATTTTATTATTCGGTATTATCGCTTCAAACGGTTTACGTATGTTAATCGATAACGAGGTCGACTTAAGTGAAAAACGTAATTTAATCATCGCTTCAGTTATATTAGTCATTGGAATAGGTGGAGCATTTATTCAAATTACCGAGCATTTACAAATTGCAGGAATGGCTTTATCCGCTTTAATTGGGGTCATCTTAAACTTAATTTTACCCGGTCAAGAAACAGGTCATGGTAATGGCCAAATGTTTACAGGAGATGACACGAAATAGACGATTAGTGAGGGATGATTAATGAGACATTTATTAAGAGCAGGTTCATTATCAAAGGAACAAGTTTATGATCTTTTTGCTTTAGCGAAGCAGTTTGAACATTCAACCGCTCCGATAGATGAACAATTGTTTGTTGGTAATTTATTTATGGAATCAAGCACACGGACGAAAACAAGCTTTACCGTTGCCGAAAGAAAGTTAGGGTTAGAGCCGTTAAGTTTTACATCAGAAACTTCAAGTATGACAAAGGGTGAGTCATTGTACGATACGGTAAAAACCTTTGAATCAATCGGGGCAAATATGTTAATTATTCGTCATGAACAAGATGATTGGATGGATGACATTGCTCCATTTGTAAATATTCCAATCGTTAACGCCGGTGCGGGTAAAGCAGAACATCCGACACAATCGTTATTAGATGCATATACGATTTATAAACAGTTTTCTCAGTTCACAGACTTAAATATCGTTATTTCAGGGGATATAAAGTATAGTCGTGTGGCTCATTCGAATATTCATTTACTCCAAAAACTCGGAGCAAACATTTACTTAAGTGCACCGGATGAATTGATGGATCAAACGTTAGACTTACCACACCTATCGATGGATGAAGCAGTTGAAAGGGCTGATTGTTTAATGTTACTTCGCGTGCAACATGAACGTCATGAACAATTGCTAGCGACATCAAATTATTTAGAACAATACGGTTTAACGAAAGAACGAGAGCAAAGGATGAAAGATCGGGCGATTATTATGCATCCAGCACCCGTAAATCGTGGCGTAGAAATTGATGGTGATTTAGTTGAATGTGATCGGTCACGTATTTTTAAACAGATGGAAAATGGTGTTTACGTACGTATGGCAATTATGAAGCAATTATTAATTAATTGGGGGCTTGTATCATGTCAATCTTATTAAAAAATGTCTCACTTATTGCGGAAGGTAATGACTTAGTGAAGCGAGATGTACTTATCGAACAAAATAAAATTAAACAAATTGCAAAAAATATTAGTGAATCTGCCGAGCAAACAATTGATGGTCAAGGACATTTACTTTTACCGGGCTTAATTGATGTCCACGTCCATTTACGGGAACCAGGCGGAGAATACAAAGAGACAATCAAAACGGGAACGGAATCAGCGGCTCGTGGTGGCTTTACAACTGTTTGTGCGATGCCAAATACTTTACCTGTTCCAGATAATGTGACACAATTAAACGATTTATTAAAGAGAATTGAACAAGATGCAGTCGTTCGTGTATTTCCATATGCAGCTATTACAAAAAATTTACAAGGTGAAGAAATGACACCAATTGCCGAATTGACCGCGGCGGGTGCATTTGCTTTTACAGATGATGGTGTTGGCATTCAAGTGACAGATATGATGTATCAAGCAATGAAAGAAGCGGCAAAAGTAAATATGCCAATTGTTGCTCATTGTGAAGACAACTCAGTTTTACACGGTGGAGTATTACATGAAGGTGAAGTGAGCGAACGATTAAATTTACCAGGTATCCTTTCAATTAGTGAATCTGTCCAAATTGCCCGGGATGTTTTACTAGCAGAAGCAACAGGCTGTCATTATCACGTTTGTCATGTAAGTACGAAGGAATCCGTTCGTATTATTCGTGATGCTAAGCGAGCGGGAATAAATGTAACAGCTGAAGTTTCCCCACATCATTTATTGTTAAATGAAGAAGACATTTTGGAAGATGATGCGCAATTTAAAATGAATCCACCACTACGAGCAAAAGAAGACCAAGCGGCGCTCCTAGAAGGTTTATTAGACGGGACAATTGATTTTATCGCAACCGATCACGCCCCGCATAGTGAAGAAGAAAAACAGTCAGGGTTTTTAGAAGCACCCTTTGGAATTGTCGGTTTAGAGACAGCTTTTCCCCTCATGTATACGTATCTTGTGAAAAAAGGTACATTAACATTAGAACAATTAGTTAAACGGATGACAAAAATACCTGCTCAAATTTTCAATTTACCCTACGGTACATTAGCGGAAAGTGAGATCGCCGATTTAACATTAATTAATTTAACGGAAGAAAAAGAAATTGACCGTCATGAATTTGTTTCAAAAGGAAAAAATAGTCCATTTCACGGCTGGCAAGTAGCAGGATGGCCCATCATGACAATTGTTGATGGTAAAATTGTTTATAAGGATGATCATATTGACTAAAGGACAATTAATTTTAGCAGATGGTACGGTTTTTTATGGTCAATTGTTTGGAGCTAAACAGGCCATTCAAGGCGAAGTCGTCTTTAATACGAGCATGACCGGTTATCAAGAAATTTTAACGGATCCAGCCTACTATGGGCAAATAATTATGTTTACAACCCCAACAATTGGTAGTTATGGAATTAATCGCGATGATTTTGAAACGATCACACCGTTTGCTAGTGGAATTATCGTTAAAGAGTTAAGTGATGAACCGTCAAACTTTCGCAATGAAGAAACGTTAGAAAATTTTTTACAATCGTATGAAATGACAGGTATAAGCGGAATAGATACACGGCAACTCATGCGTCATTTGCAAATGAACGGTACGATGAACGGCACAATTACACAAGCTGTTAGTGAAGAAGAAACGGCACAAATCGTTAATAAATTACAAGAACATCTAGAAATAAATAGTGTTGAACAAACATCGATAGCTAAACCTTATGTCGTACCCGGTAGAGGTAAACGAATCGTTTTAATCGACTTAGGGATGAAACACGGTATTTTGCGTGAATTAACGAAACGTGATTGTCACGTAACGGTCGTCCCGTACAATTATACAGCTGAAGAAATTACCCGTTTAAAGCCTGATGGTATTTTACTTTCAAGTGGTCCGGGCAACCCTTTAAGTGTAAAAGAGACGATTCATACGGTAAAAGAATTAAAAGAACAGCTACCTATTTTTGGAATAGGCTTAGGTCATCAAATTTTAGCGATTGCCCATGGTGCGACAGTTAAAAAATCAAAGACAGGTTATCGAGGAACGAGCTATCCTGTCAAACAATTAGCGACAAATCAAACGGTTATGACGACACAAAACAATAATTACTTAGTAAGCGAAGAACGTTTAGCTGACATTAATTTAGAAATAACTCATATTAATTTACACGATCAAACAATCGCTGGTTTAAAACATAAACATTTACCGTTATTTTCAGTACAGTTTTACCCAGAAGGTTCACCAGGTCCAGAAGATTCAATTCATTTATTTG
Source organism: Bacillota bacterium (assembly GCA_035302425.1). Classification (GTDB taxonomy): domain Bacteria; phylum Bacillota; class Bacilli; order Bacillales; family Amphibacillaceae; genus CALAMD01. The sequence goes on along the minus strand of DATGSQ010000003.1, from coordinate 15,627 downwards.
ATCACTTTTTACAATTAATTGCCAATAGGAAGCGTGAGGGATAATAAATGACTAACGATAAAAAGATTGAAAAAATACTCGTCATCGGTTCAGGGCCAATCGTCATCGGACAGGCAGCGGAATTTGACTATTCAGGAACACAAGCATGTCAAGCGTTAAAGGAAGAAGGATATACCGTCATTTTAGCAAACTCTAACCCTGCGACAATTATGACCGATCATACCGTCGCTGATAAAGTTTACATGGAACCATTAACCGTAGAATTTTTAACAAAAATTATTCGTAAAGAACAACCTGATGCTTTACTACCTACATTAGGTGGACAAACTGGACTTAATTTAGCAGTTGAACTTGAAGAAAAAGGAATATTGTCTAAATATAATGTTCATTTACTCGGAACATCGTTAGAAGCTATTCAACAAGCGGAAGATCGGGAAATGTTTCGTGATTTAATGAATGAGTTAGGTGAACCAATTCCGGAGAGTGAAATTGTTACATCCGTTGAAGAAGCTGTAACCTTTGTTGAGGAAATCGGTTATCCTGTCATCGTTCGCCCAGCGTATACATTAGGTGGAACGGGTGGGGGGATGTGTTATACGAAGGAAGAACTTATTCATATCGTTACAAATGGACTTGCCCTTTCACCAGTGAATCAATGTTTAATCGAACAAAGTATTGCAGGGTTTAAAGAAATTGAATTTGAAGTGATGCGAGATAAAAAGGATCAGGCAATCGTCGTTTGCCATATGGAGAACTTTGATCCTGTTGGCATTCATACAGGAGATGCGATCGTCGTTGCCCCATCGCAAACATTAAGTGATCGTGAATATCAAATGTTACGTTATACGTCATTAAAAATTATTCGCGCTTTAAAGATTGAAGGGGGTTGTAATGTCCAACTCGCTTTAGATCCTCATAGTTTTCAGTATTATATTATCGAAGTTAACCCAAGGGTAAGTCGTTCATCAGCTTTAGCATCGAAAGCGACCGGTTATCCGATTGCAAAAATGGCTGCTAAAATTGCCGTTGGTAAAACCCTTGATGAAATCGAAAACCCTGTAACAGGGATAACTTCAGCAATGTTTGAGCCGAATTTAGATTACGTTGTCACAAAAATTCCCCGCTTTCCCTTTGACAAGTTTACAACGGGCGATCGTCGTTTAGGGACACAAATGAAGGCGACGGGTGAAATTATGGCCATTGGAAGAACGTTTGAGGAATCGCTCTTAAAGGGAATTCGTTCATTAGATAGTGGCACGGAAGATTTATGGTTAAAAGATATTTCAAAGCTCGATTTAACGGCGATTAAAGAGCGATTAGTCGATGCAGATGATGAACGTATTTTCATTATCGCTGAAGCGTTCCGACGCCAAATGTCCCTTGAAGAAATTCATGATTTAACGAAGATTGATTATTACTTTTTAAAGAAAATTGAAAAGATCATCCACTTTGAACAACAGTTACAAACAGAACCTTTATCTAATGAACGGTTGTTACAAGCAAAACAACTCGGCTTTTCCGATCAACAAATCGCACGTTGTACAAACCGTTCTGAAGAAGACATTTATAACGAACGAAAACAGCAACATATAACACCGGTTTATAAAATGGTCGATACAGTTGCGGGTGAATTCCCTTCAGAAGCACCATACTTTTACAGCACGTACGAACAAGAAAATGAATCCTTAGCAACTGATCGTAAAAAAATACTCGTCCTCGGTTCTGGGCCAATTCGTATTGGACAGGGAATCGAATTTGATTATGCGACTGTTCATTCCGTTTTAGCGATTCGCGAAATGGGTTACGAAGCGATTATTATAAACAATAACCCTGAAACAGTTTCAACGGATTTTACAATATCAGATAAATTGTATTTCGAGCCGTTAACCTTAGAGGATGTCATGCACGTCATCGACATCGAAAAGCCTGAAGGTGTCGTCGTTCAATTCGGTGGACAAACAGCGATCAATTTAGCGGCTGGATTAGAACGTCGGGGTGTTAAAATACTCGGTACAACGTTAGATGCTATTGACCGAGTTGAAGATCGTGATAAATTCGAACAATTATTAAAAGAACTTAATTTACTAAGCCCACAAGGTGAGGCGGTCACTAAGTTAACAGAAGCTAAACGTGCAGCACAACAAATCGGTTATCCTGTACTCGTTCGTCCATCCTATGTCATCGGTGGTAGCCGTATGGAGATTGTTCATAATGACGCTGAATTAGACAATTATTTAAATAAAATTAGTGATGTTGATTTAGAGCATCCTTTACTCATTGACCAATATATTACCGGTATTGAAGTTGATGTTGATGCGATTAGTGATGGTGAAACGACGATTATTCCAGGAATTATGGAACATATCGAACGAGCCGGTGTTCACTCCGGTGACTCAATCGCCGTTTATCCACCACAACGGTTAACCGATCAAGTAAAGGAAAAATGTTTACAAGCGACTGCTAAAATTGCCAAACATCTTAATGTTAAAGGGCTCATTAATATTCAATATATTATTAAGGATAATGAAGTTTACGTCTTAGAAGTAAATCCACGGGCAAGTCGTACGATTCCATTTTTAAGTAAAATAACCCATATTACGATGGCAAATATTGCAACAAGGTGTATTTTAGGAGAAAAGCTGGTGGACATGGGCTTTACGACGAGTATTTTACCGGAACAGGATTTAGTATCCGTTAAAGTACCTGTATTCTCCTTTGAAAAATTACGAAGTGTTGATACGACCTTAGGCCCTGAGATGAAATCAACGGGTGAAGCGATCGGTTACGACTTATCGTTAGAAAAAGCCCTTTATAAAGGATTGCTTGCTTCAGGTTTAAAAATACCTAACGATGGCGCTGTTTTACTCACAGTCGCTGATAAAGATAAAGAAGAAATCGTTGAACTCGCGAAACGATTCCATCATTTAGGCTTTGAATTGTATGCAACAGAAGGAACTGCACAGTTCGTTAAACAACATGGCATTCCGGTTAGGGAAGTTGCTAAAATAGGCGCTGAAGAACCGAATGTTTTGTCAATTATCGAATCAGGTAAAGTACAAGTCGTCGTTAATACGATCACATCCGGCCAAAAGCCACGTTCTGATGGATTTAGAATTCGTCGGGAATCGGTTGAACATGGAATTGCTGTTTTCACAAATTTAGATACGGCCGAAGTGATTTTAACAGTTATTGAATCAACGACCTTTAGTGCTCAGCCGATTGATTATAAAAGGAGTGTATGACAGATGCAAGATGATCAAATGACCATTGTCAGTAATGAATCTGTTGCTAGAAACACTTATGAAATGGTTTTACAAAGTGAACATGTCAGCCAAACGGCTATTCCTGGTCAATTTTTACACATCGCTATACCAAATTTTACGTTAAGACGACCATTATCAATTGCTACGATTAATCGTGAAAAGGAAACAGTGACGATTGTTTATAAAGTTGTCGGGGCCGGAACGAAACAACTATCAACCTTTAGAGAAGGAGTAGCATTAAATGTTATGGGACCAAACGGTAATGGTTTTGATTTAGAAATAAATGAAAAGACGACCGTATTATTAATCGGCGGTGGTGTTGGTATTCCACCGCTCCATTTTCTTGGCAAACAGTTAAGCGAAAAGGGAGTTACCGTAAAAAGTATTTTAGGCTTCCAATCGCAGGAAGATATTTTCTATGAAAATTCATTTAAAACCTTTGGTAAGACGTTAATCGTCACCGATGATGGTTCTTATGGAAAAAAAGGTCTAGTGACAGACGTTATTAGCGAGATAAACGATTTTGATACGTATTATACGTGTGGCCCACTACCAATGATTCAAGCCGTTACGAAACAATTAGCCCATAAAGAAGGTTACATTTCTTTAGAAGAACGAATGGGGTGTGGCATTGGGGCTTGCTATGCGTGTGTTATTCCTACAACAATTGGTGTCGATTATCGAAAAATTTGCGAAGATGGCCCTGTTTTTGCAGCACAGGAGGTTAAATTATGAGTCAATTAGCGATTGATTTACCCGGTTTGTCGTTAAAAAATCCGATTATGCCCGCTTCCGGTTGCTTTGCCTTCGGGAGGCAATATAGTCAGTTTTATGATTTAAGTAAACTCGGTGCAGTTATTATGAAAGCTGCAACAGGTGAAGAACGATTAGGAAATCCTACACCACGAGTGACAGAAACAGCTAGCGGTATGTTAAATGCAATTGGCTTACAAAATCCAGGTGTAGAAAAAATTGTTGAAACAGAAGTCCCGTTTTTAAAACAATTTAATATTCCCATTATCGCTAATGTTGCTGGAAGTACTGTTGAAGAATATGAAAAAGTTGCTGCGACTTTTAATAAAACAGATGATATTGCTGCCCTTGAATTAAATATATCTTGTCCGAACGTTAAAGAAGGTGGCGTTCAATTTGGGATCGATCCTAAAATGGCTGCTGAAGTAACTAAAGTCGTTAAAGCGGCGAGTAAATATCCCGTTTATGTTAAATTATCACCAAACGTAACGAACATTGTCGAAATGGCTGAAGCAGTCGCCGCTGCGGGAGCGGATGGACTAACGATGATTAATACGTTAACAGGCATGCAACTTAATTTAACGACAAAACGACCGGTAATTGCTAATTTAACCGGTGGATTGTCGGGTCCAGCGATTAAGCCGGTAGCGATTCGAATGATTTATGAAGTTAGTCAACACGTTTCCTTGCCGATTATTGGTATGGGTGGGATTCAAACAGCTGAAGACGTTTTAGAATTTTTACTTGCGGGGGCGAGTGCGGTTGCTGTTGGAACAGCTAATTTCCAAGACCCGTACGTTTGTCCGAAAATTATTTATGATTTACCAAACGTCTTAGAAAAATATGGTTTTTCTTCCGTTGAAGAAGCTATCGGAAAGGGTCATGCCTAATGGAAAATGTTTATTTAGCCCTCGATTTTCCCGATGGCGCAACAGCTAAAAATTTTATTACAGCAAATGATTTACAAGGTGTTCCTTTAAAAATAGGTATGGAATTATTTTATCGTGAAGGCCCGGCAATTATCGAATATTTTAAAAGTGCAGGGCATCGAATTTTTTTAGATTTAAAATTGCATGACATTCCAAATACAGTAAATCGAGCGATGAAAAACTTAGCTGCTTTAGACATTGATATAGTCAATGTTCACGCAACAGGTGGGGCTGAGATGATAAAAGCAGCTAAGGACGGTCTTTTAAGTGGTGCAAAAGCAAATAAACAACCATATCTTATCGCTGTAACAGTGCTAACATCCTTTGCCGAAAAAACATTACAAAAACAATTAAAAGTTACTGATTCTATACAAAATTATGCAACACATTTAGCGAAAATATCAAAGGAAAGCGGGGCAAATGGGGTCGTTTGTTCCGTACATGAAGCGCGACATATAAAAGATGTTTGTGGTGAAGATTTTTTAACGATTACTCCAGGCATTCGTTTAAAAAATAGTGCCGCTAACGATCAACAACGCATTGCAACGCCCCAATTTGCTAAACAAAACGGCTCGAGCATAATCGTCGTTGGTCGAACGATTACACAAGCAAGTAATCCCCGACTAGCTTATGAACGAGTCATAGAGGAGTGGACGATGAATGAATGAAATAGTTGCTAAAGATTTAATAAACATAAAAGCTGTGCAAATTAAGACGGATAGTTATTTCACATGGACATCAGGTATTCAATCCCCAATTTATTGTGATAATCGTTTAACGATGTCTTATCCAGACGTTAGAAAAAATATCGTACGGGCGTTTATAGAAATGATCGAACGATTGCCTGTACAACCTGATGTCATTGCTGGATGTGCAACAGCAGGTATCCCTCATGCAGCTTGGTTAGCTGAAGCACTTAATTTACCGATGGTTTATGTACGATCAGACCGTAAATCTCACGGTAAACAAAATCAAATTGAAGGACAATTTAATAAAGGTGATACTGTTCTCGTTATTGAGGATTTAATTTCAACAGGTGGTTCATCAATTGATGCTGCTTTAGCGTTACGTGAAGAAGGGGCAAAAGTAACGGATGTTTTAGCTATTTTTTCATACGGTTTAAAACGAGCATCAAATAATTTCCAGCAAGCAAATTTAAACGTCCAGACGATTACATCTTTTGACGATATGGTACAAATGTTACATAACGAAGGTGAAATAAGTGATACAGATAAAGAGTCGTTAATTAAATGGCGCGATGAGTTATAAATGGTTAAAATATAATTGTTTATAAGAAAATTCATCACTGAGGTGATCATCATTATTAGAATTGATGATTTCAAACTTTTATTAACTTTATATGAGGTCGGAACTATTCGTGGAGCGGCTAAAAAAGTACTCATTTCCCAGCCTGCTGTTTCTCAAAGATTACGTTATATCGAAAACTATTATTCAGAAAAAATATTTATTCGCACACCGAAAAAATTAGTTTTAACAGATTCAGGAGAAACGATTTTAAACTATGCAAAAAAAATTGTTACATTAGAGCAGTCTTTACAAAGTTTGCTCGCACAATCAACCGGCGAGGTTCAAGGAACTTTATCAATTGCTTGTTCATCATTAATTAGCCAACGATATTTGCCGGAAGTATTGTCAGAATACACGTCAGCTTTTCCGAATGTCTCTATTGATTTAGTATCAAGCATAAGTGAAACGATAAAAAAAGAGCACCAAAATTATCACGTTTGTATTATACGGGGAGAAAAGCTTGCAAGTAGTTCGTGTTTACATTTATTTGCCGATCCGCTATACATTTTTGATACTAAAGAGTTTCCAAGTAACGGAATGAAAAAACGACCATTAATTTCCTTTAAAACAGATGATCGGATGGATGAGCTTGTCGATGAATGGTTAGCCCATGAGACGAATATTCAAGCGGTGAAGGCTATTAATGTCGATCAAATTGAAACGTGTAAACAATTTATGATGCAAGGCTTAGGAATGGCTGTTTTGCCAAAAAGTGTTTCCGAATCTTTAATGGATCAATACCCGAATAAACCATTAAAAGTAAACGGTAAACTTGTCACCCGTGATACGTGGGTATGTTATCAAGAAGAAGTCAGGGAGTTGCCACAAGTTGATGAATTTATTAGTAAATTAATGGAGAAAGTTTATCTTTAAATCAATTTCATAATGAATCATGATAAAAATGAGTAAAAGAATAGAGTTATATTTTGTTTAGTGCTTGAGTTAATTTCATAATTTTTAGCCCATACAGAAAAAGGCTTTTAAAGTACAAAAAAGGAAGCATCTCCCCAAATCTTGTATAATGGTAGTTAGCAAAGACTATCTAAAAGGATTGGTGGAATGTGTAATTGCCTATCTTAAAGTAACGTACGTTATCGTACAGGCAAACGAGCTAAAGCCCATTTCGCTATAGTCACGCTTATTTATAATACTTTAAAATTAGCTGTTAATCGAATTCATAAAAAATTAAGGGAACAAGTTGCATAAGTCATATTTATTTGGATCGCAAATTCATTAAATATAAGGTTCTGTGTGCAGTTCGGCTACACGAAGACTCCCGCCGGCCGACTAAGTACGGTTACGTCCTGTGACCGTTCATAAGTGCCGGAAAGAATCTTCGTGCAGCCGGATGTTATAAGATTTAGGAAAGCATTGCTTATTTTATACTTTAAACAAGCTTTGTCCTTAAAAAATCAATGAGTACGACCCTTAAACTTTTTTCAATTGTTATTTTGTGAACTAAGTTGTTCAATAATCGATTGTTTAGGCGTGACGAATAACGTTTTTTGCTCCGTATAAATGACAAATCCCGGTTTTGCTCCGGATGGTTTTTTAACATGTTTTACGTTTGTATAATCGACAGGCACGGATGCTGAATGTTTTGCTTGGCTGTAATAAGCCGCCAGTTGTGCTGCTTCAAGTAAAGTTTGTTCCGATGGGTCACTGGCACGAATGACAACGTGTGAGCCAGGTATATCTTTCGTATGTAACCAAACATCATTGCGATGGGCCATTCGGTGAGTGAGATATTCATTTTGCCGATTGTTTTTACCGACATAAATTTCTGTTCCGTCAGTTGCAACAAACAATTGTGGCGCCGGCTTACTCCTGCGTCTTCGTTTCGGTTGTTTTTGTTTACGTAAATATCCTTCATCACGTAATTCTTCACGAATATCAGCTAAATCCTCGACATGAGCGGACCCAATTTGTTGAAGCAAACGTTGTAAATAGTCAATTTCCATACGAGTTTTTTTAATTTCTCGGGTAACGATTTTTTCAGAAGCTTTTAGTTTACGATATCTCGTAAAATAACGTTGAGCATTTTCACTCGGTGTCAAGTCTTCCTGTAAAGGAATATTAATCTCACGTTGCTCCGGATCATAGTAGTCGATAACGGTAACTTCCGTAGCTCCTTTTTTTACTAAATGTAAATGGGCGGTTAATAGTTCCCCTAAACGTTGGTATTTTTCCGCTTGTTTTGCTTGTTTAATTGTTTTTTCATGAATAGTTAATTTACGTTCACTTTTCTTTAATTCATTTTTCAAAAGCCGTTCTAAATCATTCGCTTGTTGTTTCACCCGATCGCGTTCTGCTTTACCAGCAAAAAAGTGATCGAGCATCGCTTGGGTTGTTGAAAATAATTGTTTGTCACTCTTTTTTGAAGTCATTGGAATGACGTGAAAATCTTCTCTTTTTTCATCGCGATAAATAGTCGGTTCGTATTGATGGTTGCGAATCATTGATTGAAACGTAGAGAATTGTTCTTTATATTGTTGCAAATCTCCCAAATGGGCTCTTGCGACAATTTCTCTCGCTAAAAAGGGAGAAATACCAGTAAAGTTTCTGACAATTTGCTGATCAAGTCTTCCGGCATTAAAATCGAGTTGCTGCAAAAACTCATCACCATCAATTTCTAAAGGATTTAATTTGTTTTGTGGTGGCGGGGCAATATATGTTTGTCCCGGTAATAATGTTCGATAGCGGTTTTGTGCCGGGCTTATATGTTTAATACAATCGATAATATAGTCCTTTTGTTCATCAACAATAAGAATGTTACTATGTCTACCCATAAGTTCAACAATTAAATATTTTATCGTTTCATCGCCAATTTCATCGCGCGCTTGGATCGTAAAGGTTACAATTCGCTCAAGCCCATCTTGTTCAATGGCGCGAATAAAGCCGCCGAGTAAGTATTTTCTTAAATGCATACAAAACATCGGTGGTGTTTCTGGATTTGTTAATCGTTTATTCGTTAAATGAAAGCGGGCATAATTCGAATGAGCCGAGAGTAACAATAAAAAGTTTTCACCCTTTTGGCGAACGGTTAAAAGTAATTCTGTTGGTGTCGGTTGATAAATTTTCGTAATACGCCCACCGATTAAATGTTGATTAAGTTCATAAGTAACCGCACGGGTTACTACTCCATCAAAAGGCATATGATCACCTCACGGGTAATTATAGCATTAAATAGGACAAGTATGCATACATATTCGTAAAGAGTCACATGAAAGTCGAATAGTTACTATTTTATTTATAGCTTTTTTTAACGGGGGCAAGTATATGAACTGGTATCAAATGAACCAAAAGCAAATTGAACAAAAATTGTCAGTCGATGTACATAGTGGTTTAAGCGAAGAACAAGTGGAACAGCGAAAAAAATTGTATGGTTTAAATGAAATAATTGATCATAAACCATTGTCTAAATGGATTATCTTTTTTAAGCAATTTCAAGACTTTATGGTTTTATTACTTTTGGCAGCAACATTAATTGCTGGTTTATTAGGCGAGTATATCGATGCAATTGCCATTATTATCATTGTGATCATTAACGGCATCATCGGTTTTTTTCAAGAACAGCGAGCCGAACAATCTTTAGAAAAGTTAAAGACATTGTCAGCTCCGTTGGCAAATGTTTTACGAGAAGAAAATTGGCAAAAAATTCGAGCCGAACAACTTGTCATCGGTGATGTAGTGAGGCTTTCGCGGGGAAATCGTGTCCCGGCAGATATTAGAATCATTCAATCATCAGGACTTGAATGTGATGAAGCGGTTTTAACCGGTGAATCATTACCGGTCGCAAAGTACGAACAACCGATAATGAAAGAATCCCTTGCTGCCGCTGATCAAGAAAATATGTGTTTTAAAGGAACACTTGTCACACATGGTTCAGCTTTAGGAATTGTCGTTGGAACAGGCATGGAAACAGCGATGGGGCAAATCGCTCAACTAATGGCTACAACGAAAAAGACGTTAACCCCATTAGAACTTAAACTAAGAGAATTAGGCAAAGTACTTATTGTCGTCGTCTTAATACTTATCGCCTTAATCGTTTCTATCGGAATTATTCAAGGACATCCGACATATCAAATGTTTTTAGCTGGTGTCTCGTTAGCAGTTGCTGCAATACCTGAAGGATTACCGGCGATTGTAACGGTCGTTTTGTCATTAGGTGTGCAACGAATGATCCGTCAAAAGGCGATCGTTAGAAAATTATCAGCTGTTGAAACATTAGGAGCGGCATCAGTTATTTGCTCGGATAAAACGGGAACAATAACAGAAAATAAGATGACCGTTAAACAATTGTTTTTAAACGGTGAGTTTATTCAAGTGACAGGGTCAAGTGAACAAGCAGAAGGTGATTTTTATTTAAATAATAAACAATTAAATGAGAACTACCCTAATTTATCCCTTATGTTGCAATATGGTAGTCTTTGTAACCAAGCACAATTACTTGTGAAACATGGGAAGTATGTCATCGATGGCGACCCAACCGATGGTGCTTTACAAATTGTTGCTAGAAAGTTCGGTTTAAATTATACGTTTTTTGAAAATTATAAAGTGATTAAAGAAATTCCTTTTGATGCGAAACGTAAACGGATGAGCGTTATCGTTGAAGATGAAAATAAGCGGCGTTTTTTAATAACAAAAGGTGCTCCTGATATTTTATTACCACGTTCAACGTATATGTTAACAAAAGATGGTAGACGTTTATTAAAGGAGCCAAAAATTATTGAAAAAGCTATTGATCAAATGGCTAATAATGCCTTACGTACATTAGCTATTTGTATGAAACCATTAACAAATAGACCTTCGACCGAAACATCTTCATTAGAAAAAGAATTAACTTTTATTGGACTTTACGGCATGATCGATCCCCCTAGACAAGAAGTGAAACAAGCGATTCAAGAATGTCACCAAGCAGGTATTAAAACAGTGATGATCACAGGAGACCATGTTAAAACGGCGACAGCAATCGCTAGTCAAATCGGTTTAGTGCAAGAAAATAGTTTAATCGTCGATGGTCCTTGGTTAGATCAAACTTCAATGGATGAATTAGTCGCTGTTGTTGATGATATTGCTGTTTTTGCTAGAGTTACTCCAGAACATAAGTTAAAAATCGTTCATGCCTTTCAACAAAAAGGTCATGTTGTTGCCATGACGGGAGATGGTGTAAATGATGCTCCGGCTATTAAAGCGAGTAATATAGGAATAAGTATGGGAATTAGTGGTACAGATGTGACAAAAGAAGCGGCTTCACTCATTTTAATGGATGATAATTTTGCGACGATTAAAGCGGCAATAAAAGAAGGGCGAATCATTTATGATAATATACGTAAATTTATCCGCTACTTGTTAGCCTCAAATGTCGGGGAAATTTTAGTCGTTTTATTAGCGATGTTATTTGGCTATCCTTTACCGTTAGTCCCTGTACAAATATTGTGGGTTAATTTAGTGACCGATGGTTTACCAGCTATGGCCCTAGGGGTTGACCAAGCGGAAGAAGATGTTATGAAACGTAAGCCGCGCGATACAAAAGAAGGTATCTTCGCCCGCCGATTAGGTCATAAAATTGTTAGTCGTGGTATATTAATTGGGATCGTGTCACTAATAGCTTTTATTATTTCCTTTCAAAACGATATGGAGCAATTAACGTATGCACGTACGATGGCTTTTGCGACATTAGTTATCGCTCAACTCATACACGTATATGATTGTCGCAACGAGAGATCAATTTTTGATCGCAACCCTTTGCAAAATAAATATTTAAATGTTGCTGTGTTATCTTCAGTCGCTTTACTATTATGTGTTATATACTTACAATCATTGCAACCTATTTTTCATACAACTTATTTAAATATGTCTGACTGGATATTAGTTATAGCCCTTAGTTTATTTCCTAGCGTCTTTTTCGGTTTCCGTCATAAAGGTAAATAAATCGTAATGGAAAGAACGTAAAAACATGTGTATAATAAAAGAATAATAATTTTTTCATTTATTAATGACTCGATAGTTTGTTTTACAAAACTATCTAGCAATTTTAGCTAAAACATCGTATGATAATGACGAAGCAAACCGCTAAATAGATTTACTAACATATCATACATAAGACGCAACTTATTCAAAGAAGACGCTAAGGAAAGATAGGTGATATTTTTTGGGTTTACAATTAATAAATATAGGTTTTGGTAATGTTGTATCCGCTAGTCGTGTCATATCGATCGTGTCTCCGGAATCAGCACCTATTAAGCGTATTGTTTCTGTCGCACGGAAAAATAATAAGCTTGTCGATGCAACGTACGGAAGACGAACACGAGCGGTCATTATTACAGATAGTGATCACGTTGTTTTATCAGCCGTCCAACCCGAAACGGTCGGTCAACGTGTAATAAGTCATGATGAATTAGCTGATGAATCATAGGAGGGGACAAGTTGCATAATCGTGGAATTTTATTCGTTTTATCAGGTCCTTCAGGAGTTGGTAAAGGGACTGTTAGAAAACGATTATTCGAGAAAAGGCCTAATTTAAAATATTCAATATCAGTGACAACGCGACAAAAGCGACGCGGCGAAAAAGACGGTGTCGATTATTTTTATAAAACAAAAGCTGAATTTGAGCAGTTAATTGAACAAAATGAACTGTTAGAATACGCTCAATATGTCGATAATTACTATGGAACACCGCGCCAATATGTTGAAAAAATGTTAGACAAAGGGTATGATGTTTTTCTAGAAATTGAAGTACAAGGCGCTTTACAAGTAAAGGAAAGCTTTTCTGAAGGGGTTTTTATTTTTCTATACCCTCCAAGTTTTGCTGATTTGAAAAGGCGGATTACAAAACGTGGAACGGAAACAGAAGAGCTTGTTAAATACCGTTTAGACAAAGCGGCTAAAGAAATGACAATGATGAATTATTACGATTATGTCGTCATTAATGACCGTGTTGATAAAGCGGTTGAAAACATTCAAGCAATTATTCAAAGTGAACATTGTCGGCGAGAAAGAGTTGCCGATCATTTATTGAAAAAGTTGGAGAGTGATAAACATGTTAGAACCATCAATTGATTCATTACAAGAGAAAATAAACTCAAAATATTCATTAGTCTCTATCGCTGCTAAACGAGCCCGGGAGTTAAAAGACCTTAACAATCCAGTTATTGAAGAAACAAAGTCAAATACTTATGTCGGGGTCGCTTTAGAAGAAATTGAAGCAAAAAAATTAACGATTGCCGAACATGAAGTAGACGATGAATAGTATTCATAACTGTTTTAACATGTAAGTATTTTTAAATAAAATCGTTGAAACATAAAGCGTTATTTGTGAGCTGTCAATAATTTGACAATCATATCCTTCGCTTTAATATTCAACGGTTTTTTTATGTGTTTAATACACAATATCATTGGTCAATTATCGTTTTTAGTGTAAACTTAATGTTAACTTAACGTAGTGAAGGAGTATATATATGTTAACGAACAAAAATATTGTTGTTGGCGTTACAGGGGGTATTGCCGCTTATAAAGCGTGTACCCTCGTCAGTCGTTTAACGCAAAGTGGAGCTAATGTTAAAGTGATTATGACAAACAGTGCTACAAAACTCGTTTCCCCTTTAACATTCCAAGCATTGTCGAGAAATGAAGTGTACTTAGATACGTTTCTTGAAAAGGATCCGCAAAAAATTGCCCATATCGATTTAGCAGACTGGGCGCACTTGTTTATTATCGCTCCAGCCACGGCAAACATCATTGCGAAGATGGCACAGGGAATGGCGGATGATATGTTATCGACAACAGTTTTAGCGACAACGGCGGATATTTACATCGCTCCGGCAATGAATGTCGACATGTATAAACATCCAGCAGTTATAAAAAATATGAAACAACTCGATAAGTGGGGTATGCATTTCATCGAACCTGGTGACGGTTATTTAGCTTGTGGATACGTCGGTAAAGGACGTTTAGAAGAGCCGGAAAATATTATTAAAGTTATCGAAAATCATCAAGCTAAAAAAACATTATTGAAAGACAAAAAAGTGCTCATTTCAGCTGGGCCAACGCGTGAAGTAATTGATCCTGTACGTTTTTTCTCAAATCATTCAAGTGGAAAAATGGGGTTCGCTCTAGCAGAAGCTGCGGCACAATTCGGGGCAGAAGTAACATTAGTGACAGGACCCGTTTATTTAGATACAAAACATGCAAATATTAAGCGAATCAATGTCATTTCCGCTCAAGATATGTATGATGTGATTCACGAACAGTTTGATCATCAAGATATCGTTATAAAAGCTGCAGCCGTTGCCGATTACCGTCCAAAGTATACATATGATGAAAAAATGAAAAAACAACCAGGCGATATGGCAGTTGAAATGGAACGGACAAAAGATATTTTACAATCTTTAGGTGAACGAAAAACAACCCAATTTCTCGTCGGTTTTGCCGCAGAAACATCTGACCACTTACGGCGAGGTGCAGAAAAGTTAAAACGAAAAAACTTAGATGCTATCGTCATTAATAATATTTCCGAAAGTGGTGCAGGATTTGGAAAAAATACTAATATTGTTACTTATTTAAACAATAAGCGAGAACAAACGCACCTGCCCCTCGCTTTAAAAGAAGATATTGCAAAAGAATTACTCGAACTAATTTTGCAAGATATGAAGGATGAATAAGATTGAAAATTGCTCGTATTATCGTCGATGTACCTTCGATGGCAACTGATCAATCCTATGATTATATAATTCCAGAAAAATTTAAAACGATTGTAACACCGGGTGTCCGTGTTGTTATTCCCTTTGGACCGAGAAAGATCACCGGTTTTGTAATAGATATTATCGAGCAATCAACGGTGAAACGTTTACGGGAAATTATCGATGTTGTCGATCTCACACCTGTTTTAACAGATGAGCTGATTACACTTGGCAAATGGCTCGTTAATGAGACACTTTGCTTTCATATTTCTGCTTATCAAGCGATGTTACCGCAATTGTTAAAAATGACCTATGAAAAGGAACTCGTTCGTCTTGATGAAACGGCTCCGTTACCAAAGGAATTAGCAGCCCTTTTTAAAGATAAGTATTCGGTTTCTTTCCAGGAAATTGCCGAAAATGATATTAGTTATTATCAAGTACAACAAGCAATTAAACAAAATGCTGTGAAAATTAATTATATCGTGCAATCCCGAGAAACGAAAAAATTTGTCACTTATATTAAACCTTTATTTTCACGCGAAAATTGTCAACGTATTATCGAACAATTACCAAAGCAAGCAATACGTCAAAAGGAAATTGTTGAATTTTTACAAAATTATCCTGAAGGTATTGAGCAAAGTGAATTAATTCAAAAGCTCAATGTTAGCTACCCTTCCATCCGGGCTCTTACTG
>DATGSQ010000002.1:0-28997 GCA_035302425.1 Bacillota bacterium | reverse complement strand
ACACGTATTTGTTTTTCCTCTTTCGTTTTAGTGTGCTCCATGTCACTTATCCCCTATCGTTTGTAAAAAAACTTTCTCGTATTGGCTAACGATCTCCTTAACGGCAAAGTCCTTTGCACGTTGATAGCCTTTTTCAATGATAGCATCTCTATCTTCGTCTTTTAATGTGAGTAGTTCATACATTTTTTCACTCATCGTTTCAGCATCCTTTAACGGCACGAGTTCTCCGTATTCACCATCTGCTAACACTTCAAGCGCCCCGGGTTCACAAGCTGTTGAGACGATTGGTACTTTCGTTGCCAATGCTTCAACGAGAACATGTCCGAACCCTTCATTCAGTGATGATAACGCAAAAAGATCTGCTTGATGAAAATATATGTACGGATTATTAACGAAACCGACAAAATGAACGTGTTCATAAATGTCAAGGTCACGTGCTTGTTGTTTAAGTTTTTGTTCAAGTTCGCCTTCTCCGAGAATGAAAAGTTCAACATTTAATGTTTCACGCAACCGGGCAAAAGCTTTTAACAAGGTTTGTTGATCTCTCTCAGCTACAAGACGTCCAGCGGTGACGATCACTTTAGCCCCTTTATGAAAAATCGTTGCTTGATCATCCGGTAGTTTTCCTACCATGATTTGTGTGTTAATATTTTCTAAATCGACCGGGTTATAAATAACTTCAATTTTACGTTCACTTACCCGGTATCGACTTATTAAATTATGTTTTACCCCATCGGAAAGGGCGATCACTTTATGGGCGGTTCGATAAAGTAAGCCGAATAAACGAAGCTTTACGTTCGTTTTAAAGTCGCCACCTAAATAAGCCGCTTCCCGAACGATACTTTTCGTACGTGTAAAAGATAACAAGCGAGCAAGAATAGCAACTGTATTGTAGACAGGAATCGTACTGAAAACGAGATCAGGTTTTTCCTGACGAATTATTTTTGCTAAAGGGATAATACTTTTACGTAAACGATTCGTTGATAGTTTAATAAACTTAATATCTTCTTTTAAATACTTTTCATAAGAGCCGTCAAAATTTAAGGTTACTAAAATTGGTTCAAACGTTTGGCGGTCGAGATGGTTTAGCACATTTAATAGTGTACGAGCCGCTCCACCTGCACCCATTTGATAAATAAAAAAGAGTACTTTTTTCTTCTTCGGCATATTATCGAATTCCTTTTCCGACGGTGATTATTTTTGTATCTATTAAGCTAAACTTGTCTACAATTATAATGTTACAACCATTACATCCTAGTTCATTTAACGATGTGGACGTATTCTCAGCATAGACAAATTTAGTCTAAAAAACACCGTAAAGATTATAGCATATAGAAAGTTTTTTATAAATATTAGTTTATAATCATCTTTTTAATTTTATCATATGAGTGGCCTGCTTCCAATAAACTGCAAGCAACATCTATATATATGTTCATTTATTCCCATAATATTAAATGAAATTTCACATCTTAGCGTTTTTTCTTATGTCATATATGGTAAAACATTGTATAATGATGATAATTCGTAAAAGTTGTGGCTAAAACTTTAATAAACGTATGTAACATAAAACGTCAAAATATATTTGTAAAGGTTGGATGGAAGATGAGTTTATTTAAAAAATTACGGCAACGTCAAGAGCGTGTATCAATTATCGGCTTAGGTTATGTCGGTTTACCGCTCGCTGTTGAAGTTGCGAAAACATATGATGCGGTCGGTTTTGACATTGATGATGGAAAGTTAGATAAATATCGTAGTGGAATTGATGTAACAAATGAAGTCGGTGATGAAGCTATTCAAGAGACGACTTTAACATTTACGAGTGATGAGGCGGAATTAAAAGCGTGTAAATTTCATATTGCAGCAGTGCCAACGCCGATCAACATTGATAAAACACCGAACTTAACACCAATTATTAAAGCGAGTGAAACGATTGGACGTAACTTAACGAAGGGATCCATCGTCGTCTATGAGTCAACCGTTTATCCAGGAACGACGGAAGAAGTTTGTATTCCGATTTTAGAAAAAGAGTCTGGCTTAACGTTTGGAAAGGATTTTAAGGTTGGTTATTCACCGGAACGGATTAATCCGGGCGATAAAGTAAACACATTAACGAGAATCGTCAAAATTGTTTCTGGATCTGATGCTGAAGCATTAGAAGAAATTTCTAAGTTTTACGCTTCGTTTATTGAAGCAGGCGTTCATGAAGCGGAGTCAATTAAAGTCGCTGAAGCTGCAAAAGTTATAGAAAATGCCCAACGTGATATAAATATTGCGTTTATGAACGAGTTGTCCCGGGTCTTTAATAAAATGAACATTAATACGAAAGCTGTTTTACAAGCGGCAGGAACGAAATGGAACTTTTTAAGATTTACGCCCGGTTTAGTCGGCGGGCATTGTATCGGTGTCGATCCGTATTACTTTACGTACAAAGCCGAACAACTCGGTTATCATTCACAAATTATTTTAGCTGGTCGTAAAATAAACGATACGATGGGCAAATATGTAGCAAGCCATATTGTGAAAACGATGGTGAAAGCGAAACAAGATGTTCATCAAGCGAAAATTGCGATACTCGGCTTATCGTTTAAAGAAAATGTCGCTGATGTGCGCAATACGAAAGTGATCGATATTATTGACGAATTAAAAGAATATGGTGTCGACGTTCTCGTTCATGACCCTTTAGCTGACCATGATGAAGTAAAAGAAGAATTTAATATCGATCTCGTTAGTACGACGGAATTAACTGACTTAGATTGTATCGTTTTCGCTGTGCCGCACGATGTGTATCGTGAAACATATACATTAGAAAAGTTAAAAGAGATGTACCGAAATGACAAACGCGTACTAATCGATGTGAAAAGTGTCTTTGATAAACGAACATGTGAACAAGAAGGACTTCATTATTGGAGTTTATAAATATTTAAAACAGGAATTCAGTTGTTCTGGATTCCTGTTTTTTTAAAAATTTTCATTTCAATTTCCATCGGCACAATCTTATCTTACGTAATACCCCGAACTATATTACTTCAACAACCTAAGCTTCCTTCATAACTTATTGAATATGAATGTCTAGTTCTAATGTTGCGAGATGCGCCGAATATAAATCTTGATATTGTTGTTCGAGCATATAGTTTATATCTTGTTCTACTAAGTCTGGATTTTCTTCAATAATCTCATCCTTCAGTTCTGTTGCGATTCGATCACGTAGGGTGATTTGGCGCACATATTCACGAATATATTGTTTATATTTTTTCTCACCGTATTGTTCAACGAGTTGTTTTGCCGCTTCGTTCGCTTCGATTTTTTCAGTTAATTCAGCGACGGATGCTTCAAGTTTATCTTCTGGGACAAAGTAATTTTTCTCCTCAGCTAACAACGACATTGCGTATGTTTCGATAAGACTTTGCAAATTGACATTTAAATTGTCATAGTATTCACGTTGTTCACTCCAAAACTCTTTTCGCTCCTTCGCTTCATCTGAGCTAGCTTCTTTAAGGTCAGCTTCTAAGTAAAGTTCAATTTTAACTTTATTCATAAGTTCATAAAACTCTAAGTCGTTATAAACAAATGTACGATCTTTAATTGTAATGACTTCTGCATCTTCACCGGTGTTTTCAATCATATTTGTTTCTTCGGAGTTCGTATCCGTTTGTTCAATGTTACCATCTTTGTTAGATTCAGTTTGCGAGTCATCTTCTCCATCTGCACAGGCAACAACAAACAGACCCATACATAAAAATATGCTCAAGGTGACGGTGAATTTTTTCATCGTTATCCCTCTTTCACTTCGAAAATAAGTGTCGCTTCATACGTGTCTTTGTCATTTTTAGCGGTTAAATCTGCAATCCATTCGCCCGCCATCGGTAACTCAACATCACCTACATATGTTCCATCACCTTGGTCAGTAAAGACGACTTCGATAATGCCGTGATCCATTTTTGCCATTTCTAAAGTTGCGACAATGTCTAATCCGGTAACTGCTTCACCATCTTCAGTTGCTTCAATGACCATTGGAAAGGATTCTCCATCCTTATATTTCGGTGGTGTGTCGACAGAGAAGTCAATCGAACTTGCACCACACCCAACGATTACTACAACGAGTAATAGACTGAAAAGCATCATCATTTTTTTCACGTCCACTCGCCTCCTTCAAATTTATCGGTAAATTCAGTGATCGTATATTTCGTAATTTTATGATCTTCTAAAAAAGCGACATGTGTACATACTCGTTTAATTTCATCTAAGTGATGGGATGCCATGACAATCGTTTTATTCGTAAGTTCGTTAATAATGTTTAAAATTTCCGTACGTCCAATTGGATCAAGTCCGCTCGTCGGTTCATCGAGAATAATAATGTCGGAGTCATAGTATAAAATGACCGCAAGTCCAAGCCGCTGTAACATACCCTTTGAGTAACTTGTAATAAAATCATTTCGGCTATCCCATAAAGAAACCATCTTTAGTTTCTCTTTTATTTTTTCTTCATCTACCCGTGCGTCATCGAGGGATGCGAAGAAAAGCATATTTTCTAATCCGGTTAAATGTGGATATAAGTGAAATTTTTCCGGTAAATAAGAAACGTGTTTTTTCCATGTTTGTTGTTTCGTTGAGTATCCATTTAATGTGACGGTTCCTTTTTTAAATGGAAGTAAGCCGAGAATTGTATGAATAAGGGTTGATTTACCAGCCCCATTACGGCCGACTAAAGCGACTCGTTCATTTTTTTCAACGTTTAATTGAACACTATCAAGAACAACTTTTTTTTGAAATGCTTGGGATAAATTATCAATTTTAATCATGGCGTCCACCTCGCTTTTGCAGAACAACAGATGCCCCGAAGAATAAGAGTGGCCATAAAACAATATTAATGAGTAAAAATATCCAAGCGTCCATAAAGACAAAGCTCTCCATCATGCGGGACATATGAGACATTGAAAAGAGTCCGAGTTCAACTTCCAAGTAAAATCGTAAAGTATGCATCGGGTCTAAAAAATACAACCAGGAAAAGATACGTAAATTTTCAAAAGTAATGGCGGGAAGTAAATACAAAAATATAATGTCTGTGAAAAAGACAACGAAAAACCATGCAAGTATATTAACACCTATTAGTTGCATTTTCGTTTGACTCATCGTACCTAAAAATATTCCAAGTTGGTTAAAGATGAGTAAAAAGGCGACCATGACGATAAGAAAATGGATAAAACTTGTTAAATGAAAGGATAAAAAACCGATCATAAAAAAAGCTAAAATAAAGTAAGCACCGATAAACGTTGCGAACATCGCAAATTGAATGGCCATTGATTTACGCCATAAAAAGCTAACGGCCGATTCCCGCTTCGTCAGTAAAATCATATCTGTTTTTAATTCTTTTTCTTGAAAGGTGGAGAATGATGATAAGAACATAGCAAATAACGGAATTAAATAAACGTTCATATCAAATAACGATAAGAGAAGGGCTTCAAATCCTAGGTCAGCCGGGAAACTTCTCGCTTCTGCAATTAAAAATAGCGATGTTAACATAAGCATAGCTAAACCGAGCCATAACCCTTTACTTCTCACTTGTTCAAGCCATTCTTTCCAAATATAAGGCATTTTTTAAGCTCCTTCCGTGCGTTACCGTTAAAATATATTAAGGATCATTTATATTTGTTGCTCGTTTTGCGTTTAATGATGATAACAATAACACCCATGAGAATGACACTGAAACTAGTAACGATAAAAAAGAAGTTGTTTTCCTTTTTAACCATAAGTGGGTTATTGTCGATTGCCATAACTGTTTGATTGCCGAGCAGTTCGTTTGTCTTTTCATAGACTGCAATAGCGGGACTTTCTAAAAACAAGTAGGCAAGTTCGCTCTCTTCGATTAAATCACCAAGGGAAGATGTATATTCAAAGGGGACATCCCCAACGCCATCCTTATCCAGATCAATCATCGGTTCATTCCAATAATTGCCATTCCCATATATGTCTGACCATTCATTATTAGAATTGCCACCAACGGTCATTACGTGGTTCGTATTTTTATGAAACATATTTTTAGTAAATACATTTGCAATGGCTGATGTCCAAAGTTCAACACCGATTTGATTGTGGAAAAAGTCGTTGCCTTCCATATAATTACCTGTCGCATGTTCTAGAAGAAGTCCACGTTGGTTTAAATGAAATTCATTATGAAGGACATTAACTTCGCGACTCGTTTGAATAAGCAAACCAAAGGACCGAGACCCTTGATTAAAGGAAAATTCATTGTTTTCTAAAGTTATATAATCTGAATGCATAATTGCTGCGCCGCCGACATTGTGTACAAATTTATTATGATGAAATTCATTAAAGTCGGAATACATGTAATGCATACCATATCTAGTTTTTGTCATCATATTATTAGTAATCTTATTGTTGTCGGAGTACTCAACATAAACACCATCTCTAAACCCTTCGATGTAACTGTTCGTAATGGTGTTTTCGTTTGAACGTAAAATGTGAATGCCGTTGCCTTGTTCAGATAAGTTTTCTGTCGTTTTACCGATAATTTCTAAATGATCAATCGTCGTTCCATCAATTCGGTTTAATAATACTCCGTGAAAACTTTCGCTAATGGTTAAGTCCTTTAAGGTTGCATTGTTTCCCATGACCCGAACACCAGAGTGTTCTTGTTCAGAGTCACGACTCATGCCGCTACCTGTCACATGAAGTTGTTCTAGTGTAACATCATCACTATCAATTTCGATGACATTATCCGTTTCGTCCCCTTTAATGACAGTGCCTTTTTGCCCGATAATTGTTAGTGGCTTCGTTATTCGAATATTACCTTCATAGGTTGTTGCATCAAGCTCTAATGTTTCCCCGGCTTCTGTTTCATCGATTAATTGTTGCAATGGGTTCGTTTCGGCAAACACCTGGGGCACTGCCATCAACATCATAATAATTATTAATATAAAGGGGTGTTTTTTCATTTTGCTCGATCCTTCCATAAACAAAAGACAAAGATTAGAAATACAAGCCCGAGTAAATAGCCACCGGTCGCAAATTTACTATACGTTGTAAAGTTAGCAATCACATTTTCTCCTAAAATCGGTGGAACAAAGGGTTCGAGTTCCATCGCTGCCTTAGGGTCAAGTTCAGTCCCATACGTTTTAAGCCAATAATGCATATCGAACAGACCGATAATGCCGCCAACGACAAATAAAATCGACAAAATATATAAATAAAGTTTTCTTCTTAATAGAGCAACTATTACTGTTAAGGCTGCGAATGCATAGGCAATATAAGGTAAATAGGCAAGTTCAGGAAATGCTTCTGTACTAAATTCCTTCATGCCAATGTAATGATTCAAGTTGTTAATAATATCGATATCACCGACAACTTTGTCCGGATAAACGATAATATCAAGACCTTCCGGATATTGTGGTGCAAAAAAGTCCATTCTCCACCATGGAAAATGTACGGAGATGATAAGAATTACTGCGGCTAGTAAGAGTAGCCCCATGGAAAGCATCGATAAATCTTTTCGCTTGACCATCGTTTCTCAGCTCCTATCTAAGGGAGGAGATTATGATAGTCCGAATCTCTTATTCATAATCTCCTCTAGTTTGACGTGCGTTTTTTACTAGTTGCTTCCACCATTATCGCAAAAAGTAGGGTTAACTTATTTTGATTGCAAAATAAAGCTTTAACTTATTTCGGTTTAACGAGTAAATAACCGCCCATTTCTTGGTGTAATGCTGAACAGAAGTTTGTACAATATATTGGATATGTTCCATCTTTATCAGCAACGAATTCTAATGTGCTTGTTTGACCTGGCTGGACTTCAAAGTTTAAGTCGTAGTCGTTGATTCCTAAACCGTGGGTCGCATCCTGGTCAAGGTCGATATTTGTCACGTGTAAGAAAATACGATCTCCTTCATTCACTTCAATGACATCTGGTCGATCAGATTTAGCATCGAAAATAAATCGTGATCGAAAAGCAACTCCGTAAACATGCACTTCATCACCGTCACGTTCGATACGGGCATCTTCTTGCTCCCAAACGGCATATTCACGATCTTCTTCTTTTTCATAAATACGGATCGGATCGATTTTGTCACGATGAATCATTTGTGCGTAATGTGGCTCTGGGTCAACAGGTACAGCCATTATATGTTCCATTTTTTCTCCAGAAATATCGATTAAATCCATTGATTCCGGGTGTGATGGACCGACGGATAAAAAGTTTTCCTTCGCCATTTTATTAAGGGAGACGAGCCAAGTTCCATCTGGGCTTGTTGTATCTCCTTCAGCCGCGGATGAATGTCCCGGCGCAAAATAAGATGGTGTACGGTCAATAACTTCACCTGTATCAATATTCCACTTAACAACTTCTGATGAAATGAACATTGTATTATAGGCATTGCCACGATCGTCAAATTGTGTATGAAGGGGTCCTAACGCTCCTGGTGGGTCAACTTCCCGCTCCATCACTTCTTCATAAGGTAAAATTGGAATACCGTGTTCTTCACCTGTGAAGTTTTCATTTTCAATCGCTTCAAAAGCTTTTTCAAAGGAGAAGACAGTCATCATCGGTGCAAGTTTCCCTGATGCGATAAATCGTGTTCCATCAGGTGTTACGTCAACACCGTGCGGGGATTTAGCAACAGGTACGGCGTAAATAGCACCTTTATGCTCCCTTGGGTCAACCATTTTCATTCCATTTACTTCCTCATATTGACCATTGGCAACATCTTCCTCTAACTGTTTCCAATTAATCATAACGATATAGTCACGATCATTTTGTGATGCGTTAATTTCTAAGTTCGTTGTCGCAAATTCTGTATTGTAAGTTGTCATGACTATCCAATCACTAGACATTTTTTTACCAGCGTCCGATAAGTCATAGGACCACGGTGGAAGGGATATTTGATAAGCAACATCAAATTTCTTTTCTTCCCGATCAAAGGTTGCCATCGCTACTACTCCACGGTATTCTTCTTCATAGTTATCTAGTGATGCATATTCACCACCGAGTGGGCGGGCAAATCGTGTTGGAAGGGCAATATATTCAGTGTTTTCCGTAACGAATACACCTGCATGGGGGCCCCCCATATTATCGCCGAGTTCCATAATATCGACGGTCGTAAAGGTTTTTAAATCTACGGCCGCAACACGGTTATTACCGACATCATTTGCAAAGAGAAATTCTCCATCATATTCCCCATCTGTCTCAGAAATGGCTGGGTGGTGGAAGTCTCCCCATGTGTAGCCACCGAGCATTTCTTTAGTTTCCTTATCGTACCCGTAACCTGTTGCTGGATCAGGTGTAAAAATTGGTACGGTACGAATCTTTCTCATCGATGGAACACCGTAAACGTATAACTGACCGGAGTGCCCACCTGATGCGAACATATAATAATCATCTAGTTCTCCATACGGGACGTACACTTTCTCAGCTTTACTTTTATTTGCATCAGCAGATCCGTCATCCTTTGTAAAGTCGGCAAAAAATATAACAGCGACTAACAAACCTGCTAGAATACCGATGATTGAAAAGGTAATTCTGTTCGTCTTCAAAGACATCTACCTCCTAATTGGTGTTTTTTCTAAGTAGTTGACGCTCACTCATGTATGTGATCTACCTTAATCTGATTGTTCTTCATCATTAGAAGTTTCATCTGAATCGCCTTTGTTCTTGTCATTAGACGCTTCACCTTCTTCAGATGCTTTCTTTAAAATTGCAACAATTTGCTCTCGCTCATCATCATCTAGCGGTTTGTCTGCAATAATCGTTGCCATGACAGCTGATGTTGGGTCTTGTAAAAATGCATCTAAATCTTTACCATGCTTTCCTTCGACACCCGAATAAGCAATCGTTAAATCAGGACCTATATTTCCAGCTTGAATATCGAGGGACTCAACCGAGTGACATGATAAACAGCCATTTCGACTTAATGATTGTGCATCCTCTGGGATTGCCATTATGTCTGCTTCTTCATCTACTGCCTCATCATCTGTAGACTCTTGAGTAGATGACTCTTCAGGTGGCGTTGATTCATCGGTTGGTGATGAATCTGATGCGAAAAATAAATAGCCTCCAGCAAACGCGATGACAAATCCAATAATAAATACAATACTATTCCATTTCACGACAACCCCTCCTTATTAAATAAAAGTAAAGCATGTGTCAGTAAGTAAAAAATTACGTTAAGTGGAACCTTTGCCTATGAATCAAGTCGTCTACGAACAAAGAACTTATTATCTGACCTCTCCCATCACCCCTTTCAAGGCGAACCTTTTAGCTATTTTTATCGTACACAATTTATGGGTCGATTTTTTCAGTGCTATTAAAACTTCACAATTTATTCATTAATCGTTGAAGACGATATAACCGACATTTTACTAACAATTATATTTAAAAAGGATGTGACATCTATGTGAAAAAGACCGGAATAAAGTGTGAAAAATATGAGATATCGTAACAAAGTAACAACTAATTTTTTCGTTTGTTTATTTTCTAATAACTTATTACAAATGACATATGTAAAACTTTATATTTATTGTACGTCGTCCACATACGTTTAGTTGTGATTTAAATCACACTTTAAGTTAATTATTATTACAAATGATTGGAGGATTTTAGGCGTGTCTGTGAAATATTCTCATGTAAGGGTTTTAATTAATAATGGGTAGGTTTTTCGTGATTTTCGTAGTTTTTATTTGTTGGAAGGTAGGTTGCCTAAATGTTTTAGGATAGTTGTCATTAAAAAAACCTTCCTCAATCGAAGGCAATCGGTCCAATGATTATTTGGAGATGCTCATTCGATAAGGAAGGTTTTAATATAAAATTATTTTGCTAAGGCTTTTTTACCTTGGTGAATTTCCGCTTCTAAACGGCCACCGAAATAGCTTTCTGTTTCTGTACGAACGACTTTATAAAGTAATAATAAACCGATTAAGTTCGGTATCATCATAAGCGCATTCGCCATATCCGCAAAGGCCCAAACGGTCGTCAAGTTAGCGACTGTCCCAATAAATGTCGCACTTATATAAATGACACCGTAAATTTTTAAATGACTAACACCGAACAAATACTCAAAGCATTTAATGCCATAAACGTACCAGCCGATGATCGTTGAAAAGCCGAAGAAAATAACTGAAATTGAAACGATTAATTCACCTGCCGCTCCAAGTGTTGATGCAAAGGCATGACTTGTTAGCGCTCCCGCCTCTAACGTTGGGTCGTGAGCAACCCCTGAGAGTAACCCACCAGATGGGTCCCAAAATCCTGTGACGAGTAATACTAAACCTGTCATCGTACAAACGATAATCGTAACGATAAAGGTTCCGACCATCGCGACGAGGGCTTGTTTAACCGGATGACTCGTTTTTGCATTACCGGCGATAAGGGCGACTGTGCCAAGACCCGCTTCATTAGAGAAAAGTCCTTTGGATGCTCCGTGTTGAATCGCTTGCGTGACGACTACACCGACAAATCCACCGGCTGCAGAAACAGGGGTAAAAGCATATTGAAAAATAAGACCGAACGCTGGAATAATTTGCTCGTAATTAATCGCTAGAACAACGAGGGATGCCCCGATATATAAAATGGCCATTACGGGAACGAAAACCCCAGCAACAGCACTAATTCGTTGTAAACCACCGAAAACGATAAGTCCTGTTAAAATGACAAGGACGATACCTGTAATCCATCCATTAATATGAAAACTATTTTTTACAACATCAGCGATCGTATTCGATTGCACACTATTTCCTATACCAAGCGCCGCAAAGGCACCGAAGAGAGCAAAGGCAATCGCTAAAAAACGCCATCTCGAGCCAAGCCCCCGTTCAATGTAATACATCGGACCACTTGAATATTCTCCGTGGGCATTTTTTATGCGGTATTTTTGTGCGAGAAGAGCTTCAGCATACTTAGTCGCCATGCCGAGTAAGCCGACGATCCACATCCAAAAAATCGCCCCTGGTCCCCCAAGTGTAACACCCGTTGCAACGCCTGCTATATTTCCATTTCCGATCATTCCGGCAAGTGAAGTCATTAATGCTTTAAAATTACTAACATCACCTTGTCCACTTTTGATATCTTCTTCGTCTTTCATAAAGGCAAGCTTGAACGCTTCCCCTAATTTGCGAAATTGTAACCCTTTTATGATAAATGTTAAAAATAACCCTGTACCTGCTAAAAGTAAAATACTCGGAATTCCCCAAAGAATGTCATTAATGTTGTTTATTATATCAAGTAACATGCTTCTCACTCCTGATGCGAACTTACATCTATTTTAATAGAAAATATAAAGGGAACGCTTTCAATCGATTGTTCAATAAAATAAGACGCATTGATACTATCAAAAAATTTATTGTACGGTCAAATAAAAGGGTAAATAAAATGTATTGTGACTTTTCTAAAGTTTGACAATCGAGTAAAAGTTGTTCTTTCGCTTTTCGAAATATGTTATATAATGGATATATCATACATTTGCAAAGGGAGTGGGAAAATGTTAGCGATTAAACATGCAAAAGTGATGACCGGCCGTGGGGAAGTGTTAGAAAATCAAACGATTGTTGTTGAAGATGGTAAGTTTTCAACGATAAGTGACGATGTAAAAGTACCAGAAAATTGCCAGATTATTGATGCGAAGGGGAAAATTGTTAC
The DNA here is from genome assembly GCA_035302425.1 of Bacillota bacterium. Lineage (GTDB taxonomy): Bacteria > Bacillota > Bacilli > Bacillales > Amphibacillaceae > CALAMD01. The sequence continues at coordinate 16,357 of DATGSQ010000002.1, read as the reverse complement.
ACCAGGATTAATTGACGTACATACACATTTAGGTGTTTCCGAAGGCGGAGTTGGACAGGAAGGTCGGGACTTTAATGAAACGAGTGACCCGATTACACCGGAAATTCGAGCGATTGATGGCATAAATCCGCTAGAAGTTAGTTTTTCCGATGCTCGAGAAGCTGGAGTAACGACGATTCAAGTCATGCCGGGTAGTGCGAACATTATTGGCGGAGAAATGGTCGTTATGAAAACAGCTGGACATATCGTCGATGAGATGGTTATTAAGAGTCCATCGGGGATGAAAGGTGCAATGGGAGAAAATCCGAAGCGTGTTTACGGTGATAAAGGTAATTTGCCGATTACACGTATGGGCCTTGCTGCGAGAATGCGGGAAAAGTTTATGGAAGCTGAAGATTATTTAAAAAATGGATCAAACGGTAAACGTGATTTAGGACTCGAACAACTTGTAAAAGTGTTAAAAAAAGAAATCCCAATGCGCATTCATGCTCATCGGGCGGATGATATTTTAACAGTTTTACGACTTAAGCAAGAATTTGATTTTGAATTAACGATTGAACATTGTACGGAAGGTCACAAAATTGCCGATTATATTGCCCAATTTAAAGATGTTCGAGTGTCGATCGGGCCTACGATGTCAACCCGGTCTAAAGTAGAATTAAAGGATAAAGGATGGGATACAATTAAAGTGTTGTGGGATGCAGGAGTTCCTGTATCAATTACAACCGACCATCCGGTCATCGGGATTGAATATTTATTAACAAGTGCGATTTATGCGATTCGACACGGTCTAACTGAACAACAAGCTTTACAAGCGATCACATTAAATGCCGCAAAACATATCGGGGTTGCTAACCGCGTCGGTTCGATTGAAGAAGGTAAAGATGCTGATTTTGTTATTTGGGATGGTAATCCCTTTGATTTAGCGACAAACGTTGAACAGGTCTTTATTGATGGGGTTGAAGTTTAGTCGTTTATAGTCATATAAATGTCTCAAGTAATCGTATATAAACATTAATTACGTGCGGGAACTGTTTCCATTTGGAAAAATCCCGCACTTTTTCATAAGCAATTCCTTTAAATATTACTTAACTCTGATCTCGTTCTTTTTTAGGGATGAGTCTTTTTAATAAATCAATCATTGGACGTTTACCATCGAGAACGAGTCCGGCTATTTCAGCTAATAAATGAATTAAAAATAAAACTAACAACGTGATTAATAATGAGGTTGTTAATGATGCATAGGAAAATAAAATAGCTAGCGTTCCAAATATAGCACTAAAGCCGTAAATAATTAAAACGGTTGTCCGATGGCTATACCCTGCACGAATGAGTTGATAATGAATATGTTTATTATCTGGCATCATTATACTTTCTTTATTATGTATACGGCGGACAATGGCAAAAAACGTATCGAATATCGGCACTGCTAAAACGATCACAGGGATAATGAAGCTAAATAGTGCAACATTTTTAAATAGACCGAGAATCGAAACGACAGCTATCATATAACCGAGAAAATTCGATCCGGTATCTCCCATATAAATCGTTGCCGGATGGAAATTGTGATATAAAAAACCGATATTTGCTCCGATAATGACGACACATAAACTAGCTGCGACTAATTGCACATCAATGATCGACATGACGAACATACTTATTAAAGCAATTGTCGAAACACCTGTTGCTAGACCATCGAGACCATCTATTAAATTAATTGCATTCGTAATTCCAACGATCCAAAGCACCGTTATAAGCACACTAAAAAAACCTAAATCGATCATACCGATTAAAGGTAATGTAATTCGTTCGACAATAAGCCCCGATGAAATTAAAAATGAGGCGGCAATTAATTGTCCCGTCAATTTAACGACGGGTCGAATACCGAACTTATCGTCAAGGGCCCCTGTTAGGACGATGACAATCGCACCCATAATAATCTCTGGCATATGTTCATGGCTTGGTTGTAAATAAATAATCCCAATAATGACACCTAAAAAAATAGCAAAACCACCAAAACGAGCGGTTGATTTGACATGAATTTTGCGGCGATTCGGAATGTCTAAGATGCCCAAGCGAAGGGCTAATTTTTTAACAGGAAACGTTAAAAGAAATGTCGCAATTCCTGAAATAAAAAAAGCGATAATCAATTGTGTATAATTAACCATGGAAAACTCCTTCAAGAAAACCATGTATTATTTGTCGTTTATTTAAATATGTGACAACAATTAATCTAATTGTAGCAAATTTTGGCGGAAAAAGTTAATATGAGCTAAAAATTTATAGCAGTCAATTAATCCGATGATGTTTTAAAAGGGTAAAATTAATCATTACAATCAAAAAATCAGCATTAAAACGTGTTTAATGCTGATGAATCATTATAGTGTATTTTTAACGACAACTTGATTACGGCCGCTTGCTTTTGCTTCATATAACGCTTGGTCGGCTAGTTGAATGAGATCTTCTTTTGTCAGAGTCTCTGTCGGAGTTATTGTCGCTACACCGAGACTAATCGTAATATATTGATTTTTATTTTCTTTTGAGCGACGAATTTGTAAATCCTTTACTTGTTGACGTACTTCTTCTGCGATCACAGTTGCTTCATCACTCGTCGTTGCTGGCATGACGATAACAAACTCCTCACCACCATAGCGGGCGACGAGATAATTAGGATTTTCGATTAGTGATTTCATCGCATGAGCAAGTTGGATAAGGCAACTATCGCCCATAAGATGACCAAATTGATCGTTATACTTTTTAAAGTAATCGACATCGGCAAAAATTAACGAAATAGGCTCTGATCCTTTTTTAGCTATCTGCCACTCTTTCGCAAGTCGTTCTTCAAATCGACGACGATTAGCAATTCCTGTTAATCCATCTGTGTTTGATAGTTGTTTTAACACGCGTTTATTTTTATGAATTGAGCGCGCCATTTCATTAAAGCTTTGCATTAATTGTTTTAATTCTCTCGGGCTCGTTGTAAACTTTTGTTCATCGATTTGTGTTTCGTATTGCCCTGTCTTAACACGGTCAATCGCCTGTACTAACGTAATAAAAGGTTTTAATAATTGACGTGAGATAGGAATAACGAGAACGAATCCTATTGACATAATTAAAAATCCGATAATGATCATAAAGGCAACCATTTTATAATGTGGTGCTAAAATTTCTTTTTTACTAATTTGATTGACCAAATAATAACGTCCATCAAATAATTCAGTAACCATAGCGAACATCTCATCACCATTATTATCTTTATAAGTAATAAGGTCGTTGTCGCTTGATTTCATTACGTCCTTTAACTGTTTGGCGATTACTTCAGACTTTTGCGGTGAATTGTTTTGTTTGCTCGTCACTTGTGAAATTATTTCCCCGTCACTATTAATGAAGATAACTTCCGCTGTATCTCCTTTAACCGTTTCATAGAGCAACTCATTAATGACATTTAAATGAACGGCTCCAAAAACGACTCCTTGAAATTGATTAGTGTCAGAAAAAACAGGGGATGAAAAAATAATTGCTTGTTCTCCAGTAGCCTTTGATGTGACAATATCGTAAATGTACTCTTCCCCTGCCAATGCTGCTTTAAAGTAGTGACGGTCTTTTAAGCTTATCGTACTATTTGTTAAAATAATGTCTTCTCTTGCAGTATCAATGACGACATGGCCGTCACTATTAATAAAAACAATTGAATCAAGTTGCCGATGATGATTATGATAATATTTAAAACGGGTAGCCATAACATCGATATTCGTTTCTTTAGTTACGGGAAAACTCGCAAATAAGCGTACTTCTTCTGCCCGGTCTTCCGCCCAGTTGACGATAAGGTTTTTTTGCTGTTGTAAACCATACGATAAATCATCTTTCGCATCATCTACTTGATGCTTTTTATCAATAAAAACAAATAAAATGACGTATAAACAACTCGTCAAAAAGACAAGTACAAAGGCCCAAAGGAAAAATCTGCTCGTTATTCCATCAAGCCGAAGTAGCCGATGAATCTTGTAAATCATTTGCTCACATCCTACACAAAAAATATACACATACGCCATTTTAAATGAAAGTTGGCTTTTTTAATTACCTATAGAACTATAGTCCTTATACGTAAGTTTCATATCTATTAATTTTAGATTATCACATTTTTAAACTTTTCGGGGGAAATTTAGACTGCCAAATTAATCCGAAATAGTGTTTAATTTTTTTGGTATTTTAATATAAATGATTGTCCCTTCATTTACTTTCGATGTAATATTAAAAGTCCCGCTAAGTAGTTCAGCCCTTTCTTTCATACTGTATAAGCCAATTTCGTGCCGCGCTTGTTCATTTAAATGTTCGTCAACGGGAAAGCCACGTCCATTATCTTCAATAGTTAGTAAAATATGTTCTTCTGTAATGTCGAGGGATACATGAATTGTTGTGGCTTTAGCATGTTTAGCGACGTTTGTTAAAGCTTCTTGGCAAATACGGTACAGTTGTGTTTCAATCTCAGAATTTAGCCGAACCTCTTCATCGGTATATACAAAATAAACTTTTATAGCGTATATTTTTTGAAAATGATTAATAAATGATTTTAATGCAGGGATGAATCCTAAATCATCTAATACTTCCGGCCTTAAAACATGGGATATGCGGCGAACTTCATCCATAAGTGTTTCAACAGTTTTCTTCACTTCTTGTAAGTTTACGTTTTCTGCAACAGTTTTGTCTGTTTCGGCAATTTTTAGCCTTACTAAAATACTATATAATGCTTGTCCGACACTGTCATGTAAATCTAGCGAAATTCTTTTCCGTTCTTCTTCGTGCGCTTGCATAATTTTTCGAGATAATTTTCGTTCAATATGGGATAGTTTTTGCTGAGCCTTTTCATATTTATCTTCAGCTACTTCCCTTTCTTCATCCATTTGTTTTAGGGAGTGTCTAATTGATAAATAAAAGCCAATAAAACTGTATACTGTTAAAATAAAAGCGATAAATTGAAAGGACATAATAAAGAGACGGAAAAACTTTGTTCGACTTAACTGCTCGCTTATCGTTGTTTCTAAATGGTCCAACTCCCGTTCATAAAAGTCAAAACTCGTATTTATTACATCAGCACTTCTATCGATAAGTTGTCCGACTTGATCTGTTTGAGTATCGAATTCATATTCAACATAATGAATAAAATCCGCAATTTCATCTACAATTGGCGGATCTTGATAACTAATATGCTTTTGATAACTTGTTTCAGTCGAAAGCATAATTTTTCTGTCGCGTTCGAGATCTTTCAGTAAGTTTCGTATCGATGATGCTGAATAAATGACTTGCCGCTTCTCTTCATCTTTTATGTTTGGAAAGGATTTTAGGCAAACCATTTGAATTTGATTTAACTGTTCAATTAAACGTGGCATTATTTTAACGACTGTATTCGTTAAATTGTAAATATATTTATCCTTTGCTAAATTAAGATAATAATCTATAGCGATTATTTCTAATTGTTCAATTAAAATCGATTGAAAAAGGCTATATGCACGCGACAACTCAATTAAATCTTCTGATTGAGTTACAAATTCCCACCGTTTTTTTAATTGTCGAACGATCGATGGTGTATGTGTTGAAATTGTCAACTCTTTTTCAAAATCAGCGATTAGCTCAAAGTGATTGTTTATTTTTTTAGATAATTGTTCAAGTTCTTCGTTTTGATGAGATAAATGACGGTGATCTAACATCCTTTGATAACGATATTGTTCAGTATGCTTTAATAAATCTTTAATAAGATAGTTATAATGTGTGCCATGATAACGTTTTTCAGTTAATCTTATATCTTGGTTAAGCGAAATTATGAAAATTATCGTTAAAACTATTATTGGAATTCCTAAAACGATACCGATAAAACTAAACTTTTGGGTATCATTTAAATTTCTAAAAAAGTTAATAATCGGTGTAAATAGTCGCAAATATGTATTCCCACCTTAAAATTCACTATTTTAATAGTAACTTTTGTGAGCGCTTTCTTTATAAAAGTAATTAAAATTACGCAATCTTCATTTATCGTTCAGAAATTTTTACGACATTATTTCTAATGATTTCCTCTAATGGAATTGGACGACTAAACAAAAAGCCTTGAACTTGGTCACAGTTCATTTGTCTTAGCATTTCTAATTGCTTAGGTGTTTCTACACCTTCACCAACAATCGTCACATTTAGTTGATGAGCGAGTTTGACAATCATTTCAACAATAATTTTACTGTTTTCATTTGAATCAAGATCCATAATAAAACTACGGTCAATTTTTATTTCATCGACAGGTAAATATTTTAAATATTGTAACGATGAATATGATGTGCCAAAATCATCTATAGCTAATCTAACACCTAAATCTTTTATTTGCTGAATGACTTGAATGTTCCTCTCTTTCATCAGAAATCGCTCGGTAATTTCCAACGTTAAATGTTTTGGTTCATATGTATATTTTGCTAAGATCTTTCTAAGATGGTCGACAAAATCTTTACGTTCTAATTGTTTTGCGGAAATATTAACTGCCAATCTTAAGTTTTTTAACGGACCTTTTCGGATATTGTTAATTTCGGCAATCGAATGTTCTAACACCCAATCCTCCATTTGTATAATAAATCCGGTTGCTTCCGCTACTTCTAAAAATTTCGCTGGTGGAAGTAAACCTGATTGTGGATGGTGCCAGCGTAAAAGTGCTTCAAAACCTAATAGTTTTAAATTAATATCATAAATCGGCTGATAAAATATAGTAAATTGATTGTTATGAAGCGCATTTTTTAATTGCAATAAAATACCTAATGTTTCGTGTGGAACTTTATCAGTTAGTGGCAAATACATTTCGGTTTGATTACGTTTATTTTCCACATCATTTAGTAGTTCAATAGCTACCGCAATTAGTTTACAATAAAACTCAATGACTCTACTATCTTCCATCGATGGCTCATATACTTGATGATAAAAAATTGTTAGTGTACCAATTAATTGATCGCGTGTTGAAATAATAGGAACAGACAAGGCTGTTTTGTACTGTTCATGTAAATCTGTTTGATCTTCATCATCCGCTTCTGTTTCTTTTAGATTTTCTTTACCCGCCTTATGAGGAGTACTAATGATAGCGTGTTGTAAAGAAGCAGCTTTTCCGATAAAAGATCGACTAGAGCCAATTTTTATCGGCTTAGTAAAATTATCATTAAAAGACGAAGGTGATGAACTAGCTAATTTAAACAGTTTTTTCTCCCTTGAGCACGCGTGGATAACGACGGCTTTAATCGAGTGTAAGTGGAAACGTTCTTCTATATTTTCAATGATTTTCGATAAGACTTTGTTTAATGGCTGTCCTTTAAAAATAAGCTGCATAATTTCCATGTTTTCTTTTAATAGCTGTTCATCACGCAACATTGTTTTTCACTCCATTTATTATTTAGTAGTACTTATGGGAATAAATGTAATTGTATTAAATTAATTATATCATCTATCGTTTTAAAAATGCGCACAATTATCTAATAAGTTTATGACATTTGTTGGTAATTGTGCTTATTATTTCTGTCTTTTAACATTCTACGGTTAGTTTAAAATAGACTCTCTATAATAAATTGGGTGAATGTATTAGTTACTATTTAAAGATCAAATTGTTCAATAAGACTATTTAATTCTTCTGCTAGTTTTGCCAGTTCCTCAGAGCTTCCGGCAACCTCTTGCATCGCGGCATTTGTTTCCTCTGTACCCGCTGTTGATTGTTGGACGCCTGCTGCTGATTGTTCAGAAATTGCTGCGATATTTTCAATGGAACTACCCATTTCCGCACTATTCGTAACGATTTCTTGTAATTTTTCTGTTACATGATTAATATGTTCTCCCATACTCGTAATCGCTTCGCTAATTTCATTGAAGGTTTCACCAGTTGTTCGAATATGAATAGTGCCTTGTTCAACTTCTTCATAACCTTCACGTAATGAATCCGCAACAACACTTGCTTCTGTTTGAATTTGGTGGGCAATATCTGTTATATTCGTTACCGAACTTGCGGATTGTTCAGCAAGTTTTCTTACTTCATCGGCAACAACAGCAAACCCTTGACCATGTTCACCTGCACGCGCTGCCTCAATCGCCGCGTTTAAAGCGAGTAAATTCGTTTGTTCAGCAATGTCTTGAATAACAGCGACAAGTTCAGAAATTTGTTGGGAATGTTGGTCGAGTCCTTCAACTTTTTCAACGGCGTCATGAACAAGTTGATCGATCATTTCCATCTGGGTAGTTGATGTATTCATTAATTCCCGACCACGATTAGTTAGTTCAACAACTTCTGTTGAATTTTGCTGGGCAATTGTGACATCCTTATTAGCAGTGTCTATATTTTCTACAAAGGAATTCATCATTGACGATAAATGAGTTGCATCATTCGCCTGGGTTTCTGCACCACCTGCAAGTTCTTCCATTGTTGCAGCCATTTGTTCGGATCCTTCACTTACTTCAAAGGCGGCTTGACTCAATTCTTCACTACGACTTGTCATCGTTTGGGATGCATTGAAAACATTTTGTACTAAATTTCTTAACCCATCTTGCATTCGATTAAGGGAGCGTGCCAGTTGACCTATTTCATCCTTTGAATTAATAGCTAATGGTTCTTGATTTAACTGCCCTTGCTCAATTATATTCATCCGTTCAGTAACAGCTTTAATTGGATTAGCTATACGGCTAGCAAATATCCAAATAACTATTAGTCCTACAACAAGGGCAATACCGATCGTTATAAAAATAAAATGAAGTATACCATTAGCTTCTTGATTAAAGTCCATCATATATGTACTCGCATTAACCGCCCAATTCCAATGGGGGTCTGTTCGTGTATATGTTACTTTTTCTTCTAGACGTGTTTCATCATTAGGTAGTGGCCATTGATAGTAAGATAGGCCACCACCACTATTACCAACTTTAATCATTTCTTGAGCAAACTTAACACCATCTTCGTCCTCTTCTTCCCAAACATTACTTCCTTCAATTTGTGGATGGGCGACTTGGTTACCTTCCTGGTCTAAAATAAAAATATAACCATTTTGCCCTAAATCAATATTTTCATTAATCGGACGTTGCCCATTTTCATCCTTCTCTCCTAACACAGTTACTTTAACCTTTTCTTGCGCTTCTGCTAATGTTAAATTACCTTTTTCAACTTCCTCATTCAATGATTCAATGAGCGCAATCGTCAGTTCAACACTTGTTTCTAAACGTTTTGCTCCATGACTGTCTAAACTACTTTTGGCTTCTTGATAACTTAAAAACCCTAAAACTATAATTGGTACAGTTAATAATAAAATCGATGTTATGACTAACCTTGTACGAATCGATTGCAAGTTGAAATGTTTGAACATATTAATCCCCCTGTAAGAGCTTTGTTGTAAAAAATCGTAGACTATTTATTCAATTGGAATGACAAATAGGATTGAGTAAGTTAAATATAGTTCATACTCAATCCATCCTTTAGGAATGGTGTAAATATTTAATTCATAAAATATTTCTTTTGATTCATATTATAATTTGCAATTTCCTCATGGGTGACTTGCCTTGTTTCCATTTCTTGTTTTATCATTTGAATAAAAGCATCAGCCAAACCTTCTTTTTGGGCTACTAAGTAAGTTTCTATTAATTGTTCTCGAGAAAGACTTTTCATAATACATCCTTCTTTACTAATTTTTTCATAAATAATTGTCTAACATATTCCGCGCGGGACAATTTCATACGGTATGTAATGTTTCCAAATGTACGAGCTGTTCTTCATCGAACAATTTTTCAAATTGTACGATGATGAGGAGCTCATCATCGACTTTAGCAACACCTTTAACAATATGATTATTTTTCGTTTGGGTAATTTCTGGTGGTGAATCAACAACTGACAAATGTATATCGATGACATCTGTTGCGGCATCTACAATAATTCCTACTTGTCTTGAACGAATTTGAACGATCAAAATTCGTGTTTCTTCTGTTTGTGTTGTTTTGCCGAGTGATAGCAATTCTTTTAGATCAATAATTGGAATGACTTCATCCCGTAAATTAATGACACCTTTTACAAAGGTTGATGTCTGTGGAAGTTGAGTAATTTCATGAAGTTTTTCTATTGAGCGTACATCATTAACATTTACGCCATATTTTTGTTCATTTATTTTAAAAATAATTGCTTTCAATAACTGGTTCACAAATTCACCTCAATTCATGCTAAATATTTAAAAAGTTAGTTGGTGATTGAATTATTTAATATTCATGTAAGATAAATGTCTATAATTCAGAAAATGACTATATTATTTAATTTTCAGTTTTATTTAGCGATCATATACTATTGTTACAAAACATTAAGTTCCGATAAGGTTAATTTTTTATAAAACAAACCAGCCTTCTTTCACGGCAAAAATTACAGCACCGACGCGATCACGTACATTTAATTTTCGGTAAATTGAACTAATATGGTTAGCTACTGTTTTTGATGAAATGTACAATTTTTCGCCCATTTCTTTTGTTTGCTTGCCTTCAACGATTAACTCTAAAATTTCCCATTCCCTTTCAGTGAGTATGTCGTTAGGACGGGTGTTATTATTGTTTGTTAAACGTATATAGTCTGACAAAAATACTTGTGACAGTTTCGGATGAATATAAATTTCTCCATTAAGCATCATATCCAAGGCTAAGCGAATATCTTGTAACTCCATATCCTTCGATAAATATCCTGCTAAATTTAAACGAAATAATTGTTTTAGTAATTTTTCATCTTTGTCTGTTAATAACACAGCAACCTTCGTTCCCCGACGATTGTAATAATCAATAATTTCCAACGGGTCAATGGCAGGGGCTATATCAACAATTACTAATGTTGATTTTATTGTTTCACTTAATAATTCATATTCGCCAATATTTGCACTAATAATATCGTTATTTGGTAATAATTTCTTAAGAACACTTTCCCATTGAAACATCATTAAACTTTTCTCTCTTAGAAAAATAATTGAATCCATTTTATATAGCACCTCCTATATGTATCGTTTATTAGTCTACTTGTTGTATAAGTGGCCGTATAAGTACTTCTACACGACGGTTTTTCGCTCGGTTTTCTTTGTTTGTATTCGGAACTAGCGGTTTGTATTCGCCATATCCTTTGGCACTAAATTTCCCTTGATTTAAGCGATCATTTTCCAGTAAAATAACCATAAAATTTACAGCACGCATGACGCTAAGTTCCCAATTTGATTTAAATTCATGATTGTACATCGGTCGGTCGTCAGCATGGCCACTAATAACTATTTCATGGGGTGGATCTGTATATAAAAATTCAGCTATTTCATGAGCTATTTCTCTCCCTTCATCATTCACATAAGCACTTCCTGTAGCAAAGGAAAAATCAGTAGAAAGTGTAATAAGTAAGCCTTCGTCAGTTAGTTTTGTTCCTAAAGTATCGGTTAAATTGTTTTCAGTAATATAAGCATTTATGTTTTCTTGTATGTCTGTTAATTGATCGGATACGATAAACATACTATCGGTTACATTTTCCTTCATCTCTTCTTGTTCATCTGCTGACTCTTGTTGCGTGTGGTCTGTTATCATTTCCCCGGTATCCTCTTCGATTGATTCAATAACAGGTATATAACTCGATGAAAATTCACTTTTGAATATATTCGATAACTTTTCATATTTTTGAACATCTAGTTTACTCATAGCAAATAAGACAATAAATAAGGCGAGTAATAATGTTAACATATCGGCATAAGGCAACAACCAGGAATCAGTCGAGTCATTTTCCTTTTTTCGATCAACTGGCTTCTTCATAGGCACTTTCAGGCTCCTCTTGAAGATGAGCAAGTTCTTCTGTTGATAAGTATGAACTTAATTTCTCCTGTAACGTTCGTGGAGATTCGCCCGACGTTAATGAGAGTAATCCTTCGATGATCATTCTTTTCTCTTGCACTTCTTCTGATGATTTTTTTCTTAATTTACTTGCGAATGGATGCCATAATACATAACCAGAAAATATCCCGAATAATGTTGCCATAAATGCTGCAGATATTGCTGCGCCTAATATTGCCATGTCTTCCATGTTTCCTAAAGCTGCAATTAGCCCTACAACTGCTCCTAAAACACCTAATGTTGGTGCATATGTACCTGCTTGTGTGAAAATTTCTGCGCCCGTATGATGACGCTCCTCCATTGCGCCGACTTTTTCTAACATGACATCACGAATAAAGTCTGGTGGTTGTCCATCAACGACTAAACGAAGACCGGACTTCAAAAATGGATCTTCCGTTTTTTCAATCTCTTGTTCCAAAATGAGAATCCCTTCTCGTCTCGTTAGATGAGCCCAATGTGTAAACTGTTGAATAATTTCTGCTTTATTTTTTCTATCAACTTCTTTAAATATAACTGTCATTAGTTTAGGTATCGTCTTAATTGTAGAAGCAGGAAAGGCTATAAGTACCGCTGCAGCTGTTCCGGCAAAAATAATTAAAATTGCCGCTGGGTTAAGTAATGCGCCTAGATTTACACCTTTCATATACAGTCCAACTCCGACAACTAATACTCCTAATGTAATTCCAAAGACTGTTGTACGATCCAATATGACATCCTCCTAATCGAGTTAGCACTTTGTTTTAGTGTGTGGTATTTAGGACTATATAAATATTACAAGCTACGTTATTGTTATAAATAAGGCTACTCTATAACAATAGAATAGCCACGGTCTGATGATTAACCATTCATCATTTATTGGGTAGCTTGGCAATCATAGTTTTGACTAATCAAAACGTTAGACCCATAGCTTTGCGTCCTATTTTTTCAATATAGTTTGCCTTTAATTAAATTTGTTGGAATTTATAAACATTTAGTGGAAAAATGTAGTTCGTTCTTACTGTATAGTTTCCCTCGTTGTAGTCATAATGTCTATGGGGTTAATTACTATATATTTTACAAAAATCCCCTATGAAGAAATGATTCCACAAACATAAGACCTAGTCAAAATGATGACTAGGTCTTATTTAATAATGTTTTATAAATTTAGTCGTATAATTTTTATTTATTCGTTAATTCCTCATCACTATTTTTATAAGTTAAATTGAATAATCCCGCATGGATTGCATACTCAACGAGCTCATGCCGTGTTGAGATTTCTAACTTTTTCATAATGTTTGCTCGATGTGATTCAATCGTTTTAACGGAAACGAATAACTTATCGGCAACTTCTTTGTTCGTAAAGCCCATAGCTAAATAGGATAATACTTCCTGTTCACGACCTGTCAATGGCTGTTGTTGATGATCATTTGTATGTGATAATTTAACATAATCATGAATAAGAATTTTTGTTGCATTAGGGTCAAGAAAGGCTTCTCCACGATGAACAGTGCGAATAGCTTCGATAAGATCATTCACATTGTGGCTTTTTAAAACAAAGCCCGAAGCTCCTGCTTGTAAAGCGCGTGAAATATATTCTTTTTCGTCGTGCATCGTTAAGATGATTATTTTTATATTTTCATTACTTTCCTCTTTTATTTGTTTTGTAGCAATAAGTCCGTTTTTTTCCGGCATATTTAAATCCATAATAACGATGTCAGGTTTTTTCTCAAGGGCCTTTCTTACTGTTTCTGCTCCATCAGCAGATTCAGAAACTACTTGCATGTCTGATTGGCTATTAATTAAGAGTTTAATACCTGATCGTACGATAGCGTGATCATCTGCAAGTAATATTTTTATCATTATTTATCCTCCTGTGTAATACTTTTCACAAAAAAGTGCTAGGTTCACATCGTTAACATCTTTTTTTGTCCCTTATACTTTTTGATTGTTATTTACGTTCAATATTAAAGCGCTGTACCATTTCCTGTAATTCAACCGCCATAGCTGCCAATGTTTCCGATGCTGCGGTAATTTCTTCAGCACTTGCGCTTTGTTCTTCCGCAGCAGCAGCGACTGTTTCTGTATGTTCAACCGATTCAACAGCGAGTTGTTTTGCTTCACCTATTGTTTCAATAATAAATTGACCGTTTTGATTAATGTCTTGAACCGATGTATTAATTAACTCGATCATTTCAATGACATTAACAATATCTGTTTGAATTTGCGCAAAGGAATCACTTGCTGTATCAACGATCTCTTGTCCGGATGCAACTTCTTTTTCCCCTTCTTGCATAGCATCGACCGTTTCATGAATATTCATTTGAACATCATTTATTAAATCTCTTACACGTGTTGTCGCTTCATAAGATTGTTCAGAGAGTTTTCTAACTTCATCAGCGACAACCGCAAATCCTTGTCCATGTTCACCTGCGCGAGCAGCTTCAATAGCTGCATTTAAAGCAAGTAAGTTCGTTTGTTCAGAAATATCCTCAATAATACGAATAACATCACCGATTTCTTCCGACGTATCACCTAATGACATAATGACAGATGACATGTTTTGACTTGAAGCTTGGATTTTTTGCATTTGGTCTTGGGCGTAATCTAATTGCTTAAAGCCTGTTTTCGCATTTGTATCCGTTTCTTCTGAGACCTCTGTTAAATGCTGTAGTCGATTAGTTATGTCATTTAATCTTTGCATCATTTGATCGACGTTTTCTGAAGCGTCATTTGTACCTTCTAAGGTTTTGACTGTATCTTCAGAAATAACTTGAATCGATGATGCCACTTCCTCACTAGCACTACTTGACTCAGCAGAACTAGCACTCAATTGCTCAGAAGTTGCGGCAACTTGTTCGGAATTTCTTTGAATATCGACAATCATATGTTGTAAATTTTGCTTCATCTCATTAAAACTTGTCGCTAATTGGCCTAATTCATCACGTTGCTTAACGGAAACATCATCAATTGTCAAATCCCCTTCAGCTAATTGCATCATGTGATCACGAATCGACATGATAGGTCTTGACATATGTCTCACAAAATATAAGACAATTATTAAACCAATAATCGCCGTTACAACAATAGTGATCGTTAAGGAAAATAGTAAACTTTTTGCTGGAGCACTGAAGTCTGAATAAAACGCACTCCCCGTCAACGTCCAGTCCCATGGTTCATATTTTATGGAATAGGCTATTTTTTTACTTCCTTCATGTATGTATTCAGTGTAGCCACCACCTTGACTTGCTTGGGCGATAAACTCTTGAACATAATTTACACCATTTTCATCTTCTACATCGTACATATTTTGTCCTTCAAGATTTGGATGAGCATGAACGAATCCCGTATCATCGACAATAAACATGTAGCCATCTTCACCAAAACGATAGGCAGATGTAAATTCTCTTTCTCCAGACTCCAAACTTTGTCCAATAAATAACTCTTTTGCTTGTTCTTGGGCATCCTCTAATGTAATCCCGCCGAATTCTACATTTTCTTGGAAAGCTTCTAACGCTAAATAAGCAATGTCCATTTTTTCTCGGATGTTTTGTTTACCGAGCTCATTAAGAGAATTAGATGCTTGATAGTATTCAAAAATACCTATGAACAAGCTCGGAATTAGGAAAATCGCACCAACAATAATGAGCAATTTTGACCGAATCGTTTTAAACATTAATCATATTACACCCCTTATTATTTTTTTGCCATTTTATCTATAACTATTACAATAGTGGCCACGAGGGTTAAACATTATAAACATTTATCTTTTCCATCATGAAGTAATAGGGCTTTCACTTATAAATATGTAAAATATTTTGTAAATAAACAAAGGGCAGTTTAGTTATTATTATATACGGTTTATATGCGGCAATAAAAGCTATATAGATATAAATAATCAAATTTAAATATTAAGACCTACATGAATTACGGAAAATTGTTAAGTTTTTGTATACTTTCATAAAATACCTAGGATGAAAGTAACTCCTAATAAATGATTATTTGTGCGGCTTAGTTTAAAGGGCGGAATTATGAATCCCGTTCGCAAAAAGTAGGAAGGAATATCACATTTGCGGAGCTTTTTTGTAGACAACTAAAAAGTAGGAAGGAATAAACAACTTGCAAGACTAGTTTAGTATATTTTAAAAAATGATGACTTACTGGGCACTTGCGTTACCTTCATTAGTAAACTTCAATTTGAAGGGAGCGAATCAGGCGCTTGCGTTACCTTTAAACACAAATTCGTAAATAAAAGGAACAATGAACGCTTCATCGTTACCTTCATTCACAAATTCACAAACGAAGGGCATATTGGACACTCCAACGTTACCTTTAAACGCAAAATCACAAACAAAGGGCATATTGGACACTCCAACGTTACCTTCATTCACAAAATCGCAAACGAAGGGCGTATTGGACACTCCAACGTTACCTTCATTCGCAAAATCACAAACAAAGGGAGTATTGGACGATCCATCGTTACCTTCATTCACAAAATCGC
>DATGSQ010000001.1:0-48838 GCA_035302425.1 Bacillota bacterium | reverse complement strand
AAAAAACTAGTAAAATTAGTTATTATGATGACTTATTTTTAAAATGTGGTATATTGTCCTTAGCAACTTGTGAGGATATAAACATAATCGTTCAAAGGACAGATGAAAAAATTTAAATGTTTTACCTTCCGTTTATTCTTCAGCAAATAAAACCTATCTAATTTTTTTCTCAAACATATGATGTGAAGATGGACTGCTTTTAATTTATTTTGATTAGATATACATAATAAATCCTTCGTTTATTATGAAAAAAATGAATAAGGTGATGATATGAGTACATTAACAATTTCTCATTTAGAGGAGCTGACTTTAAAAGAAATGTATCAGCTCGCTAAAGAGTACAAAGTTTCTTATTATGCAAAACTAACGAAAAAGGAACTTATTTTTGCGATTTTAAAAGCGCGTGCGGAAAAAGATGGTTATTTGTTTATGGACGGTATTTTAGAAATTATCCCTTCGGAAGGCTTCGGATTTTTACGCCCAATTAACTATTCTCCAAGTGCAGAAGATATTTACATTTCAGCATCACAAATTCGTCGGTTCGATTTGCGTAACGGTGACAAAGTTTCTGGGAAGGTTAGACCACCTAAAGAAAATGAACGTTACTATGGGCTATTACAAATCGATGCAGTAAATGATGAGGATCCTGAAACATCGAAAGAACGTGTTCACTTTCCGGCATTAACGGCCCTTTATCCGGATAAATTTATGAAGCTTGAACATGAGAAACATAAATTATCAACGAGAATTATCGATTTAATGACGCCTGTAGGCTTCGGACAACGGGGCTTAATCGTCTCTCCACCGAAAGCGGGAAAGACGATGATGTTAAAAGAAATTGCTAATAGTATTTCGAAAAATCATCCAGAGGCAAAATTAATCATTTTACTCATCGATGAACGCCCAGAAGAAGTGACCGATATTGAGCGATCTGTTTCACCTGATGTTGATGTCGTCAGTTCAACCTTTGACGAAGTTCCAGAAAGTCATATTAAAGTTTCTGAACTCGTTTTAGAACGAGCGATGCGTCTCGTTGAGCATAAACGGGATGTGATCGTTTTAATGGATAGTATTACACGGTTAACACGAGCGTACAACTTAGTCATTCCACCAAGTGGACGAACATTATCCGGTGGGATTGACCCGGCCGCTTTTCACCGTCCGAAGCGATTTTTCGGGGCGGCCCGTAATATTGAAGAAGGTGGAAGTTTTACGATTTTAGCAACAGCTCTTATTGATACAGGTTCGCGGATGGATGATGTCATTTATGAAGAATTTAAAGGAACAGGAAATATGGAACTACATCTTGATAGACATCTTGCTGAACGACGTATTTTCCCGGCTATTGATATTTTACGCTCAGGTACAAGAAAAGAAGAGCTGCTCGTATCTAAAGATCATTTAGACAAAATGTGGGCAATCCGTAAAACGATGCAAGATTCCCATGACTTTATCGAACGTTTTCTCCGCCGTTTAAGAACGTCTGAAGACAATGAACAATTTTTGCAAATGATGGATGATGAAATGAAACGACGCGGTATGGGAAGATAAAACGACAATTTATGACTAATGAAAAAATATACAATAATTTAATTGCAATCATCTTATGTCCCTGTTATAATCTTCAATATGTGATTAAATAAGAACATTCCATGAGATCGAGAGTAAAGGAGTGGAAAGTAATGAAGAAAGGTATTCACCCAGAGTATCAAAAAGTTGTTTTTATGGATACAGGTTCAGAATATAAATTCTTAAGTGGTTCAACACGTACGTCTGATGAAACCATTGAATGGGAAGACGGTAACACATATCCGTTAATTCGTGTTGAGATTTCATCTGACACACATCCGTTTTATACGGGTAAACAGCGTGAAGATCGTGCTGGTGGACGTATTGACCGATTCAAGAGAAAATATAATTTAAAGTAAACATAAAATAAACGATAAAAACAGGCGCCTTTGCCTGTTTTTTTAATGGTTTTATACTTTGTTAAGTTTATTCAAGCATAAATTCTAATTATCCGAGCATCCATAGCCGATAAGCGAGCACAAATTTACTTTATCCGAGCACTAATTTGTTACAAGCGAGCAATAACCCTACCGATCCGAGCACTCACAGCCAATAAGCGAGCACAAAATCGCTTTATCCGAGCATCAACTACATCAAAAGAAATCTGTTTCGTATATTATATAAGTTTTTAATCAATAAAGTTATTAAATATGCTTATCTTTGACCAATATTTACAACTTATAATATAATTGTAATGTTAGAGAGGTGAACATAATGTTAGACCGTCTTAATTTAATGGAAGACCGCTACGAAGCGTTAAATGGATTATTAAGTGATCCAGAGATTATTAATGATGTTAACAAATTACGAGATTATTCAAAGGAACAGGCTGAACTTGAGCAAGTTATTACAACATATCGTCAATTTAAAGATGTATCTTCGGAATTAGAAGATGCGGAAGTAATGATAGAAGAAGAACTCGATGAAGAAATGAAAGAACTCGTTGAAATGGAAATTACTGAACTTACACAACAGAAAGAAACTTTAGAAGAAGAGTTAAAAGTTATGCTTCTGCCCCGCGATCCGAACGATGATAAAAACGTTATCGTCGAAATTCGTGCAGCTGCTGGTGGGGATGAAGCTGGTTTATTCGCCGCTGATTTATATCGTATGTTTACGCGCTATGCGGAAAAGAACCGTTGGCGAACAGAATTAATTGAAGCTGATACAACAGGTGTTGGTGGCTTTAAGGAAGTCATCTTTATGATTAATGGTGATGGAGCCTATTCGAGATTAAAGTATGAAAATGGCGCCCATCGTGTGCAACGTGTTCCGGAAACAGAATCCGGTGGCCGTGTCCATACGTCAACAGCAACTGTCGCTGTTTTACCAGAGGCAGAAGAAGTCGATGTTGAAGTCCGTAATGAAGATGTTAAAGTTGATACGTATCGTTCGAGTGGCGCAGGTGGACAGCACGTTAATACGACGGATTCAGCGGTTAGAATTACTCATTTACCAACAGGCATTGTCGTTTCTTGTCAAGACGAAAAGTCACAAATTAAAAATAGGGAAAAAGCGTTTAAAGTTTTGCGGGCTCGTCTTTATGATAAATATCAACAAGAAGCACAAGCAGAATACGATGAAACGCGCCGGTCAGCGATTGGAACGGGAGATCGTTCAGAACGTATTCGTACGTACAACTTTCCCCAAAATCGCGTGACAGATCACAGAATCTCATTAACGTTACAAAAGTTAGATCAAATATTAGATGGCGAACTCGATGAATTTATCGAAGCATTAATTGCTGAAGAACAGGCAGAACAATTAAAAAATATTGGTGGCTAATATGACGAATCGTCTAAAACAATACGAAGTCCTCAAACGGGCTTCGCTTTTTTTACAACAAAATAAATGTGAATCGCAAGTAGCAGAAATTTTACTGCGTCACTTTTTACAAGTATCGCGTGCACAGTTTTATGCAAATATGCAAGAGGTCGTTGCACCCGAAATTACCGAAAGATTTTGGGAAGCTATAAATAGACACGTTACAACACGTATTCCGGTGCAACATTTAACAGGTTATGAATATTTTTATGGGCGCAAGTTTCATGTTAATGAACATGTCCTTATCCCGCGACCAGAAACAGAACAATTAGTTGAGCATGTTATTAATAAGGTCCATAAAACACCGCTATCAATCGTCGATCTTGGAACAGGGAGTGGGGTAATTGCTATTACTCTCGCTTTAGAACTTAAACGAGCGAAGGTTTATGCTACAGATATTTCCGAAGAAGCGCTCCATGTAGCTAAAAAAAATGCTCATAAACACTGTGCTGATGTACGATTTATGTTAGGTGATTTTGCTACACCACTTATTGAAAAAAACATTATGACACAAATCATCGTTTCTAATCCACCGTACATCGCTTATGATGAAAAAGATACCCTTTCACAAACGGTAAAGTATGATCCGGAATTAGCATTATTTGCTGCTAACGACGGTTTAGCTGCCTATAATAAAATTATCGAACAATCGAAAAAAATTATCGCTAAAAATGGCATACTCGCTTTTGAAATTGGTTATCAACAAGGAGAAGCCGTCCAAAAGCTTATCAAAAAAAGTTATCCACATAGTTCAGTTAAAGTTTATCAAGATATTAATGGTCACGACCGGATAGTTATCGCACATATTAACGTCTAACATATAGACTAATATTATGAAACTAACATTTTTATGATAAAATACCCGTTTAAAATCTTTTTACTTGCCCATACTGTTTGTAAATATAAATACAGAGGGGAAAAAAGAGATGAATAAATGGGTATTATTTTTTTCTATTTTATTGTTGTTTTTAATCGTTTTTCCAAAGCAAGGAACGAGTGAGTTTGCTCAAGATGACATAACAGTCATTCCTGATGAGTCAATTCGTTTACGTATTTTAGCAAATAGTAATACAGAACAAGACCAACAAATAAAATATGAGATACGTGATCGGGTAAATGAAGAAATAACAAAATGGGTAGAGGAGATGGCGAGTATTGATGATGCCCGTCAACTTATTCAACAACGAATTTCCCATGTACAAACAATCGCTGAAAATGTTATTAAAGAAGCAGGCTTAACGTACGATGTCAAAGTAGCATACGACAAACACGTCACTTTTCCCCGTAAGTTGTACGGCTCATATTTGTATCCGGAAGGTGAATATGAAGCTATTTTAATGACAATCGGTGAGGGTCAAGGGGATAATTGGTGGTGTGTTCTATTCCCGCCATTATGTTTTTTAGACTTTTCCTTTGGGGCGACTGTTCAAGAAACTGATGATGTAGTTGACGAAGAAAAAGACTTGACGATTAAGTTCTTCCTCTTCGAATGGCTCGGTTGGTCATAATTTACATTATTGCGCATATACTCATATATATGCTCAATTCATTTAAATGAAGAGGTGAATAGTATGAAGCTTATACAAGCACAAAAAGTTGAACAAGCTAAACGAGAAACTTTTTTTACCTTGAACAAACATTTAAATAAAAGTTTACTTTTAACAGATGGCTATCTCGTCGAAGATAATGAACAAATTATCGGCTGTTTTATCATTGAACCAACAGAACGAGATGTTTATTGGTTGAAACAACTTTACATTACTCAGAAAGAAGCGCGATTACTTCCCGCTTTATTGGAAGCTATTTTAACACTTGCTAAACAGAAACGAGCAAAAAAGGTTTATGTTTTTAGTCACCAGCCAATGGTAGATATTATTTTATCAGCTTTACAATTTCGTGAGGAAAAAGCAGAAAAAATACTTTTAAATAAAGAAGAGCATCGGAATGGAACATGGTGGACATACTTTGTTTCATAATAACTTATACACATTGTCCACAGGCGGTTGTGCATAACTTGTGCACAACGCTATTTTTTTGTGAATAAAAACGAGAATTTTGTCGTTTGTTGCTTAATAGTAGGAAGAAAATTGTTGATAAGTTGTGAACTATACAATTATGTTTAAACATACGACGATAAATATTGTGTGAATAACATCAATAAATAAAGACGGTTATACCGATTAAGTAGACGCTATAATTGTTCATTGTAGATAAAAAGAAAAAAATGAACTAAACTAATGTGTAGAAATGAGGGCGTCTTAAATGAAACAAACAAAACGTTGGAATGTATTACATAAAAATAAATTAGACAATGAAAAAGCGATTCAGGAAGCGGCTCTTCTACTACGATCAGGTGAACTCGTCGCTTTTCCGACAGAAACTGTTTATGGCCTAGGAGCAGATGCGACGAATGAAGCTGCCGTAGCTAAAATATTCCAAGCAAAAGGTAGGCCCCAAGATAATCCGCTCATCGTACACGTAGCAAATAAAAACCAATTATTACCACTTATTAAAGAGTTAACACCAATAGCACACCAATTGATTGATACGTTTTCCCCGGGACCGATAACATATATTTTATCTAGTCGGGGAGTTTGTGCACAAAATGTTACAGCGGGCTTGCCGACAATTGCTGTGCGAATTCCAAATCATAAAGTAGCTTTACAACTTTTAGAAACAAGTAATATCCCTTTAGCGGCGCCAAGTGCTAATATTTCTGGTAAACCGAGTCCAACAACAGCTGATCACGTTTATATAGATTTGCAAGGGAAAATTGCTGGTCTTATCGATGGGGGAGCAACAGATGTTGGCATGGAATCAACAGTCATTGATTTGACAAAGGAGCGGCCGGTTATTTTACGTCCAGGCGCTATTACGAAAGAAATGATTGAAAATGAACTAAATATACGAGTAGAGGTAGCACCGGAACAGGATAAAACTTCGCAACCATTGTCACCAGGGATGAAATATCCGCATTATGCTCCCGATGTTCCACTCCTTCTTGGGCCAAGTTCGGCCGAAGCGTTGCAACAACTTATCGAAATATATAAAGCAAAAGGAAAGCGGGTAGGAATACTTGCCAGGGAACAGCTGTTAGCAAAGGTGACTGCAGAATATAAAGTATCCCTTGGGAAAACGTTAGAAGATGTCGGTAAAAAACTTTATGATGCATTACGCTCTTTTAAGCGGGATGATGTTGATATGATTATTTGTGAAACATTCCCTCAAACTGGTCTTGGACAGGCAATTATGAATCGATTACAAAAAGCGGCTGCAACATCTAATGTTTTACAAGAAGACAAAGATTTTTAATGAGTAATAAAATAATAACAACATGGAAGCAATGGCGATAAACATTATAGTGAGCAACATCATCTTTGAAAAAGGGAATTGTTAATAAATATCTAATGGCTGAACTCATTTCATAAATTCCACTACGGACACATATAGTGAACTAGGTTGTCCGAGAGGGGTTTATGAATGAATGAAGTACATATGATCGATCATTATACGTTAATTATTATGGCGTTTGCCGTTGGGCTTGACGCCTTTTCTGTAAGTTTAGGTTTAGGTATGCAAAGTTTACGAAAGCGGCACATTTTCTTTATCGGCTGTTTATTCGGTTTGCCGCATATTGTTTTCCCCCTATTAGGTTTGTTGCTCGGTAAAAAACTTTCTACTGAAATTGGCCAATATACAATAATTATCGGTAGTTTATTGCTTATTACAATAGGTTTACAAATGATTTTTTCATCCTTTAATTATGAGGCAAAACAATTGTTATTACCGACAACTACTCGCCTTTTGATGCTTGCCTTTACAGTTAGCTTAGATAGCTTTCCTATTGGCCTAAGTTTAGGTCTTTCCGGTGCGAAAATTTTCCTAACATTAATGCTTTTCGGTATTTCAAGTACGATACTTACTTGGTTTGGTTTACTTATCGGGCGAAAAGTTCACCATTTTTTCGGTGTTTATAGTGAAATGCTCGGTGGAAGCGTATTATGTACATTAGGCCTATACTTTTTATTCGGCCCATAAATTAACTATTTTTAAGCTAATTTCGATGTTCTGTGCATCAAGTGCGAGAAGGGCTACGCAAACCTGTGAAAATTTCTTCACCCCAAAAATAGATGGTAATATGTTCATTTATAGTGTATGGAATAAGCCTCATTTAAAAATTCACCCCAAAATATAAAAGCAAATAAAAAACAGATGAAGCCTTATCCCATATAGGTTATAATTGTTAATATCTACAAAAACAAAAAATCAAGGGAGACTCATCTGTTATGGCTGTTATACCACAAATGAATTTATTTCCATGGGAAGAAGTCGAAGATTTAGGAGACTTAGATCGCTTAAGATTAGTGATTCAATATTTACCTGATGAAAAATTAATGCGAAAACTTGAAAGTAATAGAAAAAATGGCAGAAATGATGATCCTGTTCGAGCCGTATGGAATAACATGCAAGGGTGCCGCAGCATGTGGAGTCAAGCGGGGCATTCGTATTCCATTAAAAGAAAACCCCAGGCTTTTCACGCCTATCTGTCGATCTAGCTGTGAGAATATAATAAGCGAACGGCTGTAGAACGTGTAAATAGTCGTTTAGATGTATCCTTTGGATTTGAAAATCACACTATACGTGGAAAGAAAAAAATGCAAGTCAGAGTTGATTTAGCTTTATGCGTTATGCTCGCTATGGCATTTGGAAGAATAAAAGAAAATCAACCGGATAAAATGCGTTCTTTAGTTGGATTGCGAATGACTTGAACGTTGGCGGGAGACGCCTGCGGGCCGACTAAGTACGGTCACGTCCTGTGACCAACGTCGGCACTAGCACATCCTGTGCGTCGGAACAGCACGAGCCGAAGACCCCTGTAGCGACCCTTGGGAAGCGATTAGGCTGAGGCCGTGCCCGCGGCAAGCGACCGCCTAAAGTGAAAGTCATTCATTAATCAATTTTTAGTAAAAAAGAAGCTCAGAGGATTTCTGTGCCTTTTTTAAGTTGAAAACGGAGAAATGTTGATAGAAGTTTATTAAAACTGATTTTTATCATCTTTTAAGAGTAGAAAACAAAAAACTACGTTTTGACGTACATTTTTTTCTTTTTTAATGTTAAAAAAAGTAACATCGCAAAACGCTTTTTTTAGACAACATCTGACAATCATAAACAGTATGTGGTAAAATAGGTTTAGTAGTTTATGATCGGAGGAGCAATCATGAATGTTTTGTTCGTGTGCACAGGAAACACTTGCCGCAGTCCAATGGCCGAAGCTTTATTAAAAGATAAAACACCTAATATAAATGTCCAATCTGCCGGATTATTTGCAAGTGTTGGCAATCGAGCGAATGATAATACAATTAAAGTTTTACAAGAAAGAAATATTGAATTTACCCATGAGACTCAACAAGTGACCGAAGAACTACTACAATGGGCAAATCTCGTATTAACGATGACAATACAGCATAAACAATCACTCATCATGCAATTTCCACATTATCAAGAAAAGTTTTACACATTAAAAGAATATACAGAGACAAAGGATAAAAAACGATGGGAAAAACTGCGTAAGGCATATGCTGAATTTG
Organism: Bacillota bacterium; assembly: GCA_035302425.1. Taxonomy (GTDB): domain Bacteria; phylum Bacillota; class Bacilli; order Bacillales; family Amphibacillaceae; genus CALAMD01. The sequence continues at coordinate 39,857 of DATGSQ010000001.1, read as the reverse complement.
AAACAAAACGTTCATCATTTATTCGTGAGCACAAATTAACACTTGACCAAGCAACATTAGAAAAAAAGTTAGCTGAACATTTAAAAGACGATATTCAGTACATCCGACAACTTGAATTTAACTTTAACCATCTAGATATATCAGACCCATTCGGAGGAGATATTGAAGTTTATCGCCAAACAGCTATAGAAATAGATAAACTTATTTCAATTTTAAAAAATAAATTATTAAAACAGATGGGGGAAGAATAATGAAAAAACGATATCGCTTCGGACTAAGAATAAAACTAGTCATGTTCACAACAATCGTTGCTATCATTACATATTCTTTTAGTGGACTATTCATCTATGTCATTTACGATTATGTGAAACAATTTTGGAATATTTCTCAAGAATGGTTTACAGTAATTACTTTATTAAAAGGAATATTTTGGACAGGCGTTTTATCCTATATCGCCGCTGGATTTATTACAAAGCCTCTTGAGTCTTTGGAAGATGTTGCTAGTAAAGCAGCTGAAGGTGATCTTGATCAGTCAGTAATTATTCCGACATCAGATGATGAGATTCGTGCCTTAAGCATTGCATTTAATACAATGTTAATTAATTTAAAAAATATGGTCCATAACATTGATAATCATTTTAAACATGCGAACGAGTCAATTGTGCAAATGCGTCAAGCTTCAGATGTTGCATCAGAACATTCAGCCCATATAAGCGCATCAACAGACGATATTTCTCGTGGAGCGGAAAGTTCAGCAGTTGCTATTCAACAAACTGCTGAAGCCGTTGAAGATGCAACACACTTAGCAGAAGAAGTTCAATTAAAAGCAGACCAGTCAAAAGAAAAGTCACAAGAAATGTTACATACGTTAGATCATAGTAAACAAGTTGTCCATGGACTTGTTAAAGGTATTCAAAAGTTAACGGAAGAACAAGTGAATTCATTAACAGATGTCGAGAACTTAAAAGAAAATGCCCATCAAGTTGAATCGATTATCGCGATGGTTGGTGACATCGCAGAACAAACGAATTTACTCGCTTTAAATGCATCGATTGAAGCGGCTAGAGCTGGTGAACATGGTCAAGGATTTGCCGTCGTTGCCGATGAAATTCGTAAACTTGCTGATGAAAGTGCACAAGCCGTTCAACGAATATCTAGTTTAATAACGACGATACAAGAAGACGTTAATTTAGTCGTTAATAAAATTAATGACAATGTCGAATATGCTAATGAAGAATCTGAAAAAGGGACTGCAACGAACGAAGCCTTTGAAGAAATGTCTAATTCAGTCATTGAAGTTGCCAATGAAGTTGAAACAATTTCTGAACTCGTTAATCGTCAACTTGAATCGATTCAATTAACTGTTCGTCAGTCACAAGAGGTCGCAGCCATTGCTGAAGAAACGTCTGCTGCTTCTGAAGAGGTGTCAGCGGCTGTTCATGAACAAACAGCGACTATTCAAGAAGTTGATGAAATTGCTCAATCCCTAGAGAAACAAGCAGCTGTTTTAAATGAACAAATTAACAAATTCAAAGTGTCAGAGGTTAAAAAGACTGTAGACGATACTATTGAATAATCACGTAGTATCGATCAATAATAACGGACAAAAGTGAACAAGGAGTGATCAGCAATGAAAGTCATCATTACAGCTGACCATGCAGGAATGGCTTTACGTAATGAAGTGAAAAGTGTCTTAGAAGAATTAAATATAGAATATGAAGATACAGGTCCAAAACAATTAACATCTGTTGATTATCCAGATTTTGCCTTACAAGCAGCCGAACGTATTGCTGCTGGTGAATTCGATCGGGGAATTTTTATTTGTGGAACGGGAATTGGTATGTCAATTTCAGCTAACAAAGTAAAGGGAATTCGTTGTGCGCTCGTTCACGATGTTTTTAGTGCGAAGGCAACCCGGGAACATAACAATTCAAATGTCCTAGCGATGGGCGAGCGTGTCATTGGTCCGGGACTCGCACGGGAAATAACGAAAGCATGGTTGCAAACGGAATTTGCAGGTGGCCGTCATGAACGACGGGTTAATAAAATTATTACGTACGAGGACGAATCATTATCATAATAATCCTTTAAATGAACTTCAAACGTATACTCTTTCATTCGACATCTTTTTCATGTATTCTAAAAGTAACAATTTTGCTGAAAACATTAAAATGAGTGAAAGAAGGTGAACTTTAATGGAACAAGTATCAAAAGACGTTAAAAATATCGTTAATGAATGGCTTGAAGAAGGCTATTTAAAAGAAAATGATATTTTCGTGATCGGCTGTTCGACAAGTGAAGTTGCCGGTGAACAGATTGGTACTTCAGGTAGTGAACAAATTGCCGCAGAACTTTTTTCCGGCTTAGAAATATTAAAAAAAGAAGCAAACATTCATCTCGCTTTCCAATGTTGTGAACACTTAAATCGCGCTTTAGTCGTTGAACGTGAAACGATGAAAGCTTTCAATCTCGATCAAGTAACTGTTATTCCGAGCCCATCTGCAGGTGGCTCTATGGTCACGCACGCTTATGAAGCGATGGAAGATGCTGTCGTTGTTGAAACGATTAAAGCTGATGCTGGTATTGATATAGGTGATACGATGATTGGCATGCATTTGAAGCCTGTAGCTGTACCACTACGGTTTCAACAAAAAACGATCGGGCAAGCTCACGTCACGCTAGCACGTACTCGACCAAAGTTAATCGGTGGTAATCGGGCAAAATATCCAAACACATAAATGACAATTTAAACAAATAGCTGTAGCAAATTTTAAAATATACAGGAGGTACGACATATGGAACATGTAAAACAAACAGATTACGACGTTTATGAAGCAATTCAATTAGAAAAGAAACGTCAACAAGAAAAAATTGAATTAATTGCCTCGGAAAACTTTGTCACAGAAGCAGTTATGGAGGCGATGGGCTCTGTATTGACGAATAAATATGCTGAAGGATATCCTGGACGTCGCTACTACGGTGGCTGTGAATATGTAGACATCGTAGAAAATTTAGCTAGAGACCGAGCAAAAGAGTTATTCGGTGCTGAACATGCGAACGTTCAACCACATTCAGGTGCACAGGCGAATATGGCTGTTTATTTATCAATTTTAAAACCGGGTGATACCGTTTTAGGTATGAACTTAAGTCATGGCGGCCATTTAACACATGGTAGCCCGGTTAACTTCAGTGGAGAATTGTATAACTTTGCTGAGTACGGTGTTGATAAAGAAACTGAGCAACTCGACTATGATGTCGTAAGGGAAAAAGCTCTTGAAGTGAAGCCAAAATTAATCGTTGCTGGAGCAAGTGCATATTCACGTGAAATTGATTTTGCTAAATTCCGCGAAATTGCTGATGAAGTCGGCGCTTATTTAATGGTTGATATGGCTCATATTGCTGGTTTAGTCGCAACAGGCCTGCATTCAAACCCTGTGCCATACTCCGATTTTGTTACAACGACAACACATAAAACATTACGCGGTCCACGCGGTGGTATGATTTTATGTAAAGAAAAATATGCAAAAGCTATTGATAAATCTGTTTTCCCAGGTGTTCAAGGCGGCCCACTCATGCATGTCATTGCTGCTAAGGCTGTCTCCTTTAAAGAAGCATTATCTGATGACTTTAAAACTTATACGAAAAATATCGTTGAAAATGCTAAAGTCTTAGGTGAAGCATTAACAGCTGAAGGTATTCGTATTGTTTCCGGTGGTACAGATAACCACTTATTACTACTCGATGTAACACCTCTTAATTTAACAGGTAATGTTGCAGAAGAGGTATTAGATAAAATCGGTATAACGACGAATAAAAACACAATTCCGTTTGACAAAGAAAGTCCATTCGTTACGAGTGGTGTTCGAATTGGAACAGCAGCTGTGACAACACGTGGCTTTACGAAAGAAGATATTAAAGAAATTGCTGCAATTATGGCACTAACACTTAAAAATCATGAGGATGAAACAGTGTTAAAAGAAGCGGAAGATCGTGTGATAGCATTAACGAGAAAGTATCCGCTCTATGATTAAGAAAATAATTAGGCATTTTAAAGTTCAATGATTAAGAACTTTAAATGCCTCTTTTTTTGGGATTTACTAATATATTGAAGTAAATTTAATTTTATTAAGGGAAGTGATCAACCGATGAGCAATGTACACGTACTTGACCATCCACTCATTCAACATAAACTAACACACATTCGTGATGAGCGTACAGGAACTAAAGAATTTCGCGAACTCGTCGATGAAGTTGCCATGTTAATGGCGTTTGAAATTACTCGCCACTTACCATTAAAAGAGACGACGATTAATACACCTGTTATGCAAGCAAAAGCAAAAGTTTTATCAGGCAAAAAAATTGGACTGATCCCTATTTTACGTGCGGGATTAGGTATGGTTGATGGCATGTTAAAACTTCTCCCAGCTGCAAAAGTTGGTCACATTGGTTTATATCGTGACCCAGAAACTTTACAGCCTGTTGAATATTATATAAAATTACCAACTGATATCGCCGAACGAGAGCTCATCGTCATGGACCCAATGTTAGCAACCGGGGGTTCAGCGAATGATGCTATTTATTCTTTGAAAAAACGTGGCGCAAAAAAAATTCGTCTTATGTGTTTAGTAGCTGCTCCTGAAGGTGTAAAAATTATTCAAGAAAATCATCCAGATGTTGATATTTATCTCGGAGCACTCGATGAAGGCTTGAATGAAAACGGCTATATTTTACCAGGCCTTGGCGATGCAGGAGATCGATTATACGGTACAAAATAATAGTAAATGGGTGAATATCATAATTATCAGTCCCTACAGGGCAAGGGTATTAATGTACAAAAAAGGAAGTACCCCCCAAACCTTGTAGCAAAGACTATCTAAAAGGATTGGAGAAATGCTTCCTATGACCATTATACGACAACCTAGTTTATATAGCGTCCAAGAATTATATGATATACAACCACCCAAAAATATAATTCAATTATTTCTGCGATTAATATGAATTTAATTTATGAAAAAGTATTTAAGATGAAGATTACTAAAGATCTTCGTAAATATATAGCCCTGGCACGGGGCTCCTTATCTTGGAAAAACATCTTTAAAAGACGTACAGTATTAGAACGTGTAATTGCCTATCTTAAAGAATTTTTTTCAATTGAATAACGTATGTTATCGTACAGGCAGTTCATTTCAATATAGTCACGCTTATTTATAATACTTTAAAATTAGCCGTTGATTGAATCAATAAAAAATTAAAGGAACAAGTTGCATAAGTCATATTTATTTTAATCACAAATTCATTAAACCTAAGGTTCTGTGTGCAGTTCGGCTACACGAAGACTCCCCATGTCCGAAGACCTCCTAAGCAAGCTTAGCTTGCTTAGGAGGCTGAGACCGTGTCAGCGGAAAGTACAGTGTAGCCGAACAATACACAGAAAATCTATTGAAATTTAGGTGAAATATAAAACTTTGATTTTGTATACTTTTTTAATTCGATGAATTATGAAATTGATTCAAATATTAATAAAAAATAATGACCTAAAAAACGTTCGGGAATTTCGAACGTTTTTTAATTTGATGAATGAAATGAACCTTTGTATGACAAACTAAGACAATATAAGATATTCATTTAATTTAATGATATTTGATCGATTTGAGGGACAAAACGATGCACAAAAAAATTTTACATATCGTCTTTCTTCTTTTGATTGTTAGCTTTGGAGCGACAACAAAAAGCTCGGCAATTTTAACGGATGAATTAACATTAATTATTGAAGTTAGCGGAGACCCACACATTCATAAACGACATATTGAAACGAATTATCCTTTTGTACAAGTTGTCGCCCTATATGACACACTTTTTAACGGATTAGCTTTACAAGCAAAAGAAAAACATTTACAACAAGTTCAAGATTTACCCTTTGTTAAAGAAACTCACCAAGTTTATACGTACTCTACTTATATAAAAGCCACATCATATAAGCATACAACTCCGCAAAAATTAGCATCCGATCAGACAAATTTCCCGGAGAAAGTTAACGATACGAATTTTACTGGAAAGGACGTAAAAATCGGTGTAGTTGACACAGGAATTGATTATGGTCACCCGTCATTAGCGAAAAATTACAAAGGCGGCTATGATGTCGTTGACTTTGACGATGACCCATTAGAAACGTTACCAACTGAAGGAATGCCAACGATACATGGGACACATGTTGCGGGAATTATTGCAGCCGACGGCCATTTTCAAGGGGTCGCCCCCGATGCGAAAATTTATGCCTATCGTGCTTTAGGTCCTGGAGGGCGTGGTACATCAATCCAAGTGATTGCTGCTTTAGAGCAGGCGGTTAAAGATGGAATGGATATTATTAATTTGTCGTTAGGAAATTCAATAAACGGTCCAGATGTTCCAACGAGTACAGCTGTCAATCGAGCCCATGAATTAGGTGTTATCGTCGTCACGGCTAACGGTAATGATGGGCCCGCTAACTGGACGGTTGGCTCACCAGCAACGGCATTAAAGTCTATTTCTGTCGGTGCAATGGCTCCTAAAAAAAATATTTACGTTTTAAAAGACCCATTAACTAAAACAGAAATTCCCCTTCATTCAATTCCAGGCTCCTCCCCGTGGACGATGAATGGTAGTTATGAAATCGTACACGCAACGACTGAAAATCATTCACTACATGGGAAGATTGTTTTCGTCACCGAATTAAATGAATCAATTATTGAATTAGCTCAGCAAGCAGATCGAGCGGGAGCCGTCGCTTTATTTATTGAACAATCCGCTGAAAATTTATTCATGATAGATATTGAAGAGCAGTTGCCTATACCAATCATTGCGCTATCAGAAGGAAAAAGTAAATGGTTGAAAAAAGAGCTAGCTAAAGGTCCTTATGTAGCTAAAGCAGAAACGAAGGAAATCGCTACAACAATTGCTCCGTTTAGTTCTCGCGGTCCTGTAACAATTGATTGGTCAATTAAGCCGGATGTTATTGCACCGGGAACTAATATTTTAAGTACAGTGCCTGGTGGTTATCAAGAACTTCAAGGAACGAGTATGGCCGCTCCACATGTAGCCGGCAGCTTTGCCTTAATTAAAGAGGCGCAACCAACTTGGACAAACGAACAAATTATCGGAGCTTTAAAAACGACAGCTAAACCAATCGTCAATCCGTTAGGGGAGGTACTTGCACCAACGATACAAGGTGCAGGTGCTATTCAAGTAAATGAAGCAATCCAGACAGAAACGATTATTTATGACCCACTATTATCGTTTGGGAAAATTAGCGGTCGCCAGCAAACGATAACGACTCAATTAACGGTTGAAAATATGACGAACAAGGATCAAACATATTCATTCGTTATCCCCAAACAAACGGAAGGTTATAAGTGGAAATTACCACATACGTTTTCGTTAAAACCTTTAGAGAAGAAAAATATTCCTATACAGTTATCTATACATCCTTTATATCTTGAAGAAGGTATTTATCAAGGATATTTGACCTTACAAAAAAACGATCAAACTTATGAATTACCTTACTTATTTATTCATGAAACGACTAATTATCCGCTTTTAATGGGTTTTGGCGTTGGATTAAAACCTTTTTCAGTTGATGAATATATGTATCAATTTTATTTAGTTGAACAAGCCAAGTCATTACGGATTGACCTTTTTGATCCGGATACACTGACGTTTGTTCAAACGTTACTAACGTTAAAGGATTTACCCGCTGGATTAAATAAAGGTGACTTGTCTCTAACAGACATACCGGCACCCGGTCAGTACATCGCTAAATTAACAATTGAGCAAGAAAACGACAGTCAAACTACTTATGAACAAGAACTATGGATTGAATAATTACCTTTAAAAATCGTTCACAATATTGTCATGCTTTTTCTCCTCAATTTCATTTATACTATATGAATGATGCTAACGTTTCTAACAAAACTATTTGTTAAACAAGTTTTTTGCCGATTTCACATACAAAAAGATGCCAATGAATGAATAACTGCCAACAAATGACAAGATGCTTTCTACTCTACAAATAATTGACATTGAACATATGCTAATGTAAACTTGTTTAGTGGAATGATTAGCTGTTTAAATGAAATAATCTAACGAATTTTCAAACAAATATATAAGTTGTTACTAGATTATTTTTCGCCAAAAGTTCCATAAAATTATACGGGATGAGGGAGAAGAGTGAGCCATGGAAGAATACAATCGTCTCGTTGAACGTCAACGAAAATGGATGCTCTATCTTCTCGTGTTTTTTTTAATAGCAATTTTCATTACACCGTATGAACGACTCTTCATGAGTATATTGCTCGGCTATGTCGTCGGTTTTTACAGTTTACGATTTTTACAAACTCGTATTAAAGGGTTTGCGGAAACTGTTTTTACAGAAGGTAGAGCACGTTCACTTGGAACGTTTATACGAATTGCAGCAATCGGTATAATTGTCCTATTAGCGGCACGATTTCCGGAAAAAATACATATTCCTTGGCTAGCTTTAGGACTAGGGTTATCATATATCATTCTATTTACTGACTTTACGATTCAGCAAGTAATCGCCGATCGTAAAAGTAATGAGTAATAGTTATTTTTTTAATAAAGGTCTATGATCAGCGTGATCTAAACCTTTAATCAACTATATAACAACTAAATAATCTTTCATTCTGCTTGAAAAGAGGTGATACATTTGGAAAATAAAGAACCAATCATCGAAAATGTCCTCGGTATATCTTGGCTTTCATTTAACTTAGCGAATGTGCTTATGATTACTTTAACGTTTTTTGTCGTTTTAGTATTAGCTATCTGGGGCACCCGCAGCCTACAAATGAAACCAACCGGTAAACAAAATTTCATGGAATGGATTATCGATTTTGTTAAGGGACTTATTACAGATACGATGGATTGGAAAACGGGAAGAGTTTTCTTACCACTTGGCCTTACATTAATTACGTTTATTTTAGTAGGTAATGTCATCGGCATGGTAACATCGATTGTTATCGGTGATACTGCGTGGTGGAAATCACCAACGTCTGATGCTGGGGTTACATTAACTTTAGCAACGATGGTTATCGTTTTATCCCATTATTATGGAATTAAAATTAAAGGTTTTAAAGAGTATGGAAAAGACTATTTCCGACCAATTTGGATTATGTTTCCATTTAATATTTTAGGAGAATTTACAAACACATTAACCCTTGGTCTTCGTTTATTTGGAAACATGTTTGCAGGAGCAATTTTAACGGGGCTTATCGTAAGTTTTGGTACTTCTGGTGTCGGTGGGTTTATTGGCTCACTTCTCCCAATGCTCGCCTGGTCAGGATTTAGTTTATTTGTTGCAGGAATCCAAGCATTCATATTTACATTACTTACAATGCTTTATATTTCCAACAAAGTGAATGAAAGTTTATAAAAATGTATCACAAACTATAAGGTTTTTTGACAATGTATTTTAAGAAATTTTTCTTAAATTATAAATTTAAGTTAAGGGTAAATATTAAAGGAGGAAATTTATCATGAACGCATTAGCAGCAGCGATTGCGATAGGTTTAGCAGCTTTAGGAGCTGGTATTGGTGTTGGTTTAATTGGTAGTAGAACAGTTGAAGGGATTGCCCGCCAGCCAGAATTACGAGGTCCACTTACAGTTACAATGTTAATGGGAATTGCACTTGTTGAGGCGATTCCGATTTTCGCAGTTGTTATCGCATTTACAGTTATGTAAACATCCGACGTTTAAATATATGGCGGGGTTCGCTTCATAAAGATGAACTTACGCCATTCCTTTTATAAGGGACAATGAATATAGAAACAATTCCGGTAGTAATTCTGAAAGGAGTGACGACTGTGCATTCATACGTAACAGCGATGACGATCGGTTCCGCGATCGGTGGTTTACGTCCAGGCGATATGTTTTATGTGTTGTTTGTTTTTATTTTACTGCTCTGGATTTTGAAAAAAGTTGCTTGGGGTCCGCTCATGAAAACGATGGAAGAGCGTGAAAAATATGTAGCAAGCGAAATTGAAGCAGCAGAAAATAGCCGTAAGCAAGCTGAAAAAGCAGCTAAAGAAGCGGCAGAGCAATTACAGCAAACACGTCAAGAAGCACAAGCAATTATTGAAGAAGCACGCCAAGCAGCGGTGCGTCAAGAAGAGAATATAGTTCAATCAGCTCGAGAAGAAGCTGAGCGGTTAAAAGAAGCTGCCAAAGCAGATATTGAAAACGAAAAAGAAAAAGCAATTCAAGCACTCCAAGATCAAGTCGCATCACTATCCGTTTTAATCGCAAGTAAAGTGATCGAAAAAGAATTAAGTGCACAGGATCAAGAGCAATTAATTAATGATTACATTAAAGAGATAGGGGAAGAGCAATGAGAGAAGCAGTCGTTTCCAAGCGCTATGCCGAGGCTCTTTTCGAACTTGGAGAAGAAAAACAATTATTAGATACATTTGTTGAACAATTTCGTCTTATGAAAGACATTTTAACTGAGCATGAACAGCTATTCACAATCCTAAAGCATCCACAAGTGTCAGTGAATAAAAAACAAACGATGGTGCAGGAAATATTTAAAGATTTCCATAAATATGTCATTCATACGATTCAATTACTCGTCGCTAGACAAAGAATCGATTTAGCACCTGCAATCGTTGATCACATGAATGAACTTGTCAATGATGCTAAGGGAATTGCAGAAGCAACTGTTTATTCGGTTCGTCCTTTAACAGATGAAGAACAAGATGTTTTAGCGAAAAAGTTTGCTAAACAACTTCATAAAAACTCTGTAACCTTTAATAATATTGTCGATCCTGAAATTTTAGGCGGACTTAGAATTCGAATCGGTAATACAATTTATGACGGATCTGTCCGGGGTAAATTAAGCCGACTCGAACGTACAATTGCGACTGCAAACAAATGATGATAGGGGTGAAGTGGTATGAGCATAAAAGCTGAAGAAATTAGTGCATTAATAAAACAACAAATCGAAACATTCGATTCAGATATAGAAGTTAGCGATATCGGCACCGTTATTGAAGTTGGTGACGGAATCGCTCGGGCTCATGGCCTTGATGATGTCATGGCTGGTGAGCTTGTTGAATTTTCTAATGGAGTCATGGGAATGGCTCAAAACTTAGAAGAAAGTAATGTCGGTATCGTCATTTTAGGACCTTATCAAGATATTACTGAAGGTGACGAAGTAAAAAGAACGGGGCGAATTATGCAAGTGCCTGTAGGTGAGGAACTACTTGGCCGAGTTGTTAACCCACTTGGACAACCAATTGATGGTGCAGGCCCAACAGGAACAACGAAAACACGCCCAATTGAATCAGAAGCACCAGGAGTTATGGATCGTCAATCTGTTTTTGAACCACTCCAAACAGGCATTAAAGCGATCGACGCTCTCGTACCAATCGGACGTGGTCAACGTGAACTTATTATCGGTGACCGTCAAACAGGTAAAACAACGGTTGCGATTGATACGATTATTAACCAAAAAGAAGAAGATATGATTTGTATTTACGTCGCTATTGGACAAAAAGAATCAACAGTTCGTGGAACGGTAGAAACGCTACGTGCCCACGGTGCCCTTGATTATACAATTGTCGTATCTGCAGGAGCATCAGACCCAGCACCTCTCCTCTACTTAGCACCATATGCGGGAGTTGCGATGGGTGAAGAGTTCATGTACAACGGCAAACACGTACTCGTCGTTTATGACGACTTATCAAAACAAGCAGTAGCTTACCGTGAACTTTCATTACTCCTTCGTCGACCACCAGGACGTGAAGCATTCCCAGGGGATGTATTCTACTTACACTCACGTCTACTTGAGCGTGCCGCGAAGTTAAGTGATGAACGTGGCGGTGGATCTTTAACAGCTTTACCCTTCGTTGAAACGCAAGCAGGCGACATTTCTGCTTATATTCCGACGAACGTTATTTCGATTACTGATGGACAAATTTTCTTACAGTCTGACTTATTCTTTGCAGGGGTACGCCCAGCGATTAACGCCGGTTTATCCGTTTCTCGAGTTGGTGGAGATGCGCAAATTAGTGCGATGAAAAAAGTTGCCGGAACCCTCCGTTTAGACTTAGCAGCCTATCGTGAGTTAGAAGCGTTCGCACAGTTCGGTTCTGATTTAGATGCAGCAACACAAGCCCGTCTAAACCGTGGACAACGTACAGTTGAAGTACTCAAGCAAGATTTACACAAACCATTAAGTGTCGATAAACAAGTAATGATCATTTATGCATTGACAAATGGTCACTTAGACGATATTGCTATTGAAGATATTATGCGCTTTGAAGAAGAATTTAACGCTTGGTTAGATGACAATCGTAAAGAATTGCTAAACAATATTCGTGAAACAGGTAAGTTACCTGAAGATGACGAAATGAAAGAAGCAATCGAAACGTTTAAAAAGACATTTGTACCGAGTGAATAATAAGTCATGCTGATTGTCATAATCAGCATGCACATGTTTTTTAAAAAACATATTTTACCTGCAACCTTTGCCATTGAAAGGGTGGTGAAATAGCTTGGGTTCACTAAGAGATATTAAAAACCGGATAGATTCAACTCAAAAAACGAAACAAATTACGAAAGCGATGGAAATGGTTTCCGCATCTAAAATGAGTCGAGCGGAACAAAAAACCCGTGCCTTCGTACCTTATAGTAAAAAAATACAAGAAGTTGTAGCCCATATTGCGGCAAACAATCTCGACGTGACACATCCGATGTTAAGTAAACGTGAAGTGAAAAAGACAGGATATCTTGTCATTACTTCTGACCGTGGCTTAGCAGGTGCTTACAATAGTCATGTCTTAAGATATTTACAACAGACAATTGAAGAACGACATCAATCAACTGATGAATATACAATTATTGCTGTTGGTCGTATCGGTTATGAGTTTTGTATAAAGCGTAATATGCCAGTAGCGAAACATTTAATCGGTTTATCTGACCAACCGACCTTTGCTGATGTCAGTCAATTAACTTATGACACCGTGCAAATGTATGTCGAAGAAGAAATTGATGAATTACACATCTTTTATAACCATTACGTAAGTGCGATTCAGCAAGATGTCACATCAAATCAATTGTTGCCGATTATTAACTTACAAGAACAAAGTGAAGCACAAAACGCTCAGTATGAATATGAACCAAGTCAAGAACAAATTTTAGAAGTACTTTTACCACAGTATGCAGAAAGTTTAATTTTCGGAGCCGTACTTGATGGTAAAGCGAGTGAGCACGCTGCACGAATGACTGCTATGCGTAATGCAACAGACAATGCTGAAGAACTAATCGATGATTTAACATTGTCTTATAACCGTGCACGTCAAGCGGAAATTACACAAGAAATTTCCGAAATTATTGGTGGAGTGGCAGCACTCGAATAACGATTGAATGTTTGAAAGTAAGTTAGGAGGGAAATCTTTTGAGCAAAGGATATGTAACACAAGTTATGGGACCAGTCGTTGACGTAAAATTCGAAGACGATAATCTCCCTGATATATACAATGCGTTAGAAGTTTATATCGATCCTACAGATGAAGGTGGCGAAGGAAGAAGTCTTACCCTTGAAGTAGCCCTTCACTTAGGTGATAACGTCGTCCGTACGATTGCGATGTCATCAACAGACGGTCTTAAGCGTGGAATGGACGTCATTAACAAGGAAGGACCAATTTCTGTTCCTGTTGGTGATGCAACGCTTGGTCGAATTTTCAACGTTTTAGGTGAAACAATTGACCACGGTGATGAAGTTTCTGATGATATACAGCGCGACCCAATTCACCGCGAGGCACCATTATTTGAAGATTTATCAACAGAAACAGAAATTTTAGAAACAGGAATTAAAGTTGTTGACTTGCTTGCTCCATATATTAAAGGTGGAAAAATTGGACTTTTTGGTGGAGCGGGAGTTGGAAAGACAGTTTTAATCCAAGAATTAATTAACAACATCGCTCAGGAGCACGGGGGTATTTCTGTATTCGCCGGAGTTGGTGAGCGTACGCGAGAAGGTAACGACTTATATTTCGAAATGAAAGATTCAGGCGTTATCGAGCGAACAGCAATGGTTTTCGGTCAGATGAACGAACCACCGGGTGCTCGTATGCGTGTTGCTTTAACAGGATTAACGATGGCGGAATATTTCCGTGATGAACAAGGTCAAGACGTTTTACTTTTCATTGACAATATTTTCCGTTTTACACAGGCAGGTTCTGAGGTTTCCGCTTTACTTGGCCGTATGCCATCAGCGGTAGGTTATCAACCAACCCTTGCAACGGAAATGGGTCAATTACAGGAGCGAATTACATCAACGAATAAAGGTTCTGTAACATCTATTCAGGCGATTTATGTACCGGCGGATGACTATACAGACCCAGCACCAGCGACAACATTCGCTCACTTAGATGCGACAACAAACTTAGACCGTGGATTATCTGAACAAGGAATTTATCCAGCGGTTGACCCGTTAGCATCTACTTCCCGGGCACTAGACCCGAACATTGTCGGCGAAGAACATTATCAAGTCGCCAGTGAAGTTCAGCGTACATTACAACGTTACCGTGAACTCCAAGATATTATTGCGATTCTTGGTATGGACGAGTTATCTGACGAAGATAAGTTAGTCGTTGCTCGTGCACGCCGCGTACAGTTTTTCTTATCACAAAACTTCCACGTTGCCGAGCAATTTACAGGACAACCAGGTTCATACGTACCAGTTGAAGAAACTGTTCGTGGTTTCAAAGAAATTTTAGAAGGTAAGTATGACGATTTACCAGAAGATGCTTTCCGTTTAGTCGGCCGCATCGAAGAAGTTGTTGAAAAAGCTGAAAAAATGATGAACTAATTAAAGTTCATATAATCAGCTTTGAAGCAGAGGAGGATGAAAGTGAAAACACTTAATGTCACTGTTGTAACTCCTGATGGCTCTGTCCTTGATGATAGCTTTGAAATGGTTAGCTGTAAATCTGAAATAGGCGAACTTGGAATTTTGCCAGGCCATATACCTCTCGTTGCGCCATTAGCTATAAGTGTCGTTCGTTTAAAGAGCGGTAATGAAGAAGAAAAAATAGCCGTTAGCGGTGGGTTTTTAGAAGTTCGTCCTGATCAAGTGACGATCCTAGCCCAATCTGCTGAAAAAGATGCAGAAATCGACGTTAAACGAGCTGAAGAAGCGAAACGACGGGCAGAGCGTCGACTAGAATCACAACAAGATAATATAGATTTTTTACGGGCTGAATTAGCATTAAAACGTGCCATAAACCGTATAAATGCAGCCGGTTAAATTATATGAAAGGAAGCTAGTGCCAATAGTGCCTAGCTTCTTTTTTACGTGTTAGCAAAACTATTACACAATTATTAACTACTATTAGTACTTTCCGCAAAGCTATAAAAGAAGTAAGCTACTATTTGCAAACAAATTCCCCCAAACTTACTAGAAGGAGTAAAAACCCTTACTGTCATTAAAATCATCAGATTAACAAAGGATACTAAAGTTGTTGCCATTATAAAAAATTACTTTACTAGTACGATTGTCCATGTCGAAGGACCGACACTTAATGTGAAAATAAAAGGAAATTAAAGGATCATTTCCCGGGAAATGAAATATATTGTCATGAACAAAAGACATAAGTTACGAAAACATTACAGATATTTATCAATTTAATCAAAGTGATTGACAATGATTTCATAACATGTCAAAGTAACATTTAATAGGAAGGCTTAGGTGATCAATATGGTTTCGATTGGACAAATAGCAATTATTAGCATTTTATCGCACATTATATTTATTTATATAACATGGAAATTAATTGTTGCTGCAGTTAATATTGATCCACTAATTCACAAAGGAGCTGTTAAAGAAGCCCGTTTATTAATCTTGTTTATAACAATCGTTATCGGTTCCGGTGTTAGCCGCTTCTTCCTCGACATTTTACGCTGGTCCCAAGATTTAATTTATTTGTTATAAAATAAATTATATAAATCTACTAATCTATGAATGATATTACCCTTTTGTGTAAATAATGTACATCAAGAGGGTGATATCATTGAAACAAATAAATGTTATTTTTATTAGTTTATTTTTACTATCTTTTCCATCGCATGAACCGATAGAAAACGACCCATTAATAGTGATTAATAATACGCTAAAGGAAGAAAATATTAAGATAGACCAATGGGAAGTTGTCATTAAAGAAAACTTAACGAAGGACCAAGCAGATGTATTGCTCGATCAGGAAAATATCACATACACCCAATCCAATAGTGATCAGGCAACATTATATACATTGACGCATAATAAATTTAAACATAATTTATTAAAAGAAATAAAGCTTATAATACCCCATGAAAAACATGCGAAATCCCAATTAATAGCGGTCTTAAAGAACAATTATTATGATGATACAATCCGTGCGGAATATGCAATTGTGAAAAGTTTTTTAAATCGTCATTTTTTCTCACAATCCGCTCGTTTGTTCGCTTGTGTAAAGTTAAATAGTGGTGCTATAATTAATGAGAATGACTACTTTAAGAAATTCCAACAAATATTTCATATAGAAGATACGATCGTTCACGAAGATTCAACAAACACGGGGAAATATTATGAAATTATTTACGGTCATACATATTTGTTTGGGGAATCACTTCGAGTGAATGATCATTCAATGAATGTTCATTTAGTTAAAAGAAATGAAGAACAAAGAGAAACTGCATTTTTCATAGGCACACCTATCATACTGAATGAATATTAATAAATATAATGAATTTTGAATTGAAGGAGATCTGTTAAATGGAGAAGATCATCGTTAAAGGCGGACAACGATTACAGGGCACCGTACGTGTAGAAGGTGCAAAAAATGCAGTATTACCAATATTAGCTGCCAGTCTTTTAGCAAGTGAAGGGAAAAGTGTTATTACAAATGTGCCACCATTGGCAGATGTTTATACGATAAACGAAGTACTTCGTCATATGAAAGCACGTGTTATATTCAATGATCAAAAAGTAATTGTCGATTCAACAGGAGTTCTAACAACTGAAGCTCCCTTTGAATTTGTTAGTAAAATGCGTGCATCCGTTCTCGTACTTGGTCCTTTGCTCGCACGATATGGCCATGCAAAAGTTGCTTTACCGGGTGGATGTGCTATCGGCTCACGCCCTATCGATTTACATTTAAAAGGCTTCGAAGCGATGGGAGCATCTGTAGAGCTTGGTCACGGCTATGTTGAAGTGACGACTCCTAATAATGGACGTTTAAAGGGCGCGAAAATTTATTTAGACATGCCAAGTGTAGGAGCAACGGAAAATATTATGATGGCAGCTACATTAGCCAAAGGGACGACAATTATTGAAAATTGTGCGAAAGAACCTGAAATTGTCGACTTAGCTAATTATTTAAATAAAATGGGCGCTAACATTGTAGGGGCGGGTACAGAAACGATCCGGATTGAAGGGGTCAATTATTTAAAGGGTACGGAACATATGACAATCCCAGACCGGGTTGAAGCAGGAACATTTATGGTTGCAGCCGCTATTACAGGTGGAAATGTTCTTATTCAAGATGCCATCTCAGAACATTTGCGCCCTGTCATAGCTAAATTAGCCGAAATGGGAGTAACTGTTGAACAAGAAGAAGATGGCTTACGTGTCATTGGCCCAGAAAGGCTTAAAACGACAGATATTAAAACATTACCACACCCGGGTTTTCCAACTGATATGCAATCACAAATGATGGCTTTAATGTTATGCGCAGAAGGAACGAGTATTATTACGGAAACAGTTTTTGAAAATCGCTTTATGCACGTTGAAGAGTTTCGTCGAATGAATGCAAACATTAAAATAGAGGGCCGAAGTGTTATTGTTGAAGGTCCTTGTGATGTTCAAGGGGCAGAAGTAGCAGCAACAGATTTACGAGCAGCAGCAGCCCTAATATTAGCTGGTCTTGGAGCAAAAGGAACGACAGAAGTTACCCAGCTTTATCATTTAGATCGTGGTTATGTAGATTTTGTTAAAAAGTTAGCAACCCTTGGAGCTAATATTACTCGTCTCACACCATCAGAAGCGACGCAACCACAACCGAAAAGTAAAAAGGCGACTAAGTTAACTTATCGAACGAGTCAAATTGTTGCGGATTTTTAATTTATTAAAAGTTGTAATTTTTTAAAAAATAATGAAAAAAGCTTTGTTTTATGAAAGTAGATATGTTAAAATCAAACATGAAATGTAAATAGTAAATGAAATGTGAATTTGAAATTTACATTTCATTTTTTATTTCACAGCAATACTTTTTTGTACGTATGAATGTAAATGCTTTCATTTCTGACACACCAGGAAAATGGGGGAAATTATATGCTTCGTTACATAGGAAAAAGATTTTTAATTATGATTATAACTTTATGGATTATTATTACACTTACTTTTATCCTAATGATAAGTATTCCTGGATCACCATTTCAGGGAGAAGCAACCTCAAATGAAACGATTCAAGCGAACTTAGAAAGACATTACAATTTAGATAAGCCTTACTATGTACAGTATATGCTTTACATTAAGTCAATCGTCACTTTTGATTTCGGTCCGTCTATTAGTTATCCGCATCAAACAGTGAATGATTTACTAGGCAGAGGCTTTCCAATTTCATTTGAGTTAGGAATTATTACAGTACTCGTCGCTTTAGTATCTGGAGTAGCTTTAGGTATTCTTGCGGCTCTGCGCCATAATGGCATTATCGATTATACGGCGATGGCTTTTGCTGTTTTAGGTATTTCTATTCCGAACTTTATATTAGCAACATTACTTATTCAAACATTTGCTGTTTCTTTAAAAATCCTACCACCGGCAACATGGGCAAGCCCAAAACATATGATTTTACCCGTCGTAGCATTAGCGACCGGGCCGATGGCAATTATAGCTCGTTTAACACGATCAACGATGCTTGATGTATTAACCCAGGACTATATCAAAATGGCCCGTGCAAAAGGATTGTCCCCATGGAAAGTAACCTTAAAGCATGCTTTAAGAAATGCTTTAATGCCCGTTGTAACGATTATGGGAACATTACTTGCGGGAATTTTAACGGGAACCTTTGTTATCGAACAAATTTTCGGTATTCCGGGAATGGGTAAATACTTTGTTGAAAGTATTAACCAACGTGACTACCCCGTTATTATGGGAACGACGGTCTTTTACAGTTCATTTTTAATTATTATGTTGTTCCTTGTTGATATTGCTTACGGAATTTTAGATCCTCGTATAAAGGTGCATAAGGAGGATGGAGAATAAGATGAGACAAGAAGAAAATATACATATTGATGAATCAACAATTGAAGAAATCCCAGATGAATGGTTTACTTTAACTGAAAAAGATGCAAGGGATGCAGAAACTGTTTCACGACCTTCTTTGTCTTATTGGGGAGATGCATGGCGTCGTCTCGTTAAAAACAAATTAGCAATGGCTGGATTAGTATTTCTCATCTTTTTAACGATTATGGCGATTCTTGGACCAATTTTATCACCCTATGAAGTAAACAAACAGGACCGTCCAAACCAATATCAACCGCCTTCTGCAGAACATTGGTTTGGAACTGATGGTGCAGGACGAGATGTATTTACACGAACGTGGTATGGTGCCCGTATTTCATTATTTGTCGGAACGATGGCGGCATTAATTGATGTGACGATTGGTATTATATATGGTGGTATTGCCGGCTATCGTGGTGGTCGAACCGATAATATAATGATGCGGATTATAGAAATATTGTACGGATTACCTTATTTACTCGTTGTTATTTTACTATTAGTCGTATTAAGGCCAAGTCTTATGACAATTATTATCGCCCTAACCGTAACCGGCTGGGTTGGGATGGCCCGAATTGTCAGGGGACAAGTGATGCAAATAAAAAACTATGAATTTGTTCTAGCTTCGCAATCTTTCGGGGCAAAAACATCGAGAATTATACGCAAAAATTTATTACCTAACACGATGGGGCCAATTATTGTTCAAATGACCTTAACCGTACCATCGGCAATATTCGCTGAAGCATTTTTAAGTTTTATCGGTTTAGGAATTCAAGCACCTGTCGCTAGTTGGGGAGTTATGGCAAATGACTCCCTCGGGGCGATTTTATCAGGTAATTGGTGGACACTCTTTTTTCCTGCATTTTTTATCTCATTTACAATGTTTGCTTTTAACGTTTTAGGAGATGGACTACAAGATGCATTAGATCCGAAGTTGCGGAAGTAGGTGAATACGATGGAAAAAATATTAGAAGTAAATGATTTACACGTATCATTTTCAACGTATGGTGGAACCGTTCAAGCCGTACGTGGGATAAATTTTAGTCTATATAAAGGTGAAACATTAGCAGTCGTAGGTGAATCAGGTTGTGGGAAAAGTGTAACTGCAAATGCGATTATGCGCTTAATCCCGAATCCACCAGGTAAAATAACGAAGGGTACAGTTGTTTTTGAAGGTAAAAATTTAACAAACTTAACAGAAAAGGAAATGCGCTCTATTCGTGGTGTAGATATATCAATGGTTTTCCAAGATCCGATGACAGCATTAAATCCTACCTTAACGATAGGGACACAACTAATGGAAGGATTAAGGCAACATCATAAAGTTTCCGCTCAGCAAGCGCGGGCAAAGGCAATTGAAATGATGAATCTCGTCGGTATTCCTAATCCTGAGGAACGATTAAAACAATATCCGCACCAATTTAGCGGCGGCATGAGGCAAAGAATCGTCATTGCTATAGCACTTATTTGTGAGCCGAAATTACTTATTGCCGATGAACCGACAACAGCCTTAGATGTTACAATTCAAGCACAAATACTAGAGTTGTTTGAGGAAATTCAAGAGGTTACAGGTGTTTCTATTATACTCATTACACATGATTTAGGTGTCGTTGCGAAGATGGCTGATCGCATTGCAGTCATGTATGCAGGAAAAATAATAGAAATTGGTACGAAGCGAGAAGTTTTTTATGAATCACAACACCCATACACAAAGGGATTGTTACAATCTGTCCCACGTTTGGACCAAAAACGTGGGGAATTACAGTCAATTGAAGGAACACCACCGGATCTATTTTCGCCACCAAAGGGATGTCCTTTTGCAGCCCGTTGTCCCTATGCAATGGTCGTTTGTGAAAAGGTTTATCCGGTATCTGTTCAACGGTCCGAAGTGCATCGTGTAGACTGTTGGTTACAAGATGAGCGAGCTAAAAAAGTGCTCGTAAAGTAAATTTGTTCATAAGACTTAACTAATAAATGTTAGTTCAGTCTTTTGATAGAACCTTTACATTTTTTGTAAAGGAATACTCCAAAATCATATTAAGGGGGACTTAAGTTGAGGAGATTTCTATTTTTACTTTTGACATTATTGACAGTAGCCGTTCTTGCTGCATGTACAACGGGTGATTCAGGCGGTGATTCAGGTGGTGATAAAGAGCCAGCTGATGAGTCAGACGCAACAACTGAGACTGAAACTGAATCAGAAGATGAAGGGGAAAAAATCCTTTATGTTAACAACGGAGAAGAACCATCATCCTTTGACCCATCAATAGGTTTTGATTCTCTTTCCTGGACACCATTGAACAACTTAATGGAAGGTTTAACACGCTTAGATGAAGATTCAGTACCTCAAGCAGCAACAGCAGAGGATTGGGATATTTCCGATGACGGTTTAACTTACACATTTTACATTCGAGAAGATGCTAACTGGTCAAATGGTGACCCAGTTGTCGCAAAAGACTTTGAATATGCATGGAAGTATATGTTGGATCCGGATACAGGTTCACCAGCTGCATTTTTAGCCTACTTTATTGAGGGTGGAGAAGCATATAACGAAGGAACTGGTACAGCTGATGATGTAAATGTTACAGCAATCGATGATAAGACGCTTGAAGTCGTATTAGAAGCACCAACAGGGTTTTTCCTAGATTTATTAACAAATCCTGCCTTTTTCCCAATTAACCATAAAGTAGCTGAAGAAACACCAGATTGGCATGCTGAGGCAGATACATTCGTTGCTAACGGGCCGTTTATGCTCGAATCCTGGAACCATGATAGCAATATGGTATTTGCGAAAAATGAGGAATATTGGGATGTAGATTCAGTTAATTTAGATAAAATTCATTGGGCTATGGTTAATAAGGAAAGTACACAATATCAAATGTTTGAAAGTGGTGATCTCGATTTAGCGAGTATCCCTGCTGAATTATCCGATGATTTAATTGATGGTGACAATGTTTACATCGGTGACCAAGGTGGGTTAGAGTTTTTCCGTTTTAATGTTACAAAAGAACCGTTCCAAAATAAGAAAATTAGGCAAGCCTTTGCCTATGCGGTTGACCGTGATGAGATCGCAGAATATATCGTTAAAAACCGAGTAAAACCTGCATACGGCTTTATTTCACCGGGATATATGAGTCCTACAGGTGAAGATTTCCGTGATGTTAACGGTGATCTTGTCACCTTTGATCCTGAAAAGGCAAAGTCATTACTAGAAGAGGGTATGCAAGAAGAAGGTTATGATGAACTACCAGAAATAATTCTATCATACAATACGAGCGACTCTCATAAAGCTGTCGCAGAGGCAATGGCGGATATGTATATTGAAAATCTAGATGTTGAAGTAATATTGGAAAATGAAGAATGGGCTGTTTTTGCTGAAGCACAGCAAAACTTGGAACTTCAGTTTTCACGTAGTTCATTTATTAACGACTATAATGACCCTATTAACTTCTTAGAAAGCTTTATCACAGATTCATATATGAACCGAACAGGCTTTTCAAGTGATGAATATGATGATCTCATTCAAAAAGGAAAGACAGAAACAGATGAGGAAAAACGTTGGGAATATATGTATGATGCAGAGAAAATGTTAGCTGACGAAATGATTGCTATGCCAATTCGTTACTATAACACTGTTTCCCTCGAAGCTGACGGAGTATCCGGTATATTACGTCACCCTGTAGGTTATACAGACTTTAAATATGCTGATAAGAACTAAAGAAATATTGAAATATTAAAAGTCATTCATATTGTTGGCTCATTTACAGGCATTCTGTAAATGAGCCACTCTGTTTACATGTTTATGAGAGATTGTAAATAACATACATATTAAACAATTTATGGATACCATTATTTGTCGCATGAAGGAGTTACCGTAATGAAGGATAATGTTTTAGAAGTCATCAACTTAACGAAACATTTTGATATAGGTCGTGGCCGCAAAGTTCAAGCTGTGAATAACGTAAGCTTTAATGTAAAACGTGGAGAAACGTTTGGTCTTGTAGGCGAGTCAGGATGTGGGAAGTCAACCATAGGCCGAACGATTATGGGATTATATAGCAAAACATCAGGTGATGTATTGTATAAAGGTCAAAACATTCATGAATTTAACGAGCGAGAAAAACATGCATTTTTTCGCCAAATGCAAATGATTTTCCAAGATCCATATGCATCGCTTAATCCTCGCTCTACAGTACGAGAAATCATTGCAGAGCCAATGGAAGTTCATAAATTACATCGTTCAAGAAATGATATGAATGAGCGGATATACGAATTACTTGAAGAAGTCGGCTTAAATCGTGATCACGTTAATAGATATCCTCATGAATTTAGTGGTGGCCAACGACAACGAATCGGTATTGCCCGTGCATTAGCGTTAGATCCGGATTTTATTATTGCTGATGAACCAATATCAGCCCTTGATGTATCTGTTCAAGCACAAGTTGTTAATTTGCTCCAACGTTTACAAAGGGAAAAAGGTTTAACATATTTATTTATCGCTCACGATTTATCGATGGTTAAACAAATTTCAGATCGTATCGGCGTTATGTATTTAGGAAATCTTGTAGAATTAACAGATAGTGAGTACTTATATGAAAATCCGCTCCACCCTTATACACAAGCGTTATTATCAGCTATTCCAATTCCGGATCCTGATATAGAAGAAACGAGGGAACGAATTATTTTACAAGGCGACTTGCCAAGCCCTATTGAACCACCAAGCGGTTGTGTATTTCGTACAAGATGTCCGATGGCTATGGAAATATGCTCTCAAGTAAAACCAAAATGGCGTGAAGTTGAAAGCAATCATTTCGTTGCTTGTCATTTGCATAATTAATTTATAAAGCAGGTAAAGAGTTGTCAAAGACTCCTTATCTGCTTTTTTTGTGAAATTTAGGTTCTATTATATATGGCTACTGTATATGCTAAGTAGTAGATAATTGCTAGATTAACATTTGCTCGCCCATTTTAAAATGAAGGTTACCAAGAGCAAATTATTTTTTGGGTAAAGTTTTAATAGAGGAGGTAGCAATGAATAATTGGAAGAAGCCATATAAAATTGTGCAAAAGAAAAAACGAAAGCAACTTTTATGGAAACAAACCCCTAAACAAGTACCATTTAAAAGAAAGGAAAAATTACTAGCGAATTTGTTAACAACAATTAATAGGCCAATTATTATTGTACTTGTAAGTTTAATGGCGGCGATCATTTTTATCCCATCGCTCATCGTATTTCCTTATTCCGATCAACTAGATGAGACAAATCCTGTAACAGTAAATACAGACACAGTAGAAAAGATTGAAGATGATGTCGTATCTGTTGCTGTTTTGCGGACGGAATCTGAAAAAATTGAAAATGTCCCTTTGGAAACGTATGTTGCTCGTGTTGTTGCATCAGAAATGCCTGCAGAATTTGAACACGAAGCATTAAAAGCTCAAAGTTTAGCGGCAAGAACATATGTTATTAATTATATGTTACAGAAAGAAAATGAAGAATCATTAAATATTACCGACCGAGAACAACATCAAGTTTATAAAAATGATACAGAATTACGGGAGCAATGGGGTGAAGATTATCAATGGAAAATGGATAAAATTATGCAAGCCGTGAATGAAACAAAAGGTGAAGTTTTAACGTATGAGGGTGAATTAATTACGCCTGTTTATTTTTCGACAAGTAATGGTTATACAGAAAACTCAGAAGAATATTGGCAAACAGAAATTCCTTACTTACGTAGTGTAAATAGTCCTTGGGATGAACGATCACCAAAGTATAAAGAGCAAGTCACTTTTTCCCTCACCGATATTAAAACAGCCTTAAATATCGACCTACAGCCAGGTGTTATGCATACATTAGAAATGACAAAAACGACAGGTAACCGAGTGAAACATTTAACGGTCAATGGTACATCTTTTACCGGACGTGACATTCGGGAAAAGTTAAATCTACCCTCTAGTGATTTTTCGATTGAGCAAAAAGGAGACTATTTTATTTTCACAACACGAGGATATGGCCACGGCGTTGGAATGAGCCAGTATGGTGCAAATGGTATGGCTGAAGAAGGCAAAACCTATGAAGAAATTATTGCCCACTACTATAAAGGTGTTACGATTGATGAAATTGATGATATGTCTCGTATGTTTGTTTTCAATGAATAACGCACTTCCTTACCGAATGAATAAAAGTAACTATTAAAAATATGAAAGCACATTTTAATAAGGAGCGAGCATCGACCTAAGCTAAGCGAGCACTAACTCGTCCGAAGCGAGCAACAGCCGGTCTGGAGCGAGCATCGACCCGTCCGAAGCAAGCATCAATCAAGTTTAAGCGAGCACTAACCTGTCCGAAGCGAGCAACAGCCCGTCTGGAGCGAGCACCAACTTATCTTAAGCGAGCATGAACCTAAGCTTAAGCGAGCATCAATCAGTCAGAGGCGAGCTCCAATCTAGTTAAAACGGGCACGCTACCAGCTATAAATACATGGCTTCGCTATAAAAATAATGACAAAATTAATAACAATACTTGGGAAAAAGACTTTTGATACTCATAATTAGTCACATATTGTTTATTTTCCATGTTTTTCAAAAAAATATGTATAGATTTTCTCATATGTGTTCACAATGGTTGTTGAGGTGATAACATATGAAAAAGGAAAACGATCAAGTTTCCAAAAATACGTGGAAACGCATCATCAAGAAAAAGTGGTTTTTCCCTGCGTTATATTTAACGATTGCCGCTTTACTATTGACGGGTGTTGTTTGGTTTCAAAATGCAAATAAAACAACTGAGATTCAAGAAGACTTTGACCAACTAGCCGATGAATTTACCGAACAAGTCCCCTATGACGATGAAGTGAAGGCGGTAATGGAACAACAAGAAACGATTAAAATGCCTGTAAAAGATGAAAAAGATATCGAGATCATCACGAAGTTTTTTGATTATGATGCTGATCAAGAAGACCAAGAACGTGCTTTAGTTGAATATAACAATCGTTTTTATCAAAGTACAGGTATTGACTTAGCAGCGTCTGATGGAGAATCCTTCGATGTCGTAGCATCCCTTAGTGGTACAGTGGCTGAAGTAAAAGATGATCCGATCTTAGGTAATGTCGTTGTTTTATCGCATGATGAAGATATTAAAACATATTATGCGAGTTTACAAGATGTTGCTGTAGCAGAAGGTGATGAACTTTCTCAAGGTGATTTAATCGGTAGTGCTGGGAAAAATTTATTCGGAAAAGAAAATGGTAATCACGTTCATTTTGAGTTAAGAAAAACAGGTGCAGAAGTTAATCCAGAAGATTTCTTTAATCAACCGTTAAGTAAATTAGCTACTTACGCTATGGATGATGTAGACGAAGATGACGAAGACACAGAAGAAACGATGGAGTAATTAAATAAGCGACATAATACATCATACGTCATTAACGAATTTTTAATGCGACTTTTAGTTTTCACACATTCCCCCCAATAGTGTGTAGAAACTGAAAGTCGCTTTTTTGTCATGGAAAGCTCCTTTATAACTGCAATTATATTTACTTCGCTAAAATTATTCATAATTATCCTACCTAATTAATAAAATGTATCAATCAGATGATAAACAAACTCTGAGGTGAGTGGTCGTTTAAGTTTGCTCGAATACGATATTTTTGGTCTCGGCAATATGAATGAAGCTTAACTGTCAGGAAGATTAAGTTGCCTTTAGTAAAAACATATGACCTATTCGTCAATAACACCTAGTCGCTAATGACACCTCGGAAAATCCAACTTAGGGAGGCGAATGGTGTGCGTGATTACATCAAAGATCGAACAATCAAGATCGGTCATTACATCGTAGAAACACGAGAAACTGTCCGAGTGATTGCGAAACAATTTGGTGTTTCCAAAAGCACTGTTCATAAAGATTTAACTGAACGTTTACCCCGTGTCAACCCGTCTTTAGCCCAAGAAGTAAAACAAATTTTACAATATCACAAATCCGTAAGACATATTCGCGGGGGTGAAGCAACACGAAGAAAATACCAACTACAAAGTGAACAGAAAGAGGAACAAACGAGTAACAAGTATGTTCAATAAACATTCCTTATCGAACTCTTAAGAAAATCCATCAATAAAGCAATGTAAAGTTTAACTGCTTTAAGAAGGATATTCTCTAAGAGCTTTTTTTATGTAAAAAATCACTCTCAGCGTGCGCTTAAAATGTTTATCGCTCGTTTGCATAGTCTGGCAGCGGGTGCGGTTTTAAAAATTATTGTTTTGCGTTCGTAGTTTATCGCTCGCTTATCGGCTATTAACAAATTGGATAATATTAACGAACGATTGCCGTCCAAAGTTCATCTATCGTTTATCGGTGTTAACCCCATTTATTGATTATTATGGCACGCTTAAGCCATCCCATGCTGAAAAGTCAACAAAAAACAATTTTTTTATTTATTTTGCAGTTAATTGACAAATAATGTGGTAGAATAGATGATTAGGAGCAAGTATTAAATTAATGCAATAATGTGTATGCTTAGGGGGCAGAAGGTGAATGTTTTCAAGAGATATCGGAATTGACCTTGGAACAGCGAACGTGCTAATTCACGTCAAGGGTAAAGGAATTGTATTAAATGAACCAGCCGTCGTAGCGATGGATCGAACAACAGGCAAAGTACTTGAAGTTGGTACGGCTGCTTATCGAATGGTAGGACGTACACCTGGAAATATTGAAGCGATCCGACCATTAAAAAACGGTGTAATTGCGGATTTTGATGTCACAGAAGCAATGTTAAAACACTTTATAAATAAAATTCGTGTCAAAGGATTTTTATCAAAGCCGAAAATGCTAATTTGTTGCCCGACTAATATTACAAAGGTTGAACAAAAGGCGATTAAGGAAGCGGCACAAAAATCAGGTGGTAAAAAAGTATTTCTTGAGGAAGAACCTAAAGTAGCCGCAGTCGGTGCCGGAATGGAAATTTTCCAACCGAGTGGAAACATGGTCATCGATATCGGTGGAGGTACGACAGATGTTGCCGTCATTTCCATGGGAGATATCGTTACGGCTGAATCAATAAAAGTTGCTGGAGATACCTTTGATGATGCAATTTTGCAATACATAAAAGATAAATATAAATTGCTTATCGGTATTCGTACAGCAGAAGACATTAAAATTAATGTTGCGACTGTCTTTAAAGGAAGTCGTGAAGAAACGATGGATATTCGTGGCCGTGATTTAGTGACAGGCTTACCACGAACAATCAATGTTTCATCGGACGAAATTGAAGAAGCTTTAAGGGAGCCGATGTCAGCTATTGTTCAAGCCGCACGACTCGTCTTAGAAAAAACACCACCAGAGTTATCCGCTGATATTATTGATCGAGGGGTTATTTTAACAGGTGGCGGTGCGATGATTCATGGAGTAGATTTATTGTTAGCAGAAGAGTTAAAAGTCCCTGTTTTTGTCGCCGATGAGCCGATGAACTGTGTTGCCAAAGGAACAGGTATTATGTTAGAGAATATCGATAAAATTGACCGTCGCGAAATTATTTAAGCGCCTATCGTAAAAAAGTCGCAAGGGGAGGTACGATAAATGTTAAGAGGGTTTTACGCTGCTGCGAGTGGAATGATTACACAGCAACGTCAACAAGAAGCATTAGCAAATAACATCGCAAATGTAAACACACCTGGGTATAAAGCTGATCAAGTAGCTATTCGTGCATTTCCAGAAATGTTAATGCAAAAAATTGACTCACAAAAAACACCGACAACTTCACCGACGAACATTCCCCAAAGAAGTCTCGTTGGCTCGTTGAATACAGGTGTTTATGTTCAAGAGTATATTCCAAACTTTTCAGTAGGTGCATTAAAACAAACATTTTTACCGACCGATTTAGCTATTGATCAACAACACGTCCCGGATGAAAATGGCAGTCTCTTTTTTACCGTTCAAAATGAAGCGGGCGATATTCGTTTAACACGTAACGGAAACTTTACGATTGACGGGGATGGTATGCTCGTTACAACGGAAGGGCATTATGTCCTTGATGTAAATGGTGCTCCGATTAACACAAATGATCATCATTTTACAGTCTTATCTAATGGAACATTACAAATAGGTGAAGAAAATGTTCAATTAGGATTAAGTTACGTCGAAAATACGAATGATTTAGAAAAAGAGGGTCATGAATTATATGTAGGTGAAGCGGCTGCTGCTATTCCAGCTGAAGTAATTTATACGGTGAGACAAGGTTATTTAGAAGGGTCAAATGTTGATTCTGGTTTAACGATGACACAAATGATGGAGGCTTACCGTCTATTTGAAACGAATCAGCGGGTTTTACGGACCTATGATGAAAGTTTAGAAAAAGCTGTCAATGATATCGGACGTTTAGGTTAAAAAGAGGTGAAGGTTTATGTCACGAATGATGTTACAAGCGGCAGTGACGATGCAACAGTTACAACACAAACTTGATATTGTCGGCCATAATATAGCTAATAGCCAAACGACAGGTTATAAAGCTAGACAGGCAGATTTTCAGTCATTACTTTTTCAACAAATTAACAATTTAACCGATCCACGTAACGGTGAAGGTCGCTTAACACCCGATGGTATTCGTGTCGGTTCTGGGGCAAAACTCGGAGCGATTAACCAACGTTTTACCGCAGGGGCGATGATTGATACAGAGCGAGCATTAGATGTCGCCTTACTTAATGATTATTACTTTTTCCAAGTTGAAGTAACCGATGGGGAAACAACCGAAACCCGTTTGACCCGGGATGGTTCATTTTATTTAAGCCCGATTAATGATACGGAGTTATTATTAACAGATGCTGATGGTCATCCCGTTATCGGGGCAAATGGACGAATTACTATCCCAAAGTCAGCGGACCATATTCAAATTAATCCAAATGGACAAGTTGTTGTAAAGGAAGGCCAACTAACAAACGTTATCGGCACGCTTAATATCGTTGAAGCGATTCGTCCGAGAGTTTTAGAAGCAGTCGGACAAAACTTCTTCCGTTTGCCAGATGTTGCAGCACTTGGTTATAATGCAGATGATATTATCATCAATCGTACAGGTGAACAAAATGTCTTACGAAGCGGAGCACTTGAACAGTCAAATGTTGACATCGCTGAAGAGATGACAGATATGTTACTTGCACAACGTTCTTATCAATTTAATGCTCGTTCGATAACAATGGGCGATCAAATGTTAGGGCTCATTAATCAACTACGCTAAAAATATAAAAAGACGGTGAGCATAAGTAAAATAGCTCACTGAATAATTGCGTTGAACAGTTGACGCCCAATTTTTTAAGAGTTAAGGAGAAACAATTATTATGGCAACAAAACCTAAGAAAGCTTCACAAAAAACACGCTCAGACAAGCAAGAAAAGCGAAAGAAGCAAACAGTAGAAAAAGGGCAAACGAAGCAAACAAAAGCTAAAGAACAAACGACAACAGAAGAAACACGAAAACGAAAGAAAAAGCGAAAACGGCGTCCACTACGACGTATTTTTCCAATTGTATTACGTGTTTTATTCATCGCTGCTTTATGTGTAGGAGCGTTAATCGTAGGAGCAATGGTCGGTTACGGTATCTTAGGGGAAGGCGAACCAAAAGATATTTTAGAAAAAGAAACATGGCAACATATTATTGATATCGTCACAAAAGAATAAATAAAAGCATGTTTCCTTAGTTTACTAGAAACATGCTTTTTTAAAATTTTTTCTTAATCACGTAACATCGTTTTTATAAAAAGTTGATAGACGAATACGATCACGGCAATAACTAATAAAATATGAATGAGCCCACCCGCAATTTTAAAAGAAAAGCCAATTAACCAAAAGCCGAATAATATGAACAATAACGTCCAAATAGGAATAACCTCCTTTTTAAAAAACAAATAAGTTATTGCCTTAATTAAGTTAAACATATATTTCCCTACATAACTAAACTTAAACAAAGTACCCATTTTAAAATAAAAGGAGCGAACAATCATGGATATTGAACAAATTAAAGAAACTATTCCCCATCGTTACCCATTTTTACTCGTCGATAAAATTTTAGAAATTGAAGAAGGTAAGCGTGTCGTTGGGTTAAAAAATGTCACTATAAATGAGCCGTTTTTCCAAGGTCATTTTCCAGAGTATGCTGTTATGCCCGGTGTTTTAATCATTGAAGCCTTAGCGCAAGTCGGTGCGATTGCTGTTTTAGGGATGGAAGAAAATGAAGGAAAACTTGGCTTTTTAGCAGGAATCGATAAAGCCCGTTTTAAAAGACAAGTAAGGCCTGGTGATCAATTAACGTTAGAAGTAGAAATTATTCGTATGCGCGGTCCGATTGGTAAAGGAAAAGGTGTTGCGAAGGTCGATGGTAAAGTCGCCTGTGAAGCAGAAATAATGTTTGCTATACAATAAATAATAGGGGCGTCCAAAAGTGGGCACCCTTTTTTATTTTGTTCGTTAACTTAGGTGTTTGTTCCCATTAAGAACTTGGAATTATGGCACCACTTTTTTATGTTGTTCATTTATTTCCCCATAAATATCTTCCTGTAAAATTTTCCCACTACACTACTATAAATTATATTTACAATAAATTACCTTTTATTTCACATTGAATTTACTTCGTATGACAATTCCTATATTAGGATATGCTAAACGAGATGAAGATTATATGCAAAAGGAGGTAATTGTTCGGTGAAGTCATTACAAAAAATTATTGTAGCTATATTCATCTCCGTCTTACTAGTTGCCTGTACAACAAATACTAAGGATAGAGGGGATGACCAAAACACTCCACGGGAAGAAAATCGCAACGATCAAATGGAAGAACCTAGGGATAATTTAGATCGTGACGATCAGTTTAATGAGCCTGGAAATGATTTGGATCGTAATGATCAGCTAGATGAGTCTGAAAATACATTCGACCGTGATCCGGATAATGAGAATATATTGCCGGAGTTAGAAACTGAAGATGAAGATAGAGAAGGACGTTAACTATTTTTTAAATGAAAATTCCCATCTACAATCGCAAGTCATACTTTTAAGACCTTTGCGAAGTAGATGGGATTATTATTTACACAGAAATATCAATCGATTGACCTAATGTTGGGTGCGGAACAGACTGTTTGTTTGCTTGTTGCATCATTTCAATTAGTTGTTCACCTTGCATTTCAGCTACATTTTTGATTTGATCCATAACAGCTATACTAGCTTCTAGTCGTACGTTAGCTTGTGACATTACTGTCGACATCGCTGCAATATCCAAATTAAATCACCCCAATGTTCTTTCTTTACGTACAGTATACCATATTTAATAATATACTTTCTAATTATTCAGCAATAACTTTTTCAAAGTAATATAAACTTAAGTAGTAGTGTTCAGTACGTTGTTAAGACTAAAGGCTTAGACAAATAAAGACAAAAATAGTATAATATGCATAAAAAACAAAGCAATAATGGAGGTAATGCAATATGTTAGATGTTTATGCAATTAATAGACAGACAAAAGCAATTTTGTGTAAACAAGATTTAGCATATCGCACATTAATCTATGAAGGGAGTCGTAAAATAAGTTCTATACATAGTTTGAAAAAGATTTTAGATATTAATTGTACTCGTCACGGAGCCTCACTTGAAGGGCGTTTAAAATTTGCCGAATACGTTCTTCGTACATCAATAAAACTTCCAATTACCGTCCACCCGCGAAAAGGTATATTTATGGTACCCATTCGTTCTCTAAGTAGCGAAAAGAGTGGTGTTATTTCTTACTACCAAATTAAAAAATATCAACCATTGAATGACAAAAACAGAACACACATTCGCTTTAGAGATGGCACAGATTTAATTATAGATGTATCTTTTGCCTCTTTTAATATGCAATATAAAAAAACTGGACAACTCATTGCTAGCTTACTCCAGCCCTTAGTCGATTAAAGTGTTTATAACTTAACGATTAACATATAAAAGTAATCATTTTTTCTTGATAATACCTCCTAAAACCATGTATGATGGTAAAGTAATTACGATATTTAATATGAATTTCTTTAATAAAAAATTAGTTAACTTCCAATAAAATTACCTGTACAATATATATGAATAACATTTTTTATTATCGCATAGGTAATTGAAGAACTAGCTATTTGTATAGGTATGTCTAGGCTCAATAAAACAAAGGAGTTACAAAAATGATCAAACGCTTGGTTTTAGGAATTATTATAAGTTCACTTTTTTTAATGATAACTGTTGCTTGTAATTCAGAGGAAGTAGAAGAACCTGAAGAAGAACGCATTGTTCCTGTTGAAGTTACAACAATTGAACAAGGTGATTTAACCCTTGAAAGGCAATTTCACGGTCGACTTTCACCTGAGCAAATGACCCCTGTCCTTTTGCAAAATCCCGGGGAAATTGATGAACTACTCGTAGAAAATGGTGATCAAGTTAAAGAGGACGACATTATTGCTAAAATAAAAACTCCTGTAGGCATCCAAAATGTTCGCGCCCCTGAAGATGGGGAAGTCATAGAACTTGCGGCTAAAGAAGGGGATATAGTATCTGATGAAGACCCATTGGCATTAATTATCGATCTCGATCAATTAACCCTTGATTTTACAGTGACAGATAAGGATCGTTCACTTTTTAAAAAAGATAAAAAGTTTGACGTTACGATCGACCGTAAAACCTATGAACTAACGGTTAAATCAATTGCTAAATTACCTAATGATACAGGACTTTATCCAATATCAGGAACTGTAAAAAATAAAAAAGAACGGCTTTTACCAGGAATGATCGCAACTATTCACGTTCCAGAAAAACTTGTTAGTAAAGCACTTATCATTCCAACAGAATCACTAATTGAAGATAGTGATGAAACGTTCGTATATATTATTAAAGATGATACAGCCATTCATATAGATGTAACTGTCATTGAAGCTCAATCGGATCTGACAGCGATTGAAGGCGATTTAGATGAAGGAGATACGATCGTTCTCAACGGTCAGCTCACTTTATCTGACGGTACAGAAGTAGAAGTTGTAAATGAGGAGAATGAATCTTGAGATTAGTTAATACTTCTGTCAGACGCCCTGTTGGAGTTATTATGATCGTTTTAGCGATCATCGCTTTAGGATTTGTTTCTGCACGAAATTTAGTCATCGATTTATTTCCAAAAATCGATTTTCCTGTTGCCGTCATTGCAACGACTTATCAAGATGCTGCACCAGAAGATGTCGAAAATTTAATAAGCCGACCATTAGAAGCATCCATAAGCTCAATCGAAGGGATAGAAACTGTTCAGTCTCAATCCCAATCAGGTAACTCCCTCGTTTTAATGATGTTTAAAAATGGTGTTGATCTTGATCAAGCCTTACTCGATGTGCGAGAACGGGTCGATCAAGTAAAAGGATTTTTGCCAGAACAAGCGGGAGATCCGCGTATTATGCGGTTTAGTCCCGATCAATTACCAGTTTTATGGATTAGTTTAGCAGGAAAAGACCCAGAAGTTTTAACAGAACTTGCTGATGATATGATCGTTCCCTTTTTTGAGCGTCAAGAAGGTGTCGCTTCAGTAACCGTTGAAGGTGGTAAAGACCGCGAAATTCAACTCATTATTGATGAGACAAAGCTACAACAATACGGTGTCTCAATGGAAACATTTACGCAAGTTATTGCTAGTGCGAATCAATCGGCATCTGTAGGTACGATTGATAAAGGAAGTAAAGATTTACAATTGCGCATTGTCGGTGAATTTACATCCTTAGATGACATCGGTCAAACGATTGTACCGACGGAAACGGGCGGGCAAGTACACGTTAGCGATATTGCAGAAGTGAAAGATAGCTTCAAACCATCAAACAACGTAACGCTCGTCAATGGTGAACAAGCGGTCGTTTTATCTATTTTAAAGAAAACCGACGCAAATACCGTCGCTGTTGCTAATGAAGTGAACAATAGTTTAGCTGAAATTAATGCCGAACTTCCTGAAGGGGTTCACTTAGAGACAGTCATCGATACATCGGAATTTATCGAAATGTCCGTTGACTCAGTTATTAGCAATATGATCATTGGTGGAGCCATTTCGTTTTTAATTTTACTATTATTTTTAAAAAGTATTCGTGCAACAATCGTCATCGGTCTATCGATTCCAATTGCTGTCATTTCAACGTTTACGTTAATGTATTTTACCGGCGAAACGTTAAACATTTTAACCCTTGGTGGTCTTGCCTTAGGGATCGGGATGATGGTTGATAGTTCGATCGTCATTTTGGAAAATATTTACTCATACCGACAACGCGGGTACAGTTTATTTGAATCAGCGACAAAAGGTGCCTCTGAACTTGCGCCGGCCGTTATCGCATCAACAACGACAACCCTCGTCGTCTTTTTACCGATTGTTTTTGTCGATGGTATTGCGTCTGATTTATTTACACCACTTGCGTTAACCGTATCGTTTTCTTTAATTGCATCCCTCGTTGTTGCGGTTACACTTGTGCCAATGCTTTCATCAAAGCTTTTATCGAAAGCGATGGAAGACCAAGGAAAACGTTATTGGTTTAATGAACTTTTAGAACGATTGAAAAATGGTTATGAACGTGTTTTAAAAGGGGTATTAAAATACCGTAAAACGACGGTTTTTGGCACGATTTTAGCTATTGCGATTAGTTTAGCTTTTATTCCATTAATTGGCGCGGAATTTATTCCAGCGGCAGACCAAGGTCAAATTGAAATAAGCGTTGAAACAGCACCCGGGAGTTCGTTAACCCATACAGATGAAATTGTTAAACAAGTGAACGAAAAACTATCAACATATAATAAATACATTGAAACAAGTTACGTATCCGTCGGCGGAGGCGGTGTTGGTGGATTGGGTGGTAGTGTAAATTCAGCAACAATTATGCTACAACTCATTCCGCCGTCAGAGCGTGATTTATCGGATCGTGAAATCGTCCAAAAAATTGATGACGATTTTCAAACGATACCAAGTGCAGAAATTACTGTAAGTGCGATGCATGGTGGTGTAAGTTTTGGAGATCCAATTAGTATAGAGTTAAATGGTCCAGAGCACGAAGGTTTACGCCAATTAGCTGAAGCGGTTGTCGAAGAAATCTCGACGATTGAGGGGGTTCATAACCCACAAACAGCTATCGGAGAAGGTATCCCGCAACTAGAAATTGTCGTCGAAACTGATCGGGCGATGATGTACGGTTTAACAGAGCAACAAATTATGGCTCAAGTACAAATGCAGTTTACCGGACAGCTCGTCACACAATATCGTGAAGCAGGGCGGGAAATGGACGTAAGATTACTTTATCCTGAAGAGAAGCGTCAAACGATCTCTGATTTACAAACGATGAATATTCAAACGACAACGGGAGCAGTTATTCCATTAGCGGAAGTTGCTACATTTAAGGAAACCCAAGGACCAGTATCTTTACTGCGAGAAAATCAACAACCACAAATGAACGTCTCTAGCGACATTATGGATCGTGACTTAAATAGTATCGTCCGTGATGTTGAAGCAAGACTTGATGCAATGAATTTCCCTGAGGGATATTCTTATAAAATTGGTGGAGAGGCAGAAAATATGGCCGAATCCTTTGCCGATTTAGCTCTTGCATTAGTCTTCTCTATTTTCTTAGTATATGCAGTTATGGCTGTACAATTTGAAAACTTTTTATTTCCATTTATTATTATGTTTTCAATGCCAGCAACTATTATCGGAGTTATTTTAGGTTTGCTCGTCTTTAATTTACCATTGAGTATTCCAGGATTTATCGGGGTCATTATGCTTGCAGGTATTGTCGTTAACAACTCAATTGTTCTCGTTGATTATATAAATATTTTACGACGACGTGGCATTAAACGTTCCGAAGCAATTATCGAAGCGGGTCGCAGTCGTTTACGGCCAATTTTAATGACGACTTTAACAACTGTGTTAGCGATGATTCCCCTCGGTTTAGCGTTTGGTGAAGGAGCAGAAATGCAACAACCTCTTGCAGTGACAATTATTTTTGGCTTATCCGTATCGAGCATATTTACATTATTACTCATTCCGGTTATTTATACGATGTTTGATAATTTAACAGCAAAAATCTCCGGACGTGACCCAGAAAGTCCATTTGAACAAATGTAACTATAGAAAAAGAATCCTGCACATCGCAGGATTCTTTTTGATTACCTTATTTGAAATTTATTCTCTACTTTTTCTTAGTCTATAAAGAACTAAAGAAACGATAAAACCACATACAAACAATATCCCGCCCATTAATAACCCGTCAAAAAACGAAGAATGTTCGTCTAAATAAACGGTAAAAAACCCAACGGTGCATGAAACTAAAACAAGAACAATTGTTTGAATAGCTAACCCTTTATTTGCTGATTTTTTACCACTTTCATAGTCTACACTAATATTCATAGATAAAAACAAGAGCACCGTCGTTGAAACTATAAATACAAACCAAAGTGGGCTACCATAAACCACATTTATATCCTTCGCTAGCAAATAGTCATATCCTAATATCCCAATAATACCTAACATTTGGATAACATATGCTATACGAATCTTTTTTAAATTATTAAATACTAAACGCTCATCCGTTGCATTGTATGATAAAAAAGCTAACACAGCCGTTGAAGCAATTAATACAACTGACAGAGGATTTGCTTTTAAACTACTTAATCCATGCGCTATGGCATCATATACTAACAATCCAATAATCCCAAACGTTTGCACAATATAAACAAGTCGTATGTTTTTCAAATTTTTGATGATTAGACGTTCATCATTAATTTTTTGTAACTTCATTTTCATTACCCTCCTCGTTTATCCAAAAAACTTCATCTAACGTTTTGCCTACCGCATAACAAATATTTAAACAAAGTCTTAAAGACGGATTATATTTCCCTTGCTCAATTAAACTGATCGTTTGACGAGTAACACCCACTTTTTCAGCTAATTGTTGTTGAGTTAAATCAACTAAAACACGGGCAATTTTTAAATTGTTTTTCATGATTTTAAACATCCTTTCCAATTAAATTGTAACATATAATTTACTTTATTCAATATATATTTTACATAAGTAAATATATAAGTTACATTTTTCAATATATAAGTTACATATGAATGTAAAAAAACCACCTTATATAAGGTGGTTTTTAAAAAGTTTATAATTGATGAACGATTCTCCCTACACATTCAAACGAGTTAAGTAAAATATATGTATTCACTTTTTAATGCTATTAAAGTGTCATTAAAAATAAAAATACAATCGCCATAACAGGAATTGAAAATAAATGTGGTCTAGTAATTGTCACAAGCGTATTAACCGCCCGCTGCGCATGGGGGTTTAGGTTAAGCTTTTTTTGCCCTGAAATATAAATAAAACTAACGACAACGACGAGAATAATGAGAGCCCACGGAATTAATAAACGATCAATAGCAACACCCGATGGCATTCTTAAAATCGCGAATATTAGTATAATTACCGGAACGATTTTACTCATCGCAACACCGATAAATAAGTTTTTTTGTACTTGATTGTATGTTTCGGGGTTATCCTTCAATCGGTTTGATAGCACTTTAAAAATAACAACAACGGAAATAACCGCTAATAGTGCAGCACTGACAAATAAATATATATTAACTGTTTCTAAAGTCATGACGTACACCTCGTGAAAATAAGTTATGTTTTTTTCATTGTATCATATGCCGCAATTAAGCGTTAGTACATATCTAATTTGTGGGCATCATCGTAAATAAACCGGTAATTGAAACGATCGGAATAGCTAACATTAGCATAAAAGCTAACATACAAAACCGTTGAACAATTTCTTTCGTCTCTGCTACAACATCAACAGTCATTTGTAAAAAGACAAAAAAAGCTGCAAAACCGGCAACGAGAAAAATTATAATTGCTGGCATATAAAGTTCAGATATATTTGCAACCGGCTCAGCATTCATAAAGGCAAAGACGATTAAAATAATCGGAATAGCTTCAAAAATTGCCGCCCATAAAAGAAACTGCACATACGCCTTTTGGAAACTGTTCGGATCTTCCTTTACCCGCTCAATGGAAACTTTAAAAATAAATAATATCGGTATAACTGCTACAATTGTCGGAAGTACAAAAAAGTAAGGACTCATAAAATAACCTCCTCAATAATGAACATGAATTTAATTTTAACATATAAGAAACCGTTCGCAACATTAAATGGAGAAACTGACAATGATTCAACATTTCAAGAAATTCATTTCCACTTTTACTAACTTTAGCTGAGTAAGTCCCGCAAGATCCTAATACGAGACAGCTTTTTGGAAACTATTCCAAACGGGATTCGCAAGCGCTAGATGCGAGTCAGATTTTGAAAAAACTACCAAACGTGTCCCATAAGTTCATTATTCGTTCCCATTTTCGAGATTTTTGAAAAAAATAGTAACGATGGAGCGTCCAACACTCCCTTCTTTTGTGAATTTGTGTTTAAAGGTAACGATGGAGTGTCCAATATGCCCTTCGTTTGCGATTTTGCGAATGAAGGTAACGATGGAGCGTCCAATACGCCCT